>JAUIFX010000156.1 GCA_030429865.1 Gammaproteobacteria bacterium | reverse complement strand
GCAGGGCCGCCGGTGGTGGTCCTGCATGGCCTGTTCGGCGCCGGGCGCAACTGGTTGACGGTGGCGCGCCGGCTCGGCGGCGAGTACGCGTTTCATCTCGTCGACCTGCGTAACCATGGCCGCTCGCCGCACGCCACCAGCATGACCTACCTCGACATGGCCGGCGACGTGCGGGCGCTGCTGCAGCGCCTGGGTCTGCACGACGTCATCCTCGTCGGCCACTCGATGGGCGGCAAGGCGGCGATGACGCTGGCGCTCAATGACCCGGCCGACATCGCCAGTCTCATCGCTGTCGACATCGCGCCGGTCAGCTACCCGGACCGCTTCGCCGACATGATCCGCGCCATGCGCGCGCTGGACCTCGGCAGCATCCGCCGGCGTGCCGATGCCGACGCCGCCCTCGCCGCAGCCATCCCGGAGGAGACGGTACGCGCGTTCATCCTGCAGAACCTCGTGTTCAGCAACGGTGAAGCCGGCTGGCGCGCCAACCTGGCCGCGCTCGAAGCGCAGATGCCGCATATCCTGGGACCGCTGCCGGTCGCCGCGGGCGCGCACTACGACGGCCCGACCTGGTTCATTCGCGGCGAGCTCTCCGACCGCGTCACGGCCGAGCACCTGCCACTGATCGAACGCTGGTTCCCGCACCACCACCTGGTGACCGTCGCCGGCGGCGGCCACTGGCCGCATGCCGAGGCGCCCACGGCCTTCCTCGAGGCCTTCACCGCCGCCCTGCGCGGCACCTGAGCCGGGCGCCGCCGGGCCCGGTAGTTTTTCGCCTTGCTGCTAGGCACAATGCCGCCCTGCGCAGAATCAGGAACCCATCGTCCATGGCGAAATTGAACGTGAAGAAGGTCGTGCTTGCCTACTCAGGCGGGCTCGACACCTCGGTGATCCTCAAGTGGCTGGAAGACGAGTACGACTGCGAGGTCGTGACCTTCACCGCCGACATCGGCCAGGGCGAAGAGCTCGAGCCGGCGCGCGCCAAGGCGCAGCAGATGGGCGTGAAGGAGATCTACATCGACGATCTCACCGAGGAGTTCGTCGCCGACTTCGTCTACCCGATGTTCCGCGCGAACACCATCTACGAGGGCGAGTACCTGCTGGGCACCTCGATTGCGCGCCCGCTGATCGCCAAGCGCCTGGTCGAGATCGCACGCGAGACCGGGGCCGACGCGATCTCGCACGGCGCCACGGGCAAGGGCAACGACCAGGTCCGATTCGAACTCGGCGCCTACGCGCTCGAGCCCGGCATCAAGGTCATCGCACCGTGGCGTGAATGGGATCTCACCTCGCGCGAGACCCTGCTCGCCTACGCCGAGCAGCACGGCATACCCATCGAGTACAAGAGCGCCAAACGCTCACCGTACTCGATGGACGCGAACCTGCTGCACATTTCCTACGAAGGCGGCATCCTCGAAGATCCCTGGGCGACGGCAGAGGAAGACATGTGGCGCTGGACGGTATCGCCCGAAGCAGCCCCCGATCGCGCAACGGTCATCGAGCTCACCTACGAGCGCGGCGACATCGTGGCGATCGACGGTCAGCGCCTGTCACCGGCAGCGGTGCTGCGCCGTCTCAACGAGCTCGGCGGAGCAAACGGCGTGGGCCGCCTCGACATCGTCGAGAACCGCTACGTCGGCATGAAATCCCGCGGCTGCTACGAAACCCCCGGCGGCACCATCATGCTGCGCGCCCACCGCGCGATCGAATCACTGACGCTGGACCGGGAGGTCGCCCACCTCAAGGACGAGCTGATGCCACGCTACGCCTCGCTGGTCTACAACGGCTACTGGTGGAGTCCGGAGCGGCGCATGTTGCAGGCGATGATCGACCAGTCGCAGGAACACGTGAACGGTAACGTCCGCGTACGCCTGTACAAGGGCAACGTCATCGTCGAGGGACGCGAATCGGCCAGCGACAGCCTGTTCAACGCTTCGCTGGCGACGTTCGAGGACGACGCGGGCGCCTACGACCAGGCCGACGCGGAAGGCTTCATCAAGCTCAACGCGCTGCGCCTGCGGGTCGGTTCGCACCGCCAGTCCTGAGCACACCGGCCGCGCCGGGCTGCGCAAAAGCACGGTGGCGCCGTGACGGCGCGCCACCGTCACGCGCGCGGCGCCGCGCCCATCCCTGCTCCCCATTCCTGCCGCCCGGCATCGCCGCCGTGCAGCGCGCGGCGCGCGCGGCCGGCGCTTCGCAGCGTCTCGCCACCGTCCTCGGCCCGCGGTCGGCGGCGCCTTTCGTGACCGCGGTCACGCCTTCACGCCGAGCCTTGTGACGACCGTCACGTCCGGCATCTTCCACGCAACAATAATTCACATACCGTGTCCGAGAGCGACACGCGGGACATGTACCGGGCGAGCGTGCCCGCATCCCGACATCATCCCGCTCGGCCTTCCCGGCCGGGCGCGGGATGCCGCCACGACCCATCCGACCCGGGAGACCCCACGCTTTCATGTCCAACGACACCACCCTGCGCAACCATCTCGCCGCACGCCGCACCCCAGCGCGCGCACCGGCGCGGGTACACCACGCAAGCCGCGTGTCCCCGTCAGAGGCGATCGCACGCACCTGGTTCGCCGCCAACCTGCTTGCCGTGGCCGGCGTCGGCGGCGCGCTCGCCGCTACGGTCACGCCGGCCTTGCTGACCGGGTGGGCCAGCTTCACGCTGCTGAACGCCGCCCTCTTCCTCGCTGTTCGCAGCGGCTGGCTGGTCGCGCCGGTTCGTGCCATCGGCACCGGCCTGAACGCGGGCCTGGCTGCGCTCATGGGTTTCGCCTGGGGCAGCGGCCTGCTGCTGTTGCTGCCATCGGTGGACGTCATCGGCGCCGCGGTGTTGCTCGCCGCGGCATTCGCCGTCGCACTGCTCGCATTGCCCGCGTTCGCCGCCTACCGCGGCGCCTACCCGCACCTGGTGTTCACGCTGGGTGTCCTCGCCATCGTCGCCATCGTGCGGGATGCGCGCTTCCCGCTCGCCGCGCTCTGGACCGCGTTCGCCGGCGCAAGCCTGCTCGTCATCGGCAAAGCGTATGCCGATAACCAGTCACGCCTGCGCGTCATTCTCGCCGAACTGCTTCTCGGCGCGGGCGCAGGGGCCCGTTTCAACGCCAACCCCGATGACGACGCGCTCGCCGCGCTGGCGCGCGAACGCCTCGCGCGGTTCGATGCGACGCTGGCGCGCCACCAGCGCATCCGGCAGGTATTGCGCGGGCTGGGCGAGGCGATCCTCGTCACCGACGCCAAGGGCGTCCTCGAGTACGTCAACCCGGCCGCCGAGGCGCTGCTCGGCTTCTCGCGGCGCGACCTGGTGGGGCATCCGCTCGAACAGCGCCTGCGCATCGTCTTCCCACCCGCCGAGCGCAACCACGCCCGGGAGATCTTCGAACAGCTTCGCCGCAGCCGCCGCGCGCAGCACGGCAACGACAGCGCACGCCTGCTGCAACGCGATGGCAGCGTGCTCGGCATCGACTACACCGCCTGCGCCCTGGCCGACTCGCAGGACGCGTTCAGCGGGATCGTCGTCACCCTGCGCGACGTCACCGAGCAACGCAATCGCGCCGAGGGGATCGCCTGGCAGGCCACACACGATCCGCTCACCGGGAGCATCAACCGCGGCGAGTTCGAGGTGCGACTGAAGAAGCTCGTGCGACGCGCGCAGGACGACCAGGCGCACCCCCATGCGCTGCTCTACATCGACGTCGACAAGTTCAAGTTCGTCAACGACAGTTATGGCCATGCTGCCGGTGATGCCGCGCTCAAGGAACTATCCGACCTGCTGCGTACGCGCATCCGCGGGGCCGACACGCTGGCCCGCATCGGCGGCGACGAGTTCGCGGCGCTGCTCTACAGCTGCGAACTCGACCGGGCGCGCCTCATTGCCGAAGGGCTGCGCATCGCCGTCGACCACCACAAGTTCAGTTTCGAGGGTATCGAACTGCCGCTGTCGCTGAGTATCGGCGTCGTCGAGATAAATCGCACCTGCCGGGGCAGCGCCGAGCTGATGCGCATTGCCGATACGGCCTGCTACGCGGCGAAGCGCTACGGCCGCAACCGGGTTCACGTGCACCGCCCCGAGGCGCCGGCCGACGCGCCGCGCGCACGAACCTTCGATTTCATCAGGGACATCCAGACCGCCATCCAGGGCAATCGCCTGGAGCTTTTCCTGCAGCCGCTCGTCGCGCTCGGTGACGGCGGTGCGTCGCCGCAACGCGGCGAGCTGTTCGTCGGGATCCGCGATCAGCGCGGCGAGCTGATGCCGCGCGCGGCAGTGAACGAACTCGCCGATCGCTACCAGCTGATCGAGGACATCGACCGCTGGCTGGTCCGGGCCGCGCTGGACGCGCTGCGCCTCGGGCACCCCGCACTGCAGAACATGGCGCTCGTGCTGATCTCCTTGTCACAACAGTCGCTCGGCGACGCGCGCCTGCTCACGCACCTCGCGAAGCTCGTCGGCGAGCACCCGGCCGAAGCCCGGCGCCTTGCTTTCTGCTTCGACGCGGCTGGCGTCACCGCGCATTACGACGCGGCGCGCCGCTTCGTGCGCAGCCTGCGCCAGCACCACTGCCACATCATGCTGAGCGACTTCGGCGTGGGCGGTGAGGCGATCGCCCTGATGAAGTCGCTCGAAGCGGAGATGGTCGGCATTCGCAGCACGCTGACCGATGCGATGCCGGAGAGCGGCGTCGAGCGCGAAGTCGTGGCCGGGCTCGTGCGGGTCGCGCGCGCGCTCGGGGTTCAGACCGTCGCCGACTGCGCTGCCGACCCGGCGCGCATGCGCGCCCTCGGAGAACTCGGTATCGACTACGCGCGCAGCGCCGCCGGGGCGCCACCGCAAGCCGTCTCCATTCCCAGCGACGCACAGTGGATTTGATCTTCCATCGCCCGCGCATCGAGCCGATGGCAGCCGGCGCGCCCGTTGAACGCCCGGTCAACGTCACGGCACGTCCACCGATAGCTGGCCGACGTGGCGCTCAACCGCCGGCGCGCTGCTGCTCGTCGAGCCCTGGAACGGTCAAGGCCTGCACGTCGGGATAGAGTTCGTTCAGCGGCACGGAGGTACCGTTGGCCTGAACGATGCGGCAGTGCATGCGCTTGAGACGCCGCGGCTCGGCCGCCCCGCAGGAATGCGCGATGACGCCGAGTTCGTGGTGCATGTTCTCCGCGTAGCGGCGCACACGCTCGGCCTTGTCGGCCGGGTCGAGTCCGCGCTGCAGGCGCTTGTCGTGCGTGGTCACGCCGGTCGGGCAGGTGTTCTTGTTGCACTGGAGCGCCTGGATGCAGCCGAGCGCGAACATGAAGCCGCGTGCCGAGGTGACGAAATCCGCACCCGCGCAGATCGCCCAGGCGACCTCGCTCGGCGTGATCAGCTTGCCGCTGGCGATAATCTTGGTGCGATCGCGCAAGCCGTAGCGCTTCAACAGGTCGACCGTCTGCGGCAGGCTCTCGCGCAGGACCAGCCCGACGTTGTCTATCAGGCTCATCGGCGCCGCACCGGTGCCACCGTCGCCGCCGTCGACGGTGATGAAATCGGGCGCGCTCTCGAGGCCGCGCGCGTGGATCTCGAGGAACAGCTTCTCCAGCCAGCCGAGCGAGCCGATCACGGCCTTGAAGCCTACCGGCTTGCCGGTAACGTCGCGAATCCGGTTGATCATGTCGAGCAGGTCGCGCTCGTTGTTAATCTCCGGGTGACGGTTCGGACTGATCGATGCCTCGCCCACGGGAATACCGCGGATCGCCGCGATCTCCGCGGTGACTTTCGCCGCCGGCAGGATGCCGCCCTTGCCGGGCTTGGCACCCTGCGAGAGCTTGAGTTCGAACATGCGCACCGTCTCGTGCGCCGCCACTTCGCGCAGCTTCGCATCGCTCAGGCCGCCCTGCTCGTCGCGCACGCCGTACTTGGCAGTGCCGATCTGGAACACGATATCGGCACCGCCTTCGAGGTGGAACGGTGACAGGCCGCCCTCTCCGGTGTTCATCCATACCCCTGCCATGCGGGCGCCGTTCGACAGCGCAAGCACGGCCGGGCGCGAGACCGCACCGTAGCTCATGCCGGAGATGTTGAAGATGGCCCTTGTCCGGTACGGCACCGCGCAGTCCGCGCCGATCGTGACCTCGCGCGGCTGCGCCGCGTCCTCGTCGAGCGTCGGGTAGGCGGTGTTGACGAAGATCACGGTGCCGGCCGGCCGCAGGTCCTTGCTCGAACCGAAAGCCACCGTCGAGTCGACCCCCTTGGCGGCACGGTAGACCCAGGCCCGCTCGGCGCGGTTGAACGGCATCTCCTCGCGATCCATGGCGAAGAAATACTGGCGGAAGAACTCGCCGAGGTTCTCGAACACGTAGCGCAAGCGGCCGATGACCGGGTAGTTGCGGCGCACCGCGTGGCGTGTCTGGCGCACGTCGATGACGTAGAGCACCGCGACGGTAATCACGGCGGCGATCAGCGCGAGAACGAACAGCGCGGCGATGCCGTTGGCGACGAGCATGAACGTCGACGTCGTCATGTGCGGTTCCCCTTGTGCGTGCGGACGCGCCGGGCGGCCACCCTGCCCCGGTCGCCGGGCAGGATGATCTTACGCGCTCGCTTTCGCCCCCTGCCAGTAGCACGCGGGCATGGCGGCGTCACGCGTGGCGAGTGCCGAGGATGATATCGCGCTCGAGGAAGGCCGCGAGGATCTCGAGACCGCCGGCGATCACGACCTCGGGTTGCGGATGCGCAAGTTCGGCCGCAATGTCCTCGAGCAGCCCACGCGCCGGGCGCCGGGCGTCGTTCTCGATGATGAGTTGCAGCAAGCGCGCCGCCACCGCGTTCAATTCCATGAAGCCGACGCGGTCGTCGTGATGCCGGAACACGACCAGGTAGACCGGCGCCGCCGCGGTAGCGGCGGGCTGGCAGGAAGGTCCGATGCGATGTACGGGGTAGGTGTAGACGTGGGGCCGCAGCACCGGGTTGGGCACGATGCAGCCGCGCTCGAGGTCCGGCTCGGGGTCGACCTCGGCATCGCCGAGCTCGTGGACATCGAAAGCGACTTCCGCTTCGAGCCATTCGTAGTGCGCCAGTTCCGCGGCGAACCCCGGCAGGTCGGCACTGGCTTCGCGCAGCTCGAGAAAGCGCAGGAACTCCTGCGGCATCTTCGGAAACAGGGGCGTCGCGGCGCGGTGGCGAACGAGGAATTCGCGCACCAGGGCGTGCCATGGCGCGTCGGCCACGAGCGAGCGCAGCACCGGGAACGCGTTGCTCATGAAGCCTTCGACATTGCGGTAAATCAGGCCGCGGTAGACGTCCAGGCGACGCTGCTCGATACCTGCCGGCACGGGAGCGTGATCGGGATCGCGCAGGTAGCCGGCAAAGCCGGCCTGCAGCGTGCGCAGCTCGCCTTCAGCCATGACCCTGACGGGCCTCGGGAGCCGGCGTGCTCGCGGCGGCCGCCAGCGCATCGATTCTTGCGACCTCGCCGAGCAGCGCCGGCAGAGGCGGGAGATTGAAATCGCGTTCGAGCAGGGTCGGGAACACCCCGAAGTGCTCGTAAGCCGTCGCGAGCAGATCCCAGACCGGGTCGATGACGTCGGCCCCGTGGGTGTCGACGATCAGGTCCTCGGCCTCGACGTAATGGCCGGCGACGTGCGCGTAGGCGATGCGCTCTGCGGGCAACGCGCGCAGGAACTCGTCGGCGTCGTAGCCGTGGTTGATGCTGTTGACGTAGATGTTGTTGACGTCGAGGAGCAACGCGCAATCGGCACGCTCGAGGACGGCGTTGATGAACTCGATCTCGCGCATGCGCGCACCGGGTGCGCAGTAGTAGGACACGTTCTCGACCGCAATGCGGCGCCCGAGGATGTCCTGCACGCGCCGGATCCGCCCGGCAACGTGCTCGACCGCCTCCTCGATGAAGGGGATCGGCATCAGGTCGTAGAGGTGGCCGTCGTCGGCGCAGTAGCTCAGGTGTTCGCTGTAGCAGCGGACCTGGTGCAGATCGAGGAACTGCCCGACGCGCCGCACGAAAGCTTCGTCGAGCGGCGCCGAGCCGCCGAGGTTCAGCGACAGGCCGTGGCAGACGAAAGGATAGCGCTCCGTGAAGGCACGAAAACGGCGGCCCAGCGGGCCGCCGATGTCGATCCAGTTCTCGGGCGCGACCTCCATGAAGCCGATGGCGGGCGGCTGGTCCTCCAGCGGCCCCATGAGGGCGCGCCGGAGTCCCAGCCCGCTACCCTGAACGGGATGGACGCGGGTCATGACGTGACGTCAGTGCCGGCGCTTACTGGCCGCCGCACTTACCCTCGCCACACTTGCCTTCACCGCCCTTGTCTTCGCCGCACTTGCCTTCGCCACCCTTGTCTTCACCGCACTTACCCTCGCCGTGCGAGTCGGCGACCATGTAGCCGCTGGCGAACTCTTCGGCCGCGAACGGGTTGTCGGCCGCGTTGGCGACGGACGCCGCACCCAGGGTCACTGCGAAAGTCGTGCCGAGCACTGCGGCGATCGGCTTGAGCTGGATCTTCTTGTCCATGGTTATCGTCTCCTGCATCAATCAGATGGTTGTGATTTAGGGTCAGTGGCTTCGGCGCGCAGCGCCGTTCCGGCCTCCCCCTGGCCACTGCGCCCGCAGTAGACACGGGGATCCGCTCCCAAAGCCCTCGAGCTGAGACCGGGGCGGTCCGCCGAGGTTCCCCGGGCGCTTCCCCGATTATTCCCCAGTGCCCGGCAGGCGTCGACTGCCGGCCGCCAGGACCTTCTCAGGACGAGGGTTCGTCCTCGCGGCGCGGACGCATGTGCGGGAACAGCAGCACGTCGCGGATCGAGGCGCTGTCGGTCAGCAGCATGACCAGGCGATCGATGCCGATACCCTCGCCGGCTGCCGGTGGCATGCCGTGCTCCAGCGCGCGGATATAGTCCTCGTCGAAGTGCATCGCCTCGTCGTCACCGCTGTCCTTGGCCAGCACCTGAGCGCGGAAGCGCTCGGCCTGGTCCTCCGGATCGTTCAGCTCGGAGAAGCCGTTGGCGATCTCGCGTCCGGCGACGAAGAACTCGAACCGGTCGGTGACGAACGGGTCGGCGTCGCTGCGCCGCGCCAGCGGCGACACCTCCGCCGGGTAGCGGGTGACGAACACCGGCCCCTCGAGACGCGGCTCGGCGACCTTCTCGAAAATCTCGATCTGCACCTTGCCCAGTCCCCAGCCGTCCTCGAGCGGGATCTCGAGGCTCTCGGCGACGGCCCGGGCGCGCGCGAGATCGGCGAGATCCGCCGCGCTGATCCCCCCGTGGTGAGCGAGGATCGCTTCGACCACGGTCATGCGAGCGAACGGTTCGCCGAAATCGTAGCGCCGTCCCTGGTACTCGACCACGCTCGTACCGAGCACGCTCTCGGCGAGCGCGCGCAGCATCTGTTCGGTGAGGTTCATGAGGTCCTCGTAGTCAGCGTAGGCCTCGTAGAACTCGAGCATCGTGAACTCGGGATTGTGGCGCGTCGACAACCCCTCGTTGCGGAAATTGCGGTTGATTTCGAACACGCGCTCGAAACCACCGACGACGAGCCGCTTGAGAAACAGCTCGGGCGCGATACGCAGGTAAAGCTGCATGTCGAGCGCATTGTGATGGGTCATGAACGGGCGAGCCGTGGCGCCGCCCGGAATGACCTGCATCATCGGCGTCTCGACCTCGAGGAAGCCGCGATCGGCGAGGAAGTGACGGATGAAGTCGATGATCGCCGAGCGCGTGCGGAACACGCGGCGCGTGTCGTCATTCATGATCAGGTCGACGTAGCGCTGGCGGTAGCGCGCCTCGAGATCGGTCAACCCGTGCCACTTGTCGGGCAGCGGCCGCAGCGCCTTGGTGATCAGGTGGATCTCGTCCACGAGCACCGAAAGCTCGCCCTTCTGGGTGCGAAAGACCGTGCCCTCGGCACCGACGATGTCACCGAGGTCCCATTTCTTGAAGTCCTGGTAGACCCCTTCCGGCAAGGCGTCACGGCGCACGAAGAGCTGGATCTGACCGCTCATGTCCTTGAGGTTGGCGAACGAAGTCTTGCCCTGCACGCGCTGGGTCATCATGCGCCCGGCAACGGCGACACGTACGGCCGCCTGCTCGAGGTCCTCGGCGGAATGGGCCGCGTAGCGTTCGTGCAGTTCGCCGGCGAGCGCGGTACGCCGGAAATCGTTGCGGTAGGCGCGCCCGCCCGCACGCAGTTCGGCGAGCTTGGCGCGCCGTTGCGCGATGAGTTGTGCCTCGGTGCTACCGCCGTCCGCTGCCGCCATGTGCCTGGGTGTCCTGCTTCAGAGCCCTTTCTTCAGGCTCGCTTCGATGAACAGGTCGATGCCGCCGTCGAGCACCGCCTGGGTGTTGCCGGTCTCGACGTCGGTGCGCAGGTCCTTGATGCGCGACTGGTCGAGCACGTAGGAACGGATCTGCGAGCCCCAGCCGATGTCGGCCTTGCTGTCTTCAAGGGCCTGCTGCTCCTCACGGCGCTTGTGCATCTCGAGTTCGTAGAGCTTGGCCCGCAGCAGCTTGAACGCCTGGTCGCGGTTCTTGTGCTGCGAGCGTTCGTTCTGACACTGCACGACCGTATTGGTCGGCAGGTGGGTGATGCGTATGGCCGAATCGGTCTTGTTGACGTGCTGGCCGCCCGCACCGCTGGCACGGTAAGTGTCGATACGCAGGTCGGCCGGGTTGATCTCGATTTCGATCTCGTCGTCGATCTCGGGGGAGACGAAGACCGAGGCGAAGGAGGTGTGCCGCCGGTTGCCCGAGTCGAACGGCGACTTGCGCACCAGGCGATGCACGCCGGTCTCGGTGCGCAGCCAGCCGTAGGCGTACTCGCCGCTGAACTTCACCGTGGCGCTCTTGATCCCCGCCACTTCGCCCGCCGAGACCTCGATCAGCTCGGTATCGAATTCGTGCCGCTCGCCCCAGCGCAGGTACATGCGCAACAGCATCTCGGCCCAGTCCTGAGCCTCGGTGCCGCCGGACCCGGCCTGGATGTCGACGAACGCATTGCAGGTATCCGCCTCGCCGGAGAACATGCGCCGGAACTCGAGATCGGCAAGCGCCTGCTCGGCGCGCGAGAGGTCGTCGCGAACGGCATTCGCGGTGTCCTCGTCGTCTTCCTCGTCGGCCATCTCCAGCAGGTCGCCCGCATCGCGTACGCGCTTGCCGAGATCGCCGAGCGTGTGTACCACCTGCTCGAGCTGGGCGCGCTCGCGGCCCAGCGCCTGCGCCCGCTCGGGATCGTCCCAGATGTCCGGCAGCTGGAGTTCGCGCTCGACCTCCGTCAGCCGTTCCGCCTTGGCCTCGTAGTCAAAGATACCCCCTCAGCGCCTCGATGCGCTTGTGCATATCCTTGATGGTGTTGTAGACGGCATTGAGTTCCATGGCGAGATTGTCTGCTCCGCGGCGAAGGCCGCGCATTGTAGCGGCTGGCCGCGGGAGTGGGAATGAGGAGTGAGCGGGCACGCGACGCCGCGCAGGGCAAGCGCAGCCCCTCCACGGCCCGGAAACGCCGCAGAAGCGTAGCGAGCATTGTCCTGCTGCCGTGAGCCGCGCAGCGAACGACGAGACATATCTGGATCGATAG
>JAUIFX010000155.1 GCA_030429865.1 Gammaproteobacteria bacterium | reverse complement strand
GCCGCGCTGAGCCATGCGCGACGTGGAGCCGCTACAATGTGCCGCCCGTAACGACCGGGCGCCCGGAAGGCCAGAACCGCAGTTCATGGGGATGCATGAAGACTGCCGGCGGGTGCGCAACGCCGCAGACCGTGCCCGCAGTCGTTTTCTACCTGCCTGCTAGCAGTCCGCCACCGTCCCGGAGGAGTCGATGATCGCGCGCCTCGCCCCCCTGCTCTATGCCCTGCTGCTGATCCTCGCCGTTCCCTGGTACTGGCCGCTCGACTCGCGCGCGGTATGGCTCGGCGTCCCGGCCTGGGTATGCGTGGCGGTCGTCGTCTCGGCCGCTGCCTCGGTGCTGACCGCCGTGCTGATGGCGCGGCCGTGGCCAGGCGAGCGCGACGGCGATGAGTGACCTGCTGCCGCTCGGCGCCGGCGCCTGGGCCTTCATCGCACTCTACCTGCTCTCGCTGCTGCTGATCGGCTGGGTCGCGCGGCGCGCGCGCGAGGCCGACACGCTGCAGGATTTCTACCTCGCCGGAAACGGCTTCGGCTTCATGGTCCTGTTCCTGACGCTGTTCGCGACGCAGTACAGCGGCAACACCTTCTTCGCCTTCACCGGCGCGACCTATCGCATCGGCTACGCCTGGATCCTGAGCCTGCATTTCATGACCGCGGTCGTCGTCGCCTACCTGACGTTCGCCCCGCGCCTGCACCGGCTCGCGCGCGAGCGGCACTACCTCACGCCCGCCGACTACATCGCCGATCGCTACGGCAGCCCGCTGCTGACGCTGCTGGTGACGACCATCATGATCGTCGTGCTGTGCAATTTCCTGCTCGCCCAGCTCATGGCCATGGGGCGCGCGATGCAGGGACTGGCCCAGGATGCCGGCGGCATTGCCTACACCGGCGGCGTCGTCGTCCTCGCGCTGATCATGGTCATCTACGGCACGCTCGGCGGCCTGCGCGCGGTGGCCTGGACCGACGCCATCCAGGGCGCCATCCTCGCCGTCGGCTTCGCCGTGCTGCTGGTGCTGCTGATCGATCACTTCGGCCCGCTCGGCGAAGCGACCGCACGCATCATGGCGAGGGACCTGGACGACGGTACGCGCAAGGCGCTCGTACCGGACGCCGCACGCTGCCGCGAGTGGCTGAGCTACATCCTGACCGTCGGCTTCGGCATCTGTCTCTACCCGCAGGCGATCCAGCGCATCTACGCGGCACGCTCGGCACGCGCGTTGCGGCGCAGCCTGGCCGTGATGGCCTTCATGCCGCTGCCGACGATGCTCATCTCGCTCGTCGCAGGCATCATGGCACTCGCCTACCTGCCCGGGCTCGAGGGCGCTTCCGCCGACCAGATCTTCGGCCGTGTCCTGCGCGAAATCCAGAGCCACTCGACGCTGGGTTACGGCCTGGTCGTGGTGACGCTCGCCGCGGTACTCGCGGCCATGATGTCGACGGCCGACTCCGCACTGCTCTCGATATCCTCCATGCTGACCAAGGACGTGTGCGCCGGGCACCTGATGCGCGGCGCCAGCGAGGCGACACTGACACGCCTCGGCAAGCTCGCCTCATGGACGCTCATCGGCGTACTCATCGTGCTCGCCGTGGTCTTGCGCGAGCAGACCTCGCTGGTGCGCATCATGGACCGCAAGCTCGACCTGCTGATCCAGCTCACGCCCGCCTTCATCCTGGGCCTGCGCTGGGCCGGGCTGCGCGCCGGCCCGGTGGCGCTCGGTCTCGTTGTCGGCGTTGCCCTGGCCCTGCTGCTCGCCTTTCTCGAGCTACCCTTCACGGCCGGCGGCAAGGTGATGGGCGTTCATCCCGGCCTCGTCGCGCTGGTACCGAACCTGGTCATCGCGGTGGCGGGGTCGCTGCGCGCACCGCTCTCGCGCGCGGCTGCGAGCGTCGCCTCTCGGTGACACTTCCGGGGCGGCGGGCTTGGCCCGCCCGCCTGGCGCCCCCCGCTCGCGGGGGGCGGACGCGCCGTGCCGTGACACGACGTGACAATCGCGGCGCCAGAACCGGAACGGGTTCTCACTTGCGGCCCGCCCCGCGCGCTCGCGGCCCTGCTGGCACGGTTGCTGCAACTCCGATGGGCAAAGCACGACCCACGGAGAACTGTCCCATGAATGCGATCGAGAAGCTGCCCGAGGCGGCAAGGTTTGCCGGCTACCGCGACCTCAACGGTGAATACATCCCGTTCGAGACCGCGGACGAGGTCTTCAGCCGGGCCCGCGCCATCGGCGCCCGCGTCCTGCTGCGCCTGCAGCTCGACGACCGCCACGAACTCAAGGGCATCTTCTATACCAACGACCAGAGCCTCAGCAACTGACAACGATACAAGCATCCTTCGCGGCAGCGCGCAGGACACGCGCCACGACCACGGCGTCCCGTGCCGCCCTCATGCCGATTCCGCGCCGACGCTACGCTACAACCCCGGGCCACGACCCGGTGACCGGGCCAGGGACGGCCTCCGGCGACGCGGCTTTGCCAAGCAGACCGAGTTCTGCAACAGTGAGGAATCCGCGCACCGCTGCCGTCGCCCGCTCCCGGATCGCACCCGGCAGGCACGGCCGCGCGACAACACCGTTCACCGTCGCAGAGCCCGCGCTGGACTCCGCGAAGCACGGAGTCCGCGTTGCCACGTCCCCGTTTACCGACCTGCCGCTCCGCGCTGCCGCCCGCCGTTGCCGCACTGGCCCTGCTGGCGGCGGCGCTGACCGGCTGCAGTGACGACCGCGCCTTCGAACCGCTCGCACCCGGCCACTGGTGGGTCTACGCGATCGAAGCACGCGTGCTCGACGAACCGCGACACAGCCGCTACGTGGCGCGCAACGACGCCGCCGGCGAGCTCGACGGCCTGCCCGTGGTGGCACGCCGCGCGCAGGCGTCGTCGGTCGACTACCTGCACCGCGGCGAGGACGGGGTCACGCGGCGAGCCCATCGGCGCGGCCGGAACGCGACGCTGATCGTCGACCAGCCGCCCCGCGTGCTGCTGCCGGCGGACCCCGTGCCGGGCAAGCGCTGGTCGGTGCCCAGCACGCTCGCGCTGATCGAGAGCCGCACGTTCGCGCGCGCCGACCGCGTCATCGTGCGCCGTTACCCGGTCACGCTGGAGAAGACCGTCAGCGCCGGCGACGCGGCGACCGAGGTCCCGGCGGGGACGTTCAGCGACTGCCTGCTGGTCACGGGCCAGGGCCGTACCTCGGTGCGCACCGACCGCGGCAACGCGTCGGCCAGTGTCAGCGTGACGACGCGCGAGTGGTATGCGCCGGGCATCGGCCTGGTCCGCCTCGAACGCGAGGAGACGTCGACCAGTCCGTTCCTCAAGAGCGGGCGCCAGACCTGGACCCTGCTCGATCACGGCGATTGACGCGACCGATGCACGCCCCGCCGGCCTCGCTTGTTGCCGTTTCGCCAATCGATTAACCTCTTGCGCCCGCGGCGCGTCCGCGCCGCCACCGGTGCCGGCGTGCCGCGCCCGAGCCACATGCGAAGCCTGTCACCGTGACCGAACAGTCCGCTCCCGCCACCATCCGGCGCGTCGCCCTCACCCGCCGCGTGCTTGCCGATCTCGACACGCCGCTGAGCGTCTATGCCAAGCTCGGCCTGGGCCGGCACTCGTTCCTGCTCGAGTCGGTCGAAGGCGGCGAGAAATGGGGCCGCTATTCGATCATCGGGCTGCCGGCGACGCGCACGCTGGTGGTCCGCGGCGAGGAAATCACCGTGAGCGATGGCGACAGCGTCGTCGAGCGGCACACCGTCGCCGACCCCCTGGCGTTCGTCGCCGCGTACCTCGCGCGCTACGACGCGCCGGAGCTGCCCGAGCTGCCGCGTTTCTGCGGCGGACTGGTCGGCTATTTCGGCTATGACACGGTACGCTACGTCGAGCCGCGGGTCGCCGCGACGAGCCCACCCGACGCACTAGGCACGCCCGACATCTACCTGTTGCAGGTCGACGACTTCGTCGTCTTCGACAACCTGCGCGGCGAACTGATGCTCGTCAAGTACGTCGATGCGGACGATGTGGACGCGCGCCGTGCGGGCGAGGCCGAGCTCGCGCGTCTCGGCGAACGCCTGCGCGAGCCGTTGCCGGCCCTGCCCGTCGATCGTGCCGCGCGTACGAGCAGCGAGCGCGATTTCGTCTCCGAGTTCGGCCACGAGGCCTTCCTCGCGGCGGTCGAGCGCATCAAGCGCTACATCGTCGACGGCGACGTCATGCAGGTCGTACCCTCGCAGCGCATGTCGGCCGAGATCGACATCGCCCCGATCAACGTGTACCGCGCGCTGCGCCATCTCAATCCGTCACCCTACCTGTATTTCTTCGACCTCGGCGACTTTCACGTGGTCGGTTCCTCGCCCGAGATCCTGGTGCGGGTCGAAGACGGCGTGGTCACGACGCGCCCGCTCGCCGGCACCCGGCCGCGCGGCCGCACGGAAGAAGAGGACCAGCGCCTGGAGCGCGAACTGCTCGCCGATCCGAAGGAACTCGCCGAGCACCTCATGCTGATCGATCTCGGGCGCAACGACATCGGCCGCGTGGCCGAGATCGGCAGCGTCGAAGTGACCGAGAAGATGGTCATCGAACGCTACTCGCACGTCATGCACATTTCCTCGACTGTCGAAGGCCGCCTACGCGCCGACAAGAGCGCGCTCGATGCGCTGCGCGCGACGCTGCCGGTCGGCACGCTGTCCGGCGCGCCCAAGATCCGCGCCATCGAGATCATCGACGAGCTCGAGCCGGTACGCCGTGGCATCTACGGCGGCGCTGTCGGCTACCTGTCATGGAACGGCAACATGGACACCGCGATCGCCATCCGCACCGCCGTGATCAAGGACGGGCGGCTCTACATCCAGGCCGGCTGCGGTGTCGTCGCCGATTCGGTGCCGGAACTCGAATGGCAGGAAACACTGAACAAGGGCCGCGCGATCGTGCGCGCCGTCGCCATGGCCGAGGGCGGGCTGGAACCGAGCGCCTGAGCGCCTGAGCGCGCGCGGCGCCGCCGCCGACTCGGTACGCGATGCTCGCCTCGTTGCACGCAGCGGTGATGCGCACCGTGCGTTGCCGCGCTTCGCCCGCCGTCACCGTCGCGAAGCCGAACGTCTCGCACCGGCGCGCCGCCTGGCGCGCGTGCGCCGTCGAGTGGGATTTCCCACGGCTGTACTTGCGCCCGTCTGACAGTGTAATTTCTCGCTCCTGTCCACGGTCGTCCCCATCATCCCCATGTCGAGAAAACTGGAACAGCGCCTGCGGCGCCTGCTCGCGTCCGGCAATGCCCGCATGCTGGGCGGCGGCCTCAAGGGGCTGGAGAAGGAAAGCCTGCGCATCACCACGGAAGGCTCGATCGCGCAGACCGCGCATCCGCGTGCTTGGGGCGCGCCGCTGACGCATCCCTACATCACGACGGACTACTCCGAGGCGCTGCCGGAATTCATCACGCCGCCGTCGACGAACGTGCGCGAGACGGTGCATTTCCTCGACGACATTCATCGTTTCCTCTACCACCACCTCGCCGACGACGAACTCTTGTGGGCGGCGAGCATGCCGTGCGCGGTCAGCGACGACAGCGCAATCCCAATCGCCGAATACGGCACCTCCAACATCGGCCGCATGAAGCACATCTATCGCGTCGGGCTCGATTACCGCTACGGGCGCCGCATGCAGGCCATCGCCGGCGTGCATTTCAATTACTCGCTGCCGCCGGCGTTCTGGCCCGTCTACCGCGAAGACGAGAACTCGCAGGCAACGCTGCAGGATTTCATCAACGCGAGCTACTTCTCCCTGATCCGCAACTTCAAGCGCCTCGGCTGGATCATCCCGTTCCTGTTCGGCAACTCGCCGGCGGTGTGCAAGTCCTTTCTGGCCGGGCGCACGACGCGCTTCAAGGAGCTTCTTCGCGGCACCTATTACCTGCCGCATGCGACGTCGCTACGCATGAGCGACATCGGCTACAAGAACAAGAACCAGGCGGCGCTGAAGATCTCCTACGACAATCTCGAGGACCACGTCGCGAGCCTGCAGCGCGCGCTGCACACGCCCTACCCCGAGTACGAAGCCATCGGTACCCGCGACGGCGACGAATGGATCCAGCTCTCGACGAACGTGCTCCAGATCGAAAACGAGTACTACAGCTTCATCCGCCCCAAGCGAACCACGCAGGCTGGCGAACGCCCGGCCAGCGCGCTCAAGGCGCGCGGTGTCGAGTACGTCGAAGTGCGCGCGCTCGATGTCAACATGTTGAGCGCGGTCGGGGTGGATGTCGAACAGCTCTATTTCATCGAGGCGTTCCTGATCTTCTGCCTGCTCGAAGACAGCCCGGCGCTGACCGAGGAGGAACTGCGTGGCATCGAGTACAACGAACTGACCGTCGCCCTGCGTGGGCGCGCCCCCGGTCTCGAACTGATCGATCACGGGGCGCGCCGCCCGATCCGTGCCTGGAGCCTGGAGATCTGCGATCGCATGCATGCGATCTGCGAAGCGCTCGACGGCGACGAGAACGGCAATCCCTACCTGACTGCCCTGAAGCGTCAGATTGAAGCCATCCGCCATCCGGACACATTGCCCTCGGCGCGTATCCTTGCCGTGCTCGCCGATGGCCAGAAGCAGTTCCACAACTACGGCATGGAGCTGTCCGGACGCTATGCGGCAGCGTTCCGCCAGCATCCCCCGGAAGCGGAAACCGAGGCCCGGTTCGTCGAGCTCGCTGCGAACTCGCACGCCGAGCAGGCGCGCCTCGAAGCGACGGACGACGTCGCGCTCGGCGACTACATCGCGCGCTATATCGCCAGTTGAGGAATCGCCACCGGAACTTTGCCGTCAAGCGGATCTCTCAAGGCAAAGCGGCACGGCCGGCGAGGCCGTGCGCAATGTCGAGGAGACGACCATGCAGCGCAGAGCATTCATCGCCGCCGGTTCCATCGCCGCCGCCTTCTCGCTGGGCGGCCTGCTGCCCGGGCGCGCACGCGCGGTGGCCGGCACGAACGCGGATCTCGCCGCGATCGAGGCCGGCTGGCGCGAACTCTTCCCCGCGGGGGAAACCCCGGTCGCGCCGACGCCCGCCATCGAGCGCAGCGCGAAAGACTGGCGCGACGAGCTGCCGCGCGATGCCTGGCAGGTGCTGTTCGAGGAAGACACCGAGCGTCCCCACTCGAGCGCGCTCAACGCCGAGAAACGCGACGGCGTGTACGTCTGCCGCGCCTGCGGCCTGGCCTTGTTCACCTCGGCGATGAAGTTCGACAGCGGCACCGGCTGGCCGAGCTTCTTCACGGCGATTCCCGGCCACCTCGATACCAAGACCGACCTCAAGCTGATCTGGCCGCGCACCGAGTACCACTGCGTAAAATGCGGCGGCCACCAGGGCCACGTCTTCGACGACGGCCCCGCGCCGACCGGTCAGCGCTGGTGCAACAACGGTGTCGCCCTGCGTTTCCTGCCGCGCGCCGGCTGAGCTGCTGCCTTACACGCTCTCGAGCGCGTAGAGCACGACATCCGGGGCATCACGGCGGACGTACAAGCCGCCGCCCGCATTGCGGAAGTAGCGTCCGAGCTCGCGCCGGTACCAGCGTGCGGAGCGCAGGTGGGCGTCACCGTCGGTGCGCGCCTGGTCACAATTCTCGCGCCAGTCCTCGCGCGTCAGCACGCCGAAGAACAGGGCCGTGCGCGTGAGACCGGCGAGCTTGGCGATGGCCGCGCGCGCGGCTTCGCGGTCGAGGTATTGCAGAACGTCGTAGCAGATCACGAGATCGTAGACCCTGCCAGGCTGGAACTGCGCGATCGTGGCGTGCTGCCAGCCATAACGGGCGCAGGCCCAGGCACTCGCGTCGAAGGCGTCGATACGCACGCGCGGCCACGCGCGGCGCAGCCCCGCATGCAGCAGGCCGGCGCCGCAGCCCGCGTCGAGGACGTCGTCGATACGGCAGTCCAGAAGGTCGAGGTAGGCGGTAAGAAAGCCCGCCAGCCGCTCGAAGTAAGCCGGCTCGGCGATACGCGTCGCGCGGGCAAAGTAATAGTGGTCGAAATACTCGGCGTCGAAGCGCTCGCTGCTCAAGAACCTGTCTCCCGTCGGGGCCGGATATCGGCCGCAGTCAATTTTCTCGCAGATTGTCCGATAACCGGCTTGTCAGGTCCGCGTCCCGGCCGCGCCCGGGCGCCTGTCGAGTGACCTCCCATCGCCGGCGCGGCCATATGCCCGGCGGAGACGATCATGAACAAGCCAGGATTCGCCGCAGCGCTTGCCGCTGCCCTCTTCTACAGTGTCGACGGTGCAGCTTTCCAGCTCGGACAGCTGCGTAGCAGCTCGAGCCAGGGACAACCACTCGCCGCCCGCATCGAGCTCTACGGCCTGAGCGCGGCCGACGCAGCGCGCCTCGAACTCACGCTCAAGCCGGACATCCGCCTCGCACACGACGACCCGGCACGCGGCGTCGTCGACGCGATCGAAGCCAGCGTCGCGCGGGATGCCGCGGGCCAGCCGTACATCGCCTTGCGCAGCGCCGCCCCGATCGGACTCGGCCGCCTCGCGTTCCGGCTGAGAGCCGGTCTCGGCGAGCGCGCGAGCATCGCCCATCTCGCGCTCGACCTGCCGCCGGGCACGCCCGTGGTACGCCGTCGACCGGGGCCGCACGCGGCGCCGCCGTCGGCCACGGGTACGGTCGGACCCGTGCGCCCGGGCGATTCCCTCTGGCGCATCCTCGACAACCACGGCCTGGCCGGCGGCGACGTCGCCGCCACCATGGCACGGGTCGTGGCCGACAATCCCCACGCCTTCGTCGACGGCGATGCGAACCGGCTGCGCGTCGGCGTGATGCTCACGCTGCCGGCCACCCGCGGCGCGACGGCGGCAGCAGCGCCGCGACGGGCGCCCGCCCCGGCAGCCGTGGCGGCGATGCCCCCTGCGGCCGCGGCTGCCACGCGGCCAGCCGTCGCGACGCGCCGCACGCTGCCCGGCACGCGCGACGAGGCGCTGCAGGCCCGGCTCGACGCGCTGAGCGAGAAGTTCGCCGCAATCCGCGCGCGCTACGAGAACGGCACACCCTCGGCGGCAACCGCGCTGGTTACCGCGGATCTGCCCAACGCCGAGCCTTCCACGGCCGAAGCGGCGAGCCCCGTGACGCGCGAGAGCCCGGTGGTGGACGCCGCAGCGGCCACGACGGCACCGCTCGAGGAGGCCGCGACGATACCCGCCGCGGCGCCGACCGTGACGGCGGCCGCCGGACCCGCTGCCACGCAGGCATCCGCGCCGGCGGTAGCACCGGACGCGTCCGCCCCTGTCGAAGTGCAGCCGGTGGCGCCGCGCGCCGCGGCGACACCCGCGCAAGCTGCCGACGCCGTCCCGCCCGAAATTCCCGTCTCGCGCCTGCTCCTGCTGGCCGTGGCTGGCACCGTCAGCCTGGTTGCGCTGGTCAGCGGCATCGGCACCGCGCTGCGCCGCCTGCGCGCGCGGCGCAGGCTCGGTACCGAGCGCGCCGCTGACGAAGAGAAGGTCGCCGAGATCGCGCGCAAGGCGACGCGCCGCCTGGCGCTCGAAGAAGATGTCCGCCGCCGCCTCGGCGGTCAGGGCAACGACCACGGCGCGGACGCCAGCGATGCCGGGACGAACGACTCACGCTTCAGCACGATCGACACCCATCTCGCCCACGGCCATTACCGCGAGGCCGAGGCGCTGCTCGGGGACATCATCGCCGCCGCGCCCGACAACTACCGCGCCGGACTGCGCCTGCTCGAACTCTACTACCTCGAGCGGCGCGGCGAGGATTTCGCGGCGCTCGCCGGCGCCCTGCAGCGCGAACACCGCGACGAGATCGACGATGAAGCCTGGCAGCGGGTCATGCGCATGGGTAAAGTGCTCACTCCGAATCATCCGCCGTTCAGTGGACCGGTCGCCCTGGCGCGCACGGCCTGAGCGCATGGCCCGAGGAGCAGCCCCCGATGCCAGCCCCGCGCTGCGCGACCATCGCGCCCGACCGGCCCCGCCTGGCGGGGCTTTTTCGATGGCTGGTGCCATGCCTGGCGGCGCTGCTCGGTGCGTGCACACCGCCACTCACCCCGACACAGGTGGCCGATCGTTTCTGGCGTGCCGTCGTCGCTGAACACCCGGCGAAGCTCGAGCGATACGTGCTCGCTCGGGACCGCGCCCTGTTGAACGGCGAGCCGGCCTTGCTGCCGGTCGCGAACTTCACGTTGGGGAGAGTGCTGATCGACGGCGAGCAGGCCTCGGTGGCGACGACCATCACGCTGGCTGGCGACACGCCGGTGACGCTCGAACTCGATACCGCGCTCGTGCGGGAGCAGGAAACCTGGCGTGTCGACTATCGACGCACCGCCGAAGCGCTGTCCGCGCGGAGCGATCTTGCGCGCGTCATCGGGCAGATCGGCGCCCTCGGCGAAACCCTCAGGCAGGGCGTCGAGCAGTCCGTCGACGACATGCGCAAGGCGTTGCCGGTGATCGAGCGCGAGCTGTCGCGCATCGAGGACAAGCTGCGGCAACAGGTTCCGGCCCTGCGCGAACGCTTCGAGAGTTTCGCGCGCGAACTCGAAGAGGCGCTCAAGACGCCTCCTCCCGAACGCGAACCCGCGCCGCAACCGCCGGCGGAAGGGACTATCGCGTTGTAGCGAATCGCATGCGGCGCCGAACGCGTGCGCGCTGTTCGCGCAGCCAGCGGGGCGCATCGCCCGCGGCGCGCATCACGCTGACGTGGACGCGGCGCCGGACCGCGCCGGCGCCCGCCGTCAGCCTCCGGCCGAAAGCGCCGCGAGCGCGGCGCGTGCCTGCTCGTGCCCCTGCGCGGCCGCCAGGCGAAACCAGCGGCGCGCTTCGTCGAGGTCCCGCGCGACGTTCGTTCCTGCCCGGTACATCGCGCCGAGGATGTATTGCGCGGCCGCGTGGCCATTGCGTGCGGCCTCGTCGAACCAGCGCAGCGCCGCCGCCTCGTCGCGCTCGACGCCCTTGCCCGCGTGCAACATGTGGCCGAGGTTGTACTGCGCCGCCGGGTAGCCCTGTTCGGCCGCGCGCTGGTACCACGTGGCCGCAGCAGCGGGATCGCGCGCGACGCCTTCACCCAGCGCGTACGACACACCGAGGCTGTACTGGGCCACGGCGCTGCCCTGCTCGGCCGCGCGCCGGTACCACTGCACCGCTTCGGCGTCGTCCTTGGCCACACCCTCGCCGAAGGCATAGGCGACGGCCAGGTTGTACTGCGCATCACGATGCCCCTGCTCCGCGGCACGCCGGTACCAGGTGACGGCAGCGGCGCGATCCCGCGCGATGCCCTCGCCCTGGTAGAGGAGGTAACCGAAATAAGCTTGCGCGTCGGCGTCGCCGCGCTCGGCCAGGGTGCCGAAAAGCTGCGCGCCGCGCGCGGCGTCGCCCGCGGCGAGCGCGGCGCGCGCGTCGGCGAGCGTCGGCCCCGATGCCGCGGCCGGCGTGTCCTCGTCCTCGTCGTCGAGACGCAGCACCATGGCCTCGTCGTCGAGAGCGGCGCCCGCGGTTCGCGTCTCGGCGCGCCGTGTTGCGCCGTCTTCGGCTGCCTCGACTGCCTCGACTGCCTCGACTGCCTCGACTGCCTCGACTGCCTCGACTGCCTCGACTGCCTC
>JAUIFX010000283.1 GCA_030429865.1 Gammaproteobacteria bacterium | reverse complement strand
CGCCGCGGCGCGAGGCGCTCGCGGCCCATCAGCCCCTGGCGGCGCGCGGGGGCGGTCAGCGCGAGCTCGACATCGAACCACAATTGCACGCCGTCAGCGCGCTCGACGAGGACGCGCGCCTCCCCGTCGTGAGCCGCGGGCTGCGCCGGCCACAACCCGCCGGCCGCGCAGGCCACGACCAGCACGCCGGACAAGAGCGTGCCGCGCACGCCAAGACGGCGTCTCATCGACGCATCTCGGCGTAGCGCGCCAGGGCCGCTTCGCGCGCCGCTTTCAGATCGACCATCGGCGCGGGATAACCGGCACTCGGCGGCGGCTCGTGGATGGCGGCGCCATCGAGCGCGGCGAGCTCAGGCAGCCAGCGGCGCAGGTAGTCGCCGTCGGCATCGAACTTCCGGCTCTGGCTGTACGGGTTGAAAATGCGGAAGTACGGTGCGGCGTCGGCGCCGCAACCCGCGACCCATTGCCAGCCGAGCGTGTTGTTGGCCAGGTCGGCGTCGACCAGCGTGTCCCAGAACCAGCGCGCGCCCGCCAGCCAGTGCACGCCGAGGTGCTTGGTGAGGAACGATGCGACCACCATGCGCACGCGGTTGTGCATCGAACCGGTCCGCCACAGCTCGCGCATGCCGGCATCGACCAGCGGGAAGCCCGTGTTGCCGCGCGTCCAGGCCGCCAGCCCTTCCGGGTCCTCGATCCAGGGCATCGCCGCGAATTCCTCGCGCAGCGGTTGTTCGACCGTGTGCGGGTAGTGATACATCAGGTGATAGGCGAACTCGCGCCACGTCAACTGGCGCAACCAGGCGTGCGCGGCGCGATCGAACAAGCCGCGATCGACCGCGGCCTGCGCGGCGCGGACCTCGTGCCACACGCTGCGTGCACTGATCTCGCCGAAACACAGGTGGGGCGAGAGCCCCGACACGCCGGCGATGCCCGGGAAGTCCCGTTGCGCGGGGTAGTCGACCAGCGCTCCGTCGATGAACGCCTCCAGGCGTTCGTGCGCCGCGCGCTCGCCGAATTGCCAGGTTGCGCGGATCCCGCCGGCCCAGTCGATGCGGGGTTCGAGTCCGAGATCCTCGAGCCCAAGGCCCTCGGGCAGCGGTGACACCGGCTGCAGGCGCCGCGGCGCGGGCAAGGGTGCTTCCGGTTCGCCGCACGCGAGGCAGGCCTTGTGAAACGGCGTGAACACGCGATACGGCGTGCCGCTGGCGGTCGCGACGCGGCGCGGCTCGAACAGGATGTGGCCCTGGAAACTGCGCACCTCGCACAAGCGGCCAAGGTGCTCTTTCACGCGGGTGTCGCGCTCGATGGCCGCCGGTTCGTAGCGCCGGTTCCAATAGACCGCATCGGCGCCGCACTGCCGCACGAGCTGCGTCAGCACGTCGAGCGGGTCACCACGCCGGATGAGCAACGCCGCGCCACGTTCGGCGAGTGCTCGCGCGTGCGCGGCCAGCGACTGGTGCAGCCAGTACCGCGACGCTGCACCCGGCGCCCAGGCGGCGGCCGGTTCGTCGATGAACAACGGCAACACGCGGCCGCGCCCGGCGGCGGCGTGCAAGGCCGGGTTGTCGGCCACGCGCAGGTCGCGGCGGAACCAGACGATGGTCAGCGGGGTCGTATCGGTCGGTGAAGGCACGGTTGTCGGGCTCCGGCGCGGACGGCAAGACGGGTCGGGCGGGCTGTGTTGGCCGGCGGGGGGCGAGCGTATACCATGCGCCTCGCTGCGCGCGGCGCGGCGGCGGGCGCGCCGCCGGTTACGTGAGCGCCGGCTGGCATGCCCGCCAGGCCGCCAGCGGCTTTCCCGCCGCCTGGCCGGGGCGTCGCGCAGGCGACCCACGGCGCAGCCCGCACCATCCCGGTTACGTCGTCAGTTGCACGGAGGATCATAGCGAATGTCACGTCAAATCATCGCCCTAATCGGCGCCCTGCTCGTCAGCGGCGCGGTCCAGGCTCACGGCCCGAGCCGCCAGAAGGTCACCGAGACCATCTCCATCAACGCACCGGCCGCAACCGTCTGGGCGATGGTTGCCGACTTCTGCTCCATCGCCGAATGGCACCCCGGCGTGGTCTCGTGCGAGGGCAGCGGCGGCAACGAACCCGGCGCCACGCGCGTGCTCACGGTCGGTGAGGAAGGGGGTCCGCAGATCGCCGAAGAACTGCTCAAG
>JAUIFX010000154.1 GCA_030429865.1 Gammaproteobacteria bacterium | reverse complement strand
CCAGGGCGTCCACGTCGGCAACCACGACCAGCGCGCCGGCGGCGCTCAGTAACCGGCAGATCTCGTCGAAGTTGTGCGTGTGCGGGCCGCTCAACACGGGGGTGCCGAGGCTCGCGGGCTCGAGCACGTTGTGCCCACCGTACGGCAACAGGCTGCCGCCGACGAAGGCCACGTCGGCGGCAGCGTAGAAGCGCGGCAGTTCGCCCATCACGTCGACCAGGTAGACCACCGTTTCTTCGCGGCACGGATCGTGGCGACTGTAGCAGGCCACCTCCAACCCCGCCTCGGCACACAACGCCGCCACCTCCTCGAAGCGTTCCGGGTGGCGCGGCGCCAGCACCACGAGCAAGCGCGGAAACCTTTCGCGCAGGCGTCCGACCGCCTCGAACAACAGGCGCTCCTCGCCATCGCGGGTGCTGCCGAGCATCAGGACCGGACGATTCACGCCGAAAGTGCGTCGCAGCACCTCGGCCTGTTCGCGCAGGCTCGGCGGCGGTACGAGATCGAACTTCAGGCTCCCCGTCACGCGTAGCTGTGCAGGGTGCGCGCCGAGCGCACGGAAGCGCTCCGCATCGGCGTCACCCTGCGCCGCGATGCAATCGACGTGATTGACGATGTCGCGGGCGAGCGGCGCCAGCATGCGGTAACCGCGCAGCGATCCGGCGGAGAGGCGCGCGTTGGCGAGCAGCACACGCACGCCGGCCGCGCGACATTGCGCGAAGGTATTCGGCCACAGCTCCGTCTCGAGCACGATCAGCAGGCGCGGCGAGAAGCGCCGTAGAAAGGCCCGCACGAACGGCCCGAGGTCATAAGGAAAGAACGCGTGCGTGACGGCGTCGCCGAGCATGCGGTCGACGGTCGCCGCCCCGGTCGCAGTGGTCGTGGTAACGACGATGCGCAGGTCGGGACTGCCTTCGAGCAGGGCGCGCACGAGGGGCACGGCGGCCATCGTCTCACCGACCGAAACGGCGTGTACCCACACGGCATGGGGCGGCGGCGGCGCGCCGCGGTAGAGCCCGAAATGTTCGTGCCAGCGGGTGCGCTGGGCCGGGTCCCGCCAGGCGCGCCAGGCGATGCGGCAGGCGAGCAGCGGAGTCAGTAGCGCGAAGACGGCCGTGTAGAGCGTTCTCAGGAGCGTAACCAGCGCAGGTACTCCCCGACGCCACGCGCGACGTCCCTGGGCTGCCGCGCGTAGCCGGCCGCGCGCAGACGGGCAACGTCCGCCTGCGTGTAGGCCTGGTAGGCTTCGCGCAATCCCTCGGGGAAATCGATGTACTCGATCTCGCCGCTACCGTGCTCGGCAGCCAGTGCCCGCGCCACGGCGTTGAAGGTTTCGGCGCGACCGGTGCCGCAGTTGTAGATCCCCGATGCGGCCGCAGACAGCGTCGCGCTCCACAGGGTCACGTCGACGACGTCGTCGACATGGATGAAGTCGCGGCGCTGCTCGCCGGCCGCGCAGCCGTGCGAAGCGCCGAACAGGCGCATGCGCCCGTCTTCCTCGAGCTGCCGGCTGAGGTGCCAGACAACGCTGGCCATGCGTCCCTTGTGCTGCTCGCCAGGCCCGTAGACGTTGAAGTAGCGCAGGCCGACCACCAGCGACTCGAGCGCGGGCAGACGGCCGCGGACGTACTGGTCGAAAGCAAGCTTGGAGTAACCGTAAACGTTGAGTGGACGTTCGTTGGCGGGAACTTCGGCGAACCGCGTCCCCGCGCCGTAGACCGCGGCGCTCGAGGCGTAGACGAACGGGATTGCCCGCGCCGCGCAATACTCGAGCAGCGCGCGCGAGAAGCGGAAGTTGCGAGCCATCATGTAGCGCCCGTCCCACTCGGTCGTGTCGGAGCACGCACCGAGGTGGAATACCGTCTCGATCGCCGCGGCGAGACTGCCGCCCGTGTCGAGCACGCGCGCGCACTCCTCGTGGTCCAGGTAGTCGGCAATCCGGCAATCCGCCAGGTTGAGCGCCTTGTGCCCGTCGGACAAGTCCTCGACGAGCAGGATGTCGTCGCGCCCGCGGGCGTTCAGTGCGCGGACCAGGTTGCTGCCGATGAATCCGGCGCCGCCGGTAACCACGATCACGTCTAGCTACCTCCTTCGTGCATGCGCGCGATGAGCGCGCTGGTGGAGTGGCCATCATGGTAGTCGAGGGTCATGACCTGCCCGCCGGCCGCGATGACCTCGCTGCCGCCGGCGATGTCGCCGACGGCATAGTCGCCGCCCTTGACCAGCACGTCGGGCAGAATCTCCGCGATCAGCTCGCGCGGCGTCTCGCCCGAAAACGGTACGACCCAGTCGACCACGTCGAGCGCGGCCAGCACCTCCAGCCGCGACGCCAGCGCATTGACTGGGCGTGCCGCTCCCTTGAGGGCGCGCACCGAAGCGTCGTCGTTGACCGCAACGATGAGCCGGTTGCCGAGCGTCTTGGCTTCGCGCAGGTAGCGCACGTGTCCCTCGTGCAGAAGATCGAAACAGCCATTGGTCATCACGATACGCTCGCCGCGGCGCCGCGCCCGCGCGCACTCGTCGAGCAAGCCGGCGCGATCGATGACGCCCCGCGCGACGCCTTCGCGGCCGGTCAGGGCGGCATCGATCTCTTCCACGCCGACCGTTGCCGCACCGAACTTGCCGACCACCAGGCCGGCCGCCGTGTTGGCGAGGGCGACGGCCGAAGCCAGGTCGCTGCCCGAAGCGAGCGCGACGGCCAGCACGCCGCACACGGTGTCGCCGGCCCCGGTGACGTCGAACACGTCATGCGCCTGGGCATCGACGTGCACCGGACCGCCGTCTGCGCGGATGAGCGTCATCCCGGCTTCGCCGCGCGTGACGAGCAGGGCACCGAGGCGGAGCTCGGCGGCGAGACGTGCACCGCGCTCGACCAGCGTGGCCAGCGAGTCGCAGTCCCCGACGACCGCTTCGAACTCGTGGAGGTTGGGCGTCAGCACGGCGGCGCCGGCATAGCGCGAGAAATCGTTGCCCTTGGGATCGACCACGACCGGCTTGCCGTGCCCCGCGGCCAGCGCGATCACGTCGCTGACCCGCGCGGCGGCGCCCTTGGCGTAATCGGATACGACCACCACGTCGGCGTGCGGCAGCTGACGTTCTACGGCAGCGAGCACGGCGCGCGACTGGTCGTCGCCCGCGGGGCGCTCGAAATCGATGCGCACGAGCTGCTGATGCTGACTGACCACGCGCAGCTTGACGATGGTGGCGAAGTCCTCGCTGCGCGCGAAGTCGGTCTCGATGCCCTGCGCCGCGCACAGGCGCGCGAGGGTCTCGCCCGGATCGTCGCTGCCCACGCCGCCGACCAGCGCAACCCGGGCGCCGAGCGCCGCCGCGTTGGCGGCGACGTTGGCCGCACCGCCGACCCGCTCGATCACCTCGTCGACGAGGACCACCGGCACCGGCGCCTCGGGAGAAATGCGCCGGGCCGCCCCGTGCCAGTAGCGGTCGAGGATGAGATCGCCGACGACCAGCACCCGCGCCGCCGACATCCGTTGCAGTCTTCGATCCATGTTCGCTCCACGCCGCTCAGCGTACCGCGCACCGGGCGCGGCGGCGCGCCCACGCAGCAGGCGCGCTGGAAGCGGTCTCGCCGACCTGTGAGCTTCGCGCAGGGCAGGTCATCTGGAATGGAATGGTATCAGCCGGCAGGGCCGCCCGGCGGCAGGCCGCGCGGCGTCACGCGCCGGGATTCCCTTGGTATTCGGGCGGCGCGATCCTACCATAGCCACATGCCCATCCCCGCCTTCCGCACGCTGTGTCTGGTGGCACTGCTGAGCCTTCCCGCCGCCGCCGCGGCGCTCACCCCGTTCCGTGCCGAATACGATCTCTCGCGCGGCGTCATGACGCTCGGACGCATGTCGCGCGTGCTGATGATCGATGACGACACGCGGCGTTACCGCTTCGAGTCGACGATGGAGACGCGGGGACTCGTCGCCCTGTTCGCCGATGCCCGCGTCGTCGAAGTCAGCGCCGGCCGCATCGAGCCGGCCGGCTTCGTGCCCGAGCGCTACTCCTACGACAAGCAGGGCACGAAGAAGGATTACGAACTCGAGTTCGATTACACGCGCAACCTGGTCCGCCGCAGCGACGCCGGTGCCGCCTGGGAGGCGGCGATGCCGACGCATCTCCTCGACAAGCTCAGCTACCAGGCCCAGCTCATGGTCGACCTCGACGCTGCGCCGCAGGCGCTGCGTTACGACATCGCCGACAAGAGCCGCCTGAAGGAATACCACATCCAGGTCCTCGGCAGCGAGACCGTCGAGACCGGTCTCGGCACGTTCGACACCGTCAAGCTGACGCGCGAGAAGGCGGGCTCCAAGCGGCGCACCGTCGTGTGGTGCGCCGCGGCGCTCGGCTGGATGGCGGTCAAGGTCGAGCACCGGGACAAGCGTGGCGCCGTGACGACCGCGATACTCAGTTCGCTGCACCGGGACCCGGCCGGCACCGACTAGCACCGGGGCGCGCGCCGCGCTTCGGGCAGGGCGCGCGCACGCCCGCGGGCGCCCCGCCCGGGTGGCGGCACCTACTCGGCCAGTTCCGCCAGCATCGCCTCGGCTTCCTCGCGCGTGGCGAACGTTGCGTGATCTTCCAGCAGCTGCTCGAGCGCGGCGCGCGCGCCGCCGCCCGTGCCGGCCGCGTGGCGCGCGTGGATGAGGTGGAAGCGGATGTCGGGGTTTTCCGGCGCCGCGTCCGCAGCCCGGCCGAGCAGTTCCAGCCCCTGCTCCTGCTGCCCGGAAGCGACCAGGATCCAGCCGTAGGTGTCCATGATCTCGGGCAGCGCCGGTGCCAGCTCGTGGGCTTTGCGCGCGGTTTCCAGCGCCCGCCCGTCGCCAGCCTCGTGATACAGCCAGGCCAGGTTGTTGAGCAGCACCGGGTTCTCCCCGCGCACCTCGAGCATGCGCTCGTACTCGGGTATCGCCGAGCTGCCGGTGCCCTCACCCTGCAGCACGCTGGCCCGCGCGAAACGCACCTGCAGGTCATCGGGATGGGCCTCGAGCCAGCGTTCGAGCCGATCTCCGGCCTGGCCGAGTTCGCGCTCGGCCTGGTCGAGCTTGATCAGGTTGCCAGCGGCGGGCGCGGCGGCGAACGCGGCGGCATAGGCCTCGCGTGCCGCCTCGCCCGCGCCACGCGCACGGTGCACGTCGCCGCGCAGCTCGTGACCCGCGGCCACGGTCTGCGGCTGCTCGCCTTCGGCGACGAGCGCGTCGGCGGTCGTCATGGCCGTCTCGTAATCCTGCCGCCGGATCGCCAACCGGCCGAGCAGCACACGCGCACCGAGGGCGTCGGGGGCAACCTCGGCGACCCGTTCCAGCGTCGCGGTCAAGCCGTCCGCGTCCCCCATCTGGTTGTACACGCGGGCCAGCAACTCGAGCCCCTGCAGCGAATCCGGCACGCGCTCGACCAGCGCCCGGGCCGCGTCCAGCGCGGCCTCCTCGTCACCGCTCTGCAACATGATGGTCGCGTATTCGGCCTGCACCTGCAGCGCGTACGGCGCCAGGGCGTAAGCCTCGCCGATGACCGTCTCGGCCAGCGGCAGGTTGCCCTTGGCGCGGTAATGCTTGGCCAGCAGCAGGCGCGGCGCGACCGCGTCGGGATTGTGCTCGCGGGCGACGTTCCAGAGGCGCTCGGCCTCGTCGAGATCGTCGTCCTTGAGCGCGAGCGCGGCCATGCCGAGGAGCGCGAACGGCTGGTAGGCGTCGCGCTCCAGCACTTCCTCGAAGCGCTTCCGGCCGGCCGCTTCGTCCCCGGCCAGGATCGCCAGCCGCGCGAGGTTGATGCGCGCCGGGTGGAACTCGGCATCGAGTTCGACCGCGCGCGCGTACGCGGTGCCGGCGCCCTCCGCGTCACCACCCACTTCGCGCACGTAACCGAGCACGTTGGCCGCGACCGCGTTATCCGGGTGACGCTCGCTGAGCGCGCTCGCCGTCGCAACCGCGGCATCCTGGTCCTTGCGCGAGAGGTGTGCCAGCGCGAGCATGATGTGGGCCTGCGCGAAGTCGGGATCGTCGGCAACAATCGCTTCGAGTTCGGCGATGGCCTCGTCCGCATGGCCGCTGCTCAGCCGGCTGAGCGCGAGCTGGGTACGGATGGGTAACGAATCGGGCGCGAGTTCGGCGGCCCGCGCGAGGCTCGCTTCGCTGTCGGCGAACTTGCCGTGCTTGAGGTACGCGGTGCCGAGCAACGCGAGCATGCCGGGATCCTGTGCGCCTTCTCCGTCACCGACCGCGTTACGCATCTCGTCGAGCCCGTCGAGCCTGCCCGCGGCGAGCTGGATTGCGCCCAGCATGCGTCGCGCGGCGGCGTTCTGTGGCTCGATTTCGAGCAGCCGGGCCACGTAGTCCTGCGCGCGCGAGAACTCCGAGTGCGCGAAGTGCATGCGCGCCGCCATGATCAGGCTTTCCCGGTGCATCGGCGCGACCTGCAGCACCTTGCGCAGCGCCACGAGCGCCGAGTTCTGATCGCCGCGCGCCGCGGAAATCCGCGCGCGCAGGAAGTTGACGCGCGGGTCTTCACTACCGTCGGGGCCAATCGCGTCGAGCGCGTTGGTCGCCGCGTCGGTCTCGCCCAGTTCGAGCAGTGCACGCGCCTTGCCCATCAGTGCGAGCGGATTGTCCGGCTCGAGCGCCAGGGCCTGCGCGAACGAGTCGCGCGCCTGCCCGGCCTGTTCGTCATGCAGGTCGAGCTCTCCCTTGATGATCCACAGGCCGGCGTCCGCATCGCCTTGCTCGAGCAGCGCCTCGACCTCGCGCCGGGCCATCGCGGCATTGCCCCCGGCGAGTTCGACCTGCATCAGGCCACGGCGCGCCTGCTCGTTGTCGGGTTCTTTCTCGAGCGCCGCCTTGAACGTCGCGCGCGCATCGTCGAGGCGCTGCTGGCCGAGGTCGAGCATGCCGCGCAGAACCAGCCAATCGGCGCGGCTGGTATCGCCGTTGATCGCGATTTCCGTGGCCGCTTCGTCGAACTTGCCGGCCAGGAGCTGCGCCCGGGTCAGCGCGAGCGCGAGCGCCGGGTCGGTCTCGCCGAGTTCGCGCGCACGGGTGAGTTCCTTGATCGCGCCCTGGGGATTACCGCCTTCGGCATAGATGCGGCCGAGCAGGAAGCGCGCGGCGCGGTTCGACGGCTCGCGGCCGAGCACGTCTTTCAAATCGATCACGGCGGCGTTGAGTTCACCGGCCTCGAAGGCGCTGCGGGCACGCGCCATCGAGGCGTCCACGTCGACCGCGCCGCGTTGTACGAAGAACACGCCGGCGCCGGCCAGTACGGCCAGCACCACCAGCGCGATGACCAGGCGCCGCCTGCGCCTCGCACGCCGTCGCGATTCGCGAGAACTGCTCATGGTTCCTCCCCGGCCCTGCCGCTGCCGCGTGGCCGGCGGACGGGCAGCGTGCCCGACGTCGTCCGACGCGTGGACTCTGTCGAAATCGGTGTCAGATCTTGCCTTCGTCGGCCATCTTGATCAGGCGCTTGGCGGGTACGTAGCCGCCGAGTTGCTCGCCGTCCTTGGTGTACACCGCCGGTGTTCCGCTCACCCCCATGGACTGTCCGAGCTCGAACTGCGCGGCCACCGGGTTGTCGCAGGCCGGCGCGTCGACCGGCTTGCCCGACTTCGCGTCGGTCATCGCCTTCTGCCGATCGCTGGAACACCATACGGCGGCGACCTTGTCGAAGGATTCGCTCTTCAGCCCGGCGCGCGGGAACGCCAGGTACTCGACCGCGATACCCGCGGCATTCAGCTCGGGCACCTCGTTGTGCAGCTTGCGGCAGTAGCCGCAATCGACGTCGGTATACACGTAGAGCGTGGCGCGCGCCTTGCCATCGGCGGGCCCGAAGCTGACGAGATCGGCCGGGTCGATCTCGGCGAAGACCTGCTTGCGCGCCTCGGCACGGCGCTCGTCGGAAACGTTGCGGCGTTCCTCGAGGTCGATGAGATCGCCGCGCAAGGCGTAGCGGCCGTCCTCGCTGACGTAAAACAGCGACGCCCCCAGCATGACCTCGAAGATCCCGGGCACCTGGGACGCCGTGATCGAAGTGATTTCCTCGCCTTCGAACATCGTGTTCATGCGCTCGCGCACGGCCTGTTCGCCGGCCTGGGCGGAGAGCGCGCCGAGCAGGCAGCACACGGCGGACAAGCTTCTCAGACAGCGTTGCAACATCGTCTTACCTCGGGTTCGTAGGCACATTGTAGGGAGACCGGACCTGGCGGGCCATGTCCCACCGCCCGGAATGAGACTCCGGTATCGCGGGGGCGTTCCCATGCTTCGGCCATTTTCCCGTAAACTGCAGCCATTGCCCAAGTCCCCGCGCCGTTCCCGGGCGCGCGAGCGGTCCTCCATGAGCGCCACCGATACGACCAATCTCGAAGGCACTTCTCTCGGGAAGTACCAGGTGCTCACGCGTATCGGCGCTGGCAACATGGCGACCGTCTACATGGCGCATGATCCGTACATCGACCGCCCCGTAGCGCTCAAGGTCGCCCGGCCCGAGTGCGTCGGCGACGACGAGCACGGCGAACTCTACCGGCAGCTGTTCTTCAACGAGGCGCAGACGGCGGGCCTGCTCAAGCACCCCAACATCACCGCCATCTACGATGCCGGCGTCGATCGCGGCTATTACTTCATCGTCATGGAGTACGTGCACGGCGGCGATACCCTGGAACGGCATACCGCGGCTGACACCCTGCTCCCGGTAGAAACCGTGACGACCATCCTCTACCAATGTGCGATGGCTCTCGATTACGCGCACAAGCGCGGTGTCGTCCATCGCGACATCAAGCCGCGCAACATCCTGCTGACGGCGGACGGCGAGGCCAAGATCGGCGATTTCGGCGTCGCCACCACGCCCGACCTCGCACAGGCCGAAGCCCCGGGTCATGCAGGCTCGCCGCTGTACATGTCGCCCGAGCAGATCCGGCGCGAAACCGCGACCGCGCAGAGTGATCTCTTCTCGCTCGGCATCGTCGCCTACGAACTGCTCACCGGACGCCACCCGTTTCACGGCGAGAACCTCGAAGCCATCGAGTACCGCATCTGTATCGGCACCCCGCCACGCCTGTGCGACCTCAACGCCGACATCCCCGACATCTACCAGCGCATCGTCGACAAGGCGCTGGCCAAGGACGTCACGCGCCGCTACCGTTGCGGCCTCGACATGGCCGGCGACATCTCGCTGGTCTATGACTTCCTCGAGTTGCCGGCATTCCGCCTGAGCCAGCAGGAGAAGTTCAACCAGGTCGAGAAGCTTGCCTTCTTCCGCGTCTTCCAGGACAACGAACTGTGGGAACTGATCAACGCCGCCGAGTGGCTGCACCTCGACGCCGGCACCGAGATCGTCCGCGAAGGAGAACGCGACAGCGCGTTCTTTGTCCTCGTCAGCGGTGACGCCCAGGTATGCAAGCTCGAGTGCGCGATCAACACCCTGCATCCGGGTGATTGTTTCGGCGAGATGGGCATGCTGCGCGACAGCCCGCGCGCCGCCAGCGTCCGCGCGCTCGGCGAAGTGACGGTGATGAAATTGCGCGCACCGACCGTCGACGGCATGTCGATCAACGCCCAGTTGCGCTTTCAACGCCAGTTCCTCGCCGCGTTGATGGACCGGCTCGACCGGGCCAACGAACGCATCGCCCTGGCCGGGCGCCACGGCTGAACGGGCCGCCCCGCATGGTCACTCGCGCCCCGCGCCGTGCCGGCGGTTCGAGCCTCACGCTCGAGGACACGCTCGCGCTGCTCGAGCAGGCCGGCGCACTGTCCCCCGGGCAGGTCGCGCAGGCGCGCCGCTCGGTCAACCCCGACGACACGCGCCACCCGTTCGTGCGCGTCGCCGATCTCGGCCTGCAGAGCACCGGCGCACAGCCCGAACCGCTGACGCTGGAGTCGGTCACACGGCTGGTCGCGGCCGCCGCGGGCATCGATTACTTCCGGATCGACCCGCTCAAGATCGACGTCGAGGCGGTGACTTCGCTGGTTTCGCAGGCTTACGCCACGCGCTTCGGCTTCCTCCCCGTGATCGTCAGCGACCAGGAAGTCGTGATCGCGAGCGCCGAGCCCTTCGCGGACGACTGGACGCACGAGCTCGCGCGCGTGCTCAAGCGGCGCATCGCGCGGGTACTCGCCAATCCCCGTGACGTCGAACGCTACCTGAAGGAGTTCTACGGCGTGAGCCGTTCGATCTCCGGCGCGACGCACAGGACCGACGCCGCGCCGCGCAGCGGCGTGACCAACTTCGAGCAGCTCACCGAACTCGGCAGCGTGGCCGAACCGGACGCGAACGACCGCCACATCGTGCACCTCGTCGACTGGCTGCTGCAGTACGCCTTCGAGCAGCGCGCGAGCGACATCCACATCGAGCCGCGGCGCGAGCAGAGCAACGTGCGCTTCCGGATCGACGGCGTGCTGCATCTCATTCACCAGCTCCCGACCGGCGTGGTCGGCGCGATCACGAGCCGTATCAAGACCCTCGGCCGGATGGACGTCGCCGACAAGCGCCGCCCACAGGACGGCCGCATCCGTACCAAGACGCCGCACGGCCTTGAAGTCGAGCTCCGCCTGTCGACCATGCCGACCACATTCGGCGAGAAGCTGGTCCTGCGCATCTTCGATCCGGACAAGCTGACCCAGCCGTTCGAGAACCTGGGTTTCGACCGCACCGAGCTGGCCCTGTGGAACGAGATCGTGTCGCAGCCGCACGGCATCATCCTCGTGACCGGACCGACCGGTTCCGGCAAGACGACCACGCTCTACTCGGCGCTGAAACGCCTCGCCCGCCCCGAGGTCAACGTCTGCACCATCGAGGACCCCATCGAGATGGTCGAACCGGCGTTCAACCAGATGCAGGTGCAAGCGACGCTCGAGATCGATTTCGCGACCGGCGTACGCACGCTGCTGCGCCAGGATCCCGACATCATCATGATCGGCGAGATACGCGATCGCGAGACGGCCGAAGTCGCCATCCAGGCTGCCCTTACCGGCCATCTCGTTCTCTCAACGCTGCACACCAACGACGCGCCTTCGGCAGTGACCCGGCTGATGGACATCGGCGTACCGCCGTTTTTGATCGGCGCCACCCTGCTCGGCGTCCTCGCGCAGCGCCTGGTGCGCACGCTGTGCCCGCACTGCAAGCAGCCGGGCGAGGTGTCCGAAGCGTCCTGGCGCAGCCTGGTCAGCCCGCGGCGCGCGGCGCTGCCGGACGGTTACCGTGTGCCGGTCGGCTGCGACGAGTGCCGCCACACCGGCTTCCGCGGACGCCAGGGCATCTACGAGGTGATGCGCATGGACAGCAGCCTGAGCGCCTTGATCGACGGCAGCCTGCAGACCGCGACGCTGCGCCAGGCCGCCTACCGTCAGGGCATGCGCCCGTTGCGGCTCGCCGGCGCCCAGAAGGCGGCGCGCGGGCTGACGACGGTCGAGGAAGTGCTCAAGGTCGTGCCACTGGCCGAGTCCTGAGGCTGACCCTGGCCAGGTTCAACCGCGCGGGTGGTGGCGCGCGTGCAGCGACTTCAGGCGCGCGTTGGCAACGTGGGTGTAGATTTGGGTGGTGGAGATATCGCTGTGGCCGAGCAGCATCTGCACCACGCGCAGGTCGGCGCCGTGGTTGAGCAGGTGCGTGGCGAAGGCGTGGCGCAGCGTGTGCGGGGACAGCGGCGCGCCGATGCCGGCACTGCGCGCGTGGCGCTTGATCAGTTGCCAGAA
>JAUIFX010000282.1 GCA_030429865.1 Gammaproteobacteria bacterium | reverse complement strand
ACGGTATTCACGCGCAGCGCGTACGCGTTCGCCCTGGTTCTGCTCGCCGCCTGTGGCGGTGACGGCGAGGCGGGCACCGACCTGTTCCCGCTCGGGGAAGGCATGACGTGGCGCTACGCGACGACGACGACGAACCAGCAGGGCACCACGCGCGACGTCCACGAGGTGGTCAGCCTCGGCGGCCGCACGATCGACGGCGCACGGCAATACGTGCGCCGCACCGCCAGCGGTACCGACTACCATTTCATGGTCGACGACGAGGGCGTGTGGCGTGTCGGCAAGCGATTGATCGTCGAACTCGAGCAGCAGCCGGACGTCCCGCGTCGCATGGTCCTGCCGCGCGATCCGCAGGTCGGCGCTCAATGGCAGAACACCACTCACCCCTACGTGCTGCGCCGGCTCGTGCACGATGGCGTCGATATGCGCCGCGCCTACGTGGTGCCGATGAATTACACGGTCGAGGAGATCGATGCCACCGTCAGCGTGCCAGCCGGCGAGTTCACCGATTGCGTGCGCGTGCTTGGCCAGGCCGAACTGCAGATGTACGTTGATGGTCCGACCGGGATGCGTTCGATCCCGCTCGTTACCGAGGAATGGTACGCACCGGGCGTCGGACTCGTGAAGCTCCGGCGCACCGAAACCATCGACTCGACGCTGATGGCAAGCGGCACGCTGGAGATGGCGTTGCTGGCGGTAGGCCGCGAGTAGCGACGATCGCACCGGCCGGCGGAGGAACGAGGCGACGACGGCGACGACCTGCCGTGAGCCGCGGTAATCAGCGCCCGCTCACCACACCCCTTGAACGGCGCAGCACGAGCAGCGCCGGGATCAACAGGACGGCACTCATCGGCAACGGCACGGGACTCGATACGCCGTAGCGGATATTGCTCACACCCGTGTTCCACATGTCCGGGCCAATCACGAGGTGCACGGTCTCGTCGCTGTAGAGATTGAGGTCGAAGTGGTAGGGCTCGCGCGCTGGCACGGTGAGCAGCGGCGACTCGAAAAGCAGCGTCGTGAAATCGGCGTTCCACACGTGAACCTCGGCCACGTCACTCGTGCCGTAGGCCCCGAGATCGAGTCCGCCCAGCTCGACGATACGGCCGGCTTCGGGCGCGAAGCTGAACAGCAGGCTGCGGCCCGGCGTATTGGCGATCGCGACGCCCGGCAGTCCGCCGTAGCCGGCGCCGTAGTAGAAGATGCCGCCGAGGATCGCCGGCGCGCCCGTGCCGTCTGGTGGCGCAACCAGCGTGTGGTGCGAGACGTCCAATCCCGGCAGGTCCATCGAATCCTGGGGAATCACCGCGTAGTTGCCGAGTCCCAGGTCCTCGAACTGCGCGGTATTGCGCTCGAACGTCGGCGGCGTCACGCCCGGGTCCGCGTTCAAGGTGAACGGTCCGGAGATGGCTTCGTTGTTCGCCTCGTCCGGCTCGGGGACGAGGTTGCGGGTGTCGATACGGCTGACGAGGTAGTAGTCGCCGGGTGCGAACAGGAACTGATACGGGTAGACGAGCGTGCGCTCGTAGCTCTCGCCGGCGCCGAGAGGCAGGCCGTTCGTGGCCTGGCCGAGTAACGTCGATGTGGCGGACCAGGCCGGCTCTCGCGACAGGTAGGCGGTGTCGCGCCAGGGCAGGTAGGGAATGTCCAGACCGCCGAGGTTGGTCGCCGTCCAGGTCGCGACGATGCCGTCGCCCTCGGTGAAGGTCGCGCTGCCCGGTCCCGCTGCGAGGTCGTACACGGCGTCGCCCCAGGCCGGGGCGGCCATGATGGCCATCATCGTCAACCAATAGCGTCTGATCATCCCTCGCCTGCGCAACGCTTCGAACGGCATTCGATGCTATGCGCGGGAGGTACTCGCCGCCTTGACCGCGATCATGGGTGGCGTGTTTGGCACCGCCCGGCAGACCGCCTGGCCGGCGCGCCACGGCGCAACGCCAACGGGCGGGTTGTTGGAGGCTGGGACCGGAATCGAACCGACGTACACGGCTTTGCAGGCCGCTGCATAACCACTCTGCCACCCAGCCGCGGTTGGCCGGCCCCGCGCTGAAGCGCGGCAGCCCTATCCCGAAAGCAAAAACCCCGCCGCGGCGGGGTTTCGCCTTGAAAGCGATTGGAGCGGGAAACGAGACTCGAACTCGCGACCCCAACCTTGGCAAGGTTGTGCTCTACCAACTGAGCTATTCCCG
>JAUIFX010000153.1 GCA_030429865.1 Gammaproteobacteria bacterium | reverse complement strand
TCTCCTGTTCGGGCACGTAGGCCACCTCCTCGACCGAGGTGAAGCCTTCCTGCACCAGGATGTTCGCGACTTCCTCGTCGACGTCGAGCAGCTCCATGAACATGCGCTGATTCTTCTGGACCTCTTCCTCGCTCTTCTGCTCGGCTTCCGATTCGGTCATCACGTTCAGCTCCCAGCCGGCGAGCTGGCTGGCAAGGCGCACGTTCTGGCCGTTGCGTCCGATGGCCTGCGAGAGCTGGTCCTCGACCACCGCGACGTCCATCGTACGGGTGTCCTCGTCGACGAGAATGGACACGACCTCGGCCGGTGACATTGCGTTGATCACGAACTGTGCCGGGTTTTCGTCCCACAGGATGATGTCGACACGCTCGCCGCCAAGCTCGTTTGATACCGCCTGTACGCGCGAACCGCGCATGCCGACGCAGGCACCGACCGGGTCGATGCGCTGATCGCGGCTGCGCACCGCGATCTTCGCGCGCAGCCCGGGGTCGCGCGCGGCGCCGAGCACGTCGATGATGCCGTCACCGATTTCCGGGACCTCGAGCTTGAACAGCTCGATCAGGAGCTCCTTGGCGGTGCGGCTGACGAACAGCTGCGGGCCGCGCTTCTCGGCGCGGACGTCGTACAGGTAGCCGCGGATGCGGTCGCCCGCGCGGACCAGTTCGCGCGGGATCATTTGATCCTTGGTGATGATGGCCTCGGCGTTGCCGCCGAGGTCGACGAACACGTTGCCGCGTTCGACGCGCTTGACGATGCCCATGACGAGTTCGCCGACGCGATCCTGGTAGGCCTCGACGACCTGCGCACGTTCGGCCTCGCGCACCTTCTGCACGATGACCTGCTTGGCCGTCTGCGCGGCGATGCGCCCGAACTCGGCAGCTTCCAACGGTTCTTCGATGAACTCGCCGGCCTGGATACCGGGCTTGCGCTGCGCGGCGTCGGCGAGCCAGATCTGCCGCGTCGGGTAGGGCAGCTCGCCGGCGGCGATCATCGCGGCGGCTTCCTGCGCTTCCTCGTAGCCGTCGTCTTCCGGGTCGAGTTCCGGCGCCGGTTGCGCCGGATCGATCACTTCCCAGCGGCGGAATGCCTGGTAGGCGCCCGACTCGCGGTCGATCGACACGCGGCACTCGACGTCATCTTCGAAGCGCTTCTTGGTCGCGCTGGCGAGCGCCGCCTCCAGCGCCTCGAAGATGATGTCCTTGGCGACGCCCTTCTCGTTCGAGACGACATCGACGACCGTTAGTATTTCTCTGTTCATCAATGACTTACTCTGGCTACTGCGGAATTCCCGGACTCAGCGCCCGGAACCTGCCCGGTCCCAGTCCGGAACCAGGCGCGAGCGTTCGACCTGGTCGAAAGGCACCGTGAACGGGGCGCCGTCGACCTCGAGCACCAGCGCGTCGCCGCTGACTTCCTGCAGGCGACCGACGAGCCGCCGCCGGCCCTCGACGAGATTGCGCAGGCGCAACTGGACCTGCTCGCCGACGAAGCGGCGATGCTGCTCGAGCGTGAACAAGGGGCGATCGAGTCCCGGCGAGGAGACTTCGAGGGTGTAATCCGCACGCAGCGCGTGCTCGGCCTCGAGCACGTCGCTGACCTGGCGGCTGACGCGCTCGCAATCTTCGACGGTGATGCCGTCGGCCTGGTCGATGTACAGGCGCAGGAGTTGCGAGTCGCCATGACGTGCGCGATCGATGCCGAGCAGCTCGTAGCCGAGACCCGTGATGGTCGGCTCCAGCAGTGCCTGCAACCTGTCCGCCAAGCTTTACTCCAGCCCAAAATAAAAAGCCCCGATTACCCGGGGCCTTTTTGATGGTAGCGGGGGCAGGATTTGAACCTGCGACCTTCGGGTTATGAGCCCGACGAGCTGCCAGACTGCTCCACCCCGCAATCGAGGAGCGCGATAATAGGCATCTCTGGCCGATTGTTCAAGACCCGTGGCGGAAAAGAATGCTCACGCGTCGATGGCGATCGGCAGGCGGCGGCGTCCCCAGCTTCCCGCGCTCGCGGAGAAGTGCCCCGCGCACTGTGCGCCACAATGGCCGCAGCGCCCCGCCGCATCGAGATCGTAGGACACGATCTCGTACCAGGCACGCTGGATGACGACGTGGCCGCAGGCGTGGCACAGCGTGGCGTCGCCTTCCTGGTCGTCGATGTTACCGGTGTAGACGTAGCGCAAGCCCCGCGCACGCGCCGTCGCGCGTGCCGCGCGCACCGTGGCCGGCAGCGTCGCCGGCACGTCGCGCATCTTCCAGTCGGGATGAAAGGCGCTGAAATGCAGCGGCACGTCGGGACCGAGATGTGCCGCGATCCACTCGGCCATGGCGCCGACTTCCGCTTCGCTGTCGTTCCAGCCAGGGATCAGCAGGCAGGTGATCTCGAGCCAGGTGTCGGTTTCGCGGGCGATGTATTCGAGTGTCTCCAGCACCGGCGCGATGCGCGCGCCGGTCAGACGGTAGTAGAAGTCGTCGGAGAAAGCCTTGAGATCGACGTTGGCCGCGTCCATATAGTCGTAGAACTCGGCGCGCGGTTCGGCGCAGACATAACCCGCGGTGACCGCGACCGAGGCGATTCCCCGCTCGCGGCAGGCCGCGGCAACATCGATGGCGTACTCATGAAAGATGACCGGATCGTTATAAGTGAACGCGACACTGCGGCAGCCGTGCCGCGCTGCCGCGTCGGCAATCGCTTCCGGCCCCGCCGCCGCGGCCAGGGTATCGACCTCGCGCGACTTGCTGATATCCCAGTTCTGGCAGAACTTGCACGCCAGGTTGCACCCGGCAGTGCCGAAGGAGAGCACCGCGGAGCCGGGGTGAAAGTGGTTGAGCGGCTTCTTCTCGATCGGATCGACGCAGAAACCGCTCGAGCGCCCGTAGGACGTGAGCACGATTTCGCCGTCACGGCATGCGCGCACGAAGCACAGGCCGCGCTGGCCTTCACGCAGGCTGCACGCGCGCGGACACAGCTCGCAGCGCACGCGGCCGTCGTCGAGGCGTCGCCAGTAGCGCGTCCTGACGGTGTCGGGATCGGTGGTGGGGAGGCTGCTCATACGGGGTCCCCGGGTAACGGGATTGTCGATCAGATGGGACGCCGGCGGCGGCTTTTCAAGCGGCGGAGCGCATGATGAACGGCACGCACCACACGCAGCGCCCGGCCGCCGTGGCGGGGCTCTTCTATCCGGGCGACGCCGCGGCGCTGCGCGCCACGCTCGCGCGGCTGCTCGGCGAGGCGGATAGCGTATCGACGCGGCCGCCACGCGCCCTGATCGTGCCGCATGCCGGCTACGTCTATTCCGGCGCCGTCGCCGCCGCTGCTTATCGCCGGCTCGCGCGCTGGCATGATGCCTATCACCGCGTGGTGCTGCTCGGCCCGCCCCACCGGGTGCCGGTACGCGGCGCGGCGACGGTGAGCGCAGATCGTTTCGACGGCCCCCTCGGCAGCGTCGCCATCGATCGCGAAGCCTTGTCGGCACCGCTTGCCCGCGGCGAGGTCGTGGTCGACGATGGCGCACATGCCGCCGAGCACGCGCTCGAGGTACAACTGCCGTTCCTGCAGAGCGTGCTCGATGCCTTCACGCTGGTGCCGCTGTTGATCGGCGAGATGCCGGCGGCCGCCACCGCGCGCCTGATCGCGCCCTGGTGGGACGACCCGGGAACGCTCGTCGTCGTCAGCACCGACCTCAGCCACTTTCTCGACGACGCCGGCGCGCGGCGCCTCGACGCGGTCACCGACGGCATGATCATGGCGCTCGACGAGCACGGACTGACCCCCGAACACGCCTGCGGCTGCCGCGCCCTCGCCGGCCTGCTGCATCTCGCCCGCGCGCGCGGCGCGCACATCGAGCGCGCCGCGCAGTGTAATTCCGGCGACACCGCGGGGCCACGCGACCGCGTGGTCGGCTACGCCGCCTACGTGCTCGACGAGGGCCGGTGATGGACGCCGCCTCGCTGCACGCTCTCGCCGAGCTGGCCCGCTACAGCATTCACACGGTGCTGGCGCTGCCGCACGGGGCGCCACCGGCGACGCGCGCGTTCGCCGCGCGCGGCGCGGCCTTCGTCACGCTGACCCGGGCATCCCGGCTGCGCGGGTGCATCGGCACGCTGGAAGCCTGGCGCAGCCTGGCCGAGGACGTCGTTGCCAACGCGCGCGCCGCGGCCATGGACGATCCACGCTTCCCGGCACTGACGCGCGCGGAGGTCGACGATACGCTGGTCGAGGTCTCGGTACTCGAGCCGGCGACGCCGCTGGTCTTCGCCGACGAAGCCGACCTGCTGCGGCGCCTGCGCCCCGGGCGCGACGGGCTCACCATCCGCTACCGCGAGCGGCGCGCGACGTTCCTGCCCTCGGTCTGGGCACAGCTCCCCGAACCCGCGCGCTTTGTCGACGCACTGCGGCGCAAAGCCGGCATCCCGGTCGACGTCGCGGCGAGCGAGATTGCCGTCGAACGCTACGCCACGCACGGCTCGCCGCGACTGCCGCTGGCCTTGACGTCGGCGCGGCGCGGCGCGTCGTGACAGCGCGAGCGCCGGCGGTATCGCCGGTCCTTCAGCGCCGGAGACACGCGCCGCGCGAACCGGGCGCGCAGGTCCGTCCGTCGGGCCAGATCGCGTTGTCTAGGCGGGCGCCGTCGAGCGCGACGTCGACCAGGCTGGCGCCGCTGAGGTCCGCGAAGCGCAGGTCCGCGCCGCGCAGGTCGGTGTGGTGCAGGACGGCATCGCGCAGGCTGCTGCCGACGAGCCGCGAGCCGGAGAGATCGCCAAGCGCGAGATTCGCACCACTGAGGTCGGCATAGGCGAGATCGCTCTCGGCGATTGTCGCTTCGACGAGGCTGGCGCGATTGAGGCGCGCGTTGCGCGCGCTCATGCCCGCGAGCTCCGCACCGTCGGCGCTCAAGCCGGCGAGCGTGCAGAAATCCCAGTTGACGCCCGCCGCCGGCGCCGCAGCGCAGTCAATCGGCGTCTTCGGCTTGGGTGAGGCGACGTACATGGCGAACACCAGCAGGCCGATGACGAATGCACCGAGCGCGAACGCGAAGCGGCCACGCCGTGGCGCCGGCGGCGCCTCGCGCAGGCTCGCCCAGACGCGCTCGGCGCGCGCGCGCCGCGCGGCCAGCGCACTCGGCCCGCGGCGGCGCGGCGCCGCGGCGGTGCTAACCGGCGCCGCCTGCGCAGCGGGCTCGGGACGCAGCGTGGCCACCGATCGCCAGCCTGGCCCGGCCGGGCAGACCTCGTCGTTACCGCGGATGCGCCCTAGCGCGAGGTTCATCTCGATGGTGCTCCAGGCATACGGGCCTCGCACCTGCGCCCCGCGACGCACGAACCATGTCGTGTCGTCGGCGGCCGGCTCGCCGAGCGCCTGGATTGCGTTGGAATCGGCCATCCGCGTCGTCAAGTTATCGCCAGTAATGCCGCTCAAGCAGCCATGCCATTGAAAGCGATCAACACCCTGCCCCCGCTCGCCGTGATGCGCGCGCCGGCGGCGCTGCCGAAATGGCAGCTCGGGCAGCTGCTCACCGCGGAAGTTATCGGCACTCCGCGGCAAAACTATACGCAGCTGCGCATCGGCGATCGGCTCGTCGACGCGCGCACGGAACTGCCGTTGCGCGCCGGCCAGAAGCTCGATGTCCGGGTCAGCGCGACCACGCCGGAAGTCACGCTCAAGGTGGTCGCGCCGAACCGCGGCCGGGAAACGATCGCACCTTCGATCACGCGTGGACTCGCCCGCAGCCTGCCGCAACAGGGCAGTGCCGGCGACACCCTGACGCTGCTTCGCTCGATCGCGCGGCACCTCGTCCCGGCGCGCAACGCCGCGGCAACCAGCCTGCCGCCGGTCCTCGCCTCACGCGCCGCCGACTGGCTCGCACGGCTGCCGGAGCGCGCCGCGCTCGGCGATCCGGCGAAACTGCGCGGCGCACTCGAACAGGCGTCACGTCCCGGCGAGCGGCAGTTGCAGCTGCATCCCGCTCGCGGCGAGGCGCCGCCGCCCGTGCCCCGCGAGCTGCGCACGGCCCTCGAACACCTGCGCCAGGCGCTGCCCGAACCGTCGACCTCGCCGGGCACCCTCAACGCGGCAACGCGCCCCAAACCGCCCGCCGGCCCACCCGCCGGCCCACCCGCCGGCCCGGGCGCCGCAGCGCCCGCGCCACGCGGGGTCGCCGCCGACCCGAGGCCGTCGCCCGCGCCGGTAAGCGATCCCGGGTTCGTCGCCGTGGACGGCGATAGCGGCATCGACCTGCCGCGCCTGCGCGAGCTGTTCGATGGCGCGATCGCACGCGCCCAGAGCAACCACCTGCACAACGCGGCCAGCAACGCGACGCCGGAAACCCCGCTGGTGATCGAACTGCCGGTGCGCCACCACGACCGCATCGACCTGTGGCGTTTCGAGCTGACCGAGGATGCCGACGCACGGGACGGCGCGCCAGGCCATGAGCGCGCGCGTGCCAGCGTCAGCATCCGTCTGCTGCTCGGCGACGACCTCGACTTCGCCGCGCAGCTGCGCATCGCGGGCGACACCGTGGGGCTTCGCATGGGTTCCAACGATGCACGTCTGAACAGTGCCCTCGAACGCGCCGGGCCGCGCCTCGGCGAGCGCTTGCAGCAGCACGGCCTCGCGGTCGCGGCCCTGGTGGTCGACGAGCGCATCACGCGACCGGCGCCACGTCCGTGGTCGCAGCGCCTGGTCGACGAACGCGCATGAACGACGCCCCGGATATCGATGTCGCCGTCGCCCTGCACTGGGACGGGATCGGCGCGCCGCGTGTCACGGCCAAGGGCCGCGGGGAAATCGCGGCGCGCATTGCGGCGCTCGCGCTCGAACACGACGTACCGATCAGCGACGACCCCGAGCTCGTCGAAGCGCTCGCGCAGGTCGACCTCGGAGCAACGATTCCCGAAGCACTGTTCGTGGCCGTCGCCGAGGTGATCGCGTTCGCCTACAGCGTCAGCGAGCAGCTGCCGCAAGCGCTGCGCGAAAACCTCGCCGCGCGCAACGGCGCCGCCGCGGACGAGTGAACCCGCGTGCCGGCGGTCCGGCCGCGAACGCGCCGGCCGCGCACCGGCCAACGCTCGGCCGGTAGAGACCCGGCACTGGCGGAACGCCGCCGCGCCCCGGACCGTGCCGGGGCTACTGCACCGTGGCCTTGCGCCGCGCCCGCGCCGCGGCCGCCTCGTTGCCGCGCGCCGACTCGATGTCGGCAACCAGTGCCCAACCGGCGGCGCTCGCGGGCGCCAACGCGACGGCACGCTCGGCGTGGGCGGCGGCCTGCGCCAGGTCGCCCTCGCGGTAATGCGTGTAGGCGAGCTGCCGCCACAACTCCGCATCCTGCGGTGAAAGCTTGACCGCACGCTCGAGTGCCGCCTGCGCGCGGTCCCACTCGCCCAGCGCCGCGGCCTGCACGGCGGCGCTCAGCAGGCTCTGCGTCGCACTGTCGCGCGCGGGCGCGGCGGGTGCCGCGAGCACGAGCTGCTGCGTAGCCGCATCGTCGTCGGCCAGCGGCTCTTCGGTCTCGTCCGGCAGGGGTTCGAGACGCGGCGACACCGCCTCCGGTAATGCTTCGACGACGACGCCGTCGCGGCGGCCCGCGTCCGCCTTTCCTACCGGTGCCGCCGGCGCCGCCGCCGGTGCGGCGCCGCCGCGCGCGCGCTCTTCGACCGGTGCGCGGGTACCGCCGCCGGCACAGGCGCTCAGCAGGCCGGCCAGCAGCAGCACGCTGATCCTCGCATCGAATGTCATCGCGAAAACAATCCTCTCAATCTCTCGAACAGTCCAGGCGACGCCGCGTCCTCCGCGGGCGGCGCCGCGTGTGCCGGCGCGCAGCTGTCGCGTCGCTCGAGCATGGTACGCCGATGCACCGGGATGCGCGCTGCACCGGGGCATTCCGCGGGCACGGCAACACCGCTCGCGAGATCGACCGTGTGCCAGGCCAGCGCTTCCGGCAGCGCCGTCGATGCCGGCTCGAGCGCGCTGTGGCGCATCACTGCCGACCACAGGCGCATCGCGCCCGTGCTGCCGGTCAGGCCGGTCGCGCCATTGTCATCACGGCCAACCCAGGCGACGGCGAGACGATTGGCGCCGAACCCGACGAACCAGCTGTCGCGGTTGTCGTCGGACGTTCCGGTCTTGCCGGCGAGCGGCAGCCGCCCGGCAAAGTCGCGCTGCAGCGCGCGCGCAGTGCCCTCGGCAACGACCCGGGTCATGGCGAATCGCACCAGAGCGGCGGTAGCGGGCTCCATCACCCGGGCAATCTCGAGGCCGTAGCGCTTGAGTTTGCGCTGCTCGTGCGTCGTCACGTCGCTGATCGCGCGCAACGGGACCTTGAACCCATCATTGACCAGGGCGGTGTAAACCTCGGCCAGGCCCGCCGGCGACATCTCGACGGCGCCGAGCAGCAGCGAAGGGTAGGCATTCAGGCGCCCCGCGATGCCGAGCCCTGCCAGGTGGTCGCGCAACGATTCGAGGCCCAGGTCGAGCCCCATGTTGACGGTCGCGAGGTTGAGCGAGCGCGTCAACGCCTCGAGCACGGTGACGCGGCCATGCTCCTCGCCATCGAAGTTCTTCGGCCGCCACGTGTTGCCCTGCTCGTCCGTCCAGCTGACGGCGACGTCGGCCAGCGGCGTGAACAAGGCATAACGCTCGGGCTGTGCAAGCGCGTGGGCGTAGACCAGCGGCTTGACGGTCGATCCGATTGGCCGGCGTGCGTCGAGGGCGCGATTGAAACCGGCATATCCGGGGTTGCGATCGCCGACGAGGCCGAGGATCTCGCCGCCGCGCGGCTCGACGACGACGACGGCTGCCTGCAAGCCATCCCGGCCACGCTCGCTTTCCAGCGCGCCGATGGTCGAGCGCGTGGCCGCCTCGGCGCGCCGCTGCAGGTCGATGTCGAGCGTCGTGAACACGTTGAGACCGGCGGCATTGAGGTCCGACGCGCTGTACTCGCGCAGCAGCTGGCGCTTGACCAGCGCCATGAACGCGGGACTCGCCGCCGTCGCGCGGGTTCCGCCGACACGCAGCGTAATCGGTTCAGCGCGCGCGCGCCGCAGCGCGTCCTCACCGAGCACGCCCTGCCGGGCCAACACCTCCAGCACCACGTCACGACGCTTGCGCGCGGCCTCGGGATGGCGCCGTGGATCGTAGACCGAGGGTCCCTTCACCATGCCGACGAGCAGCGCCATTTCCTCGATGTCGAGTTCCGCGAGCGGTGCACCGAAATAGAACTGCGCCGCGAGTTCGAAGCCGTGAATGGCACGATTGCCGTCCTGGCCGAGAAAGACTTCGTTGACGTAGGTCTCGAGGATCTGTCGCTTGTCGTAGCGCAGTTCGAGCGAGACGGCCATCATCATCTCGGTAAGCTTGCGCGCGAGTGTCCGCTCGCGCGTAAGGTAGAAGTTCTTGACCAGTTGTTGCGTCAGTGTGCTGCCGCCCTGGACGAGCCGGCCGGCCCGCAGATTGGCCAACATCGCCCGCGCGAGGCCGAACACGTCGACGCCGTGATGGGAGAAGAAACGGTGATCTTCGACAGCCACCAGCACCCGCACGAAATCGCGTGGCAGGTCATCGTAGGCAAGCAGCTTGCGGTCTTCGAAACGACGTGGGTTGATGCTGCCGATCTCGACCGGGTCGAGACGCATCAGGTCGATCGCATCGCCACCCTCGGCCGCGACCAGCGTTTCGATCGTATCGCCGGCAAAGCGCACCCGCACCCATCGCGGTGCTTCCGGAAAGTCCCAGAAACGGAAGCCGCGGGCATAGAACTCGATGTGCCCGCCCGCCTCGCGATACTGTCCCCGCGTGACGACTTCCTCGCGACGTTCGTAACCGAGGTAATCGAGTTCGCGCCGCAGCCGCTCGGGCGACACGCGTGCGCCCGCGTGCAATTCGAGCGGCCGGGCGTAGACACGCGCCGGCAAGGCCCATTGCTTGGTCTCGAACGTCGCCGCGACCTCCCGGTCGAGCCAAAGCCAGTACGCAGCCACCGCGACGAGCAGCCACAAGACCGCGTGCCTGAAGAAAAACCATAGCCAATTCCGCAGCTTACGCTTTCGCCGCGGCGCACGCGCCGGGCGTTTCGCGGTGCGCGTCTTGGACTTGCTCTGGGCCACTGGCGGGACGTTCCGGGAAGCGGCGTGCCTTCGTTCACGGACGCCGGAAAACAAAAAGCCCTTCCCGAGGGAAGGGCTTGAAGTGTGCGGCCCAGCGGGCCACCGCGGCAACTGCCGTCGCCGCTTCGTCTCTGGGTTCGCCGGGGAACGGCATCAACCGCGTTTGTGCTTGCGGTCGTACTCCCGTTCCCACTTCCTTGCGAACTTCTCGATAGCTCGTTTCATCGCAGCGCGCTTGGTCTGCTCGGCTTTCCGTAGCCGGGCCGCTTCTCTGCGAGCTGCAAGGCGTGCACGGACTTCCGTCTTGGCCTCCTGCAGCCTTGCGCGCTCGTCAGTCTCGCCATCGCGCGCCGTTACTTTTTTCGAGCTACCTTCTTCTTTGCTGCTTTCTTCTTGGTCGCCTTCTTCTTGGTGGCCTTCTTCTTGGCTACCTTCTTCTTCGTCGCCTTCTTCTTGGTGGCTTTCTTCTTAGACGCCTTCTTCTTGGTCGCCTTCTTCTTCGTTGCCTTCTTCTTGGTAGCTTTCTTCTTGGTAGCCTTCTTCTTCGTCGCTTTCTTCTTCGACGCTTTCTTCTTGGTGGCTTTCTTCTTCGCCGCCTTCTTGGCTACTTTCTTGGCAACCTTCTTCTTGGTTGCCTTCTTCGCGACGCGCTTCTTAGCGGTCTTCTTCTTCGCTACCGATGTTTTCTTCTTCGCTGCCTTCTTCTTTGCCTTCGCCATAACGAGGCCCCCCTTCAACTATTAATTGAGGTTAATAATGCAACACCACAGTGGCCTATATACATCACAAAAAACGGATCTGCAATGAAATCACCTGATTTTTTTTACGCGCTCAACGCATCGTTGTTGCGTGTAAAAGACAGCGTTGCGTATCTCGTTCGCTTTCGGCATCACCGGGAATTTCTTGAAGCAAGTTGATCATCACGCGTACGACGACGCCGGTATCGATCAATCAAGCGCCGCGAAGATCTTCTCGCGTATGTCATCGACTGCACCCACACCATCGATCCTGATGTAAGTGAGTGCCGGGTCCGCATCGGCCTGCCGCGAGTAGAAATCGATCAGCGGCTTGGTCTGATCGTGATAGACCGCTAGACGGTTGCGCACGGTGCTTTCCTTGTCGTCGTCGCGCTGCACGAGCGGCTCGCCGGTCTCGTCGTCCTTACCGGCCACCTTGGGCGGGTTGAAGTCCACGTGGTAGGTCCGCCCCGAAGCCGGATGGACGCGGCGACCGGACATGCGCTTGACGGCAATTTCCACGACCTTGTCGATGCTCACGCCGCTCGCTGCGAGGCCTTCGGCCTGGGGGATCGTGCGCGGGAAACCGTCGAAGAGAAAACCGTTGGCGCAGTCGTCCTGCGCGACGCGTTCGGCGACGAGCCCGAGGATGATGTCGTCGGATACGAGGCCGCCGCTATCCATGATCTTCTTCGCCGCCTGGCCGAGCTCCGTCCCTGCCGCGACTGCTGCGCGGAGCATGTCGCCGGTCGAGATCTTGGGGATTCCGTACCGCGCGCAGATGAAATCGCCCTGGGTGCCCTTGCCCGCGCCTGGTCCGCCGAGAAGAATGATACGCATGCAATTTCTCCGTACTTGTTGCCAATCTGATGGGTTTGCAATTCGTGTGGGGTCGCATCATACAATCTCGCGTGCGCCCTTGAGCACGCTGCGAAGCCCATGAAACTCGATTTCGACGGCGATCCCTCGACCCTCCTCG
>JAUIFX010000152.1 GCA_030429865.1 Gammaproteobacteria bacterium | reverse complement strand
CGCCCCGGCCCTGACGCGCCGCGTCACCAGGCTCGATTCTCGGTGGATCGGTGCCCGCCGCGCGGCTATGGTGCGGCGGACCCATCCACGCCAAGCCCAGGGACCGCCTATGTCGTCGATCGCGGCGTGGAGTCGCTCGGCATCGCCTACCAGATGCACTGGCCCAACCGCCAGTGGGAGACGGCGCGCGGCATGCGCCAGTCGGTCCTGCACGAGCGCATCGCCGCGGCCGGCGCCTGTTTCGGCGAGTCGGCCGGCTGGGAGCGTGCCAACTGGTACGCGGAACCCGGGCAGGAGCCCCGCTACGAATACAGCTTCGGCCGCCAGAACTGGTTCGCCAACAACGCCGCCGAACACCGCGCGGTGCGTGAGCAGGTGGGCGTGTTCGAGCAGAGTTCCTTCACCAAGCTGCTGGTGCAGGGCCGCGACGCGACACGCGTGCTCAATCGCCTCGCGACGGCCGAGATGGACGTCGCCATCGGCCGTGCGGTCTACACCCAGTTCCTCAACGTACGTGGCGGCGTCGAAGCCGACCTGACCATCACGCGTCTCGCCGACGACCGTTACCTGGTCGTCACGCCGGCGTTCACGACCACCCACGTCGATGCCTGGATCCGCGAGAACGTGCCCGACGACGCCTGCTGCGTGGTCACCGACGTCACCGGCGCGTGGTGCATGTTGAACGTGCAGGGGCCGCGCTCGCGCGAGCTGCTCGGCGCGATTTCCTCGGCCGATTTCTCCACCGCGGCGTTCCCGTTCGGCACGCTGCAGCCGATCGAGGTGGGTTACCAGCACGCGCTCGCGCTGCGCATGTCCTATACCGGCGAACTCGGCTGGGAACTCTACGTGCCGAGCGAGATGGCGCTTGCCGTCTACGACAAGCTGGTCGCCGCCGGCGCCGAGTACGGTCTGCGGCATTGTGGCTACCACACCCTCAACACGCTGCGCGTGGAGAAGGCGTTCCGCGAGTGGGCGCACGACATGGGCCCCTGCGACAGCCTGCTCGAAGCCGGTCTCGGCTTCACCTGTGCGTGGGACAAGGCCGGCGGCTTCATCGGCCGCGAGGCCCTGCTCGAACAGCGCGAGGCCGGCGTGCCGAAACGCCGCCTGGTGCAGTTCCTGCTCGACGATCCCGAACCCGTGCTGACCCACAACGAACCCATCCTGCGCGACGGCGAACGGGTCGGTTACACCACCTCCGCCGGCTATGCGCACACGCTTGGCGCGGCCTGCGCGCTCGGCTACGTGCAGTGCGAGGAGGGGGTCAGCAGCGACTGGGTGACGAGCGGCAGCTACCGTATCGAGCAGGCCGACCGGGTCTACGGGGCACGCGCGTCGCTCGCGCCCCTGTACGATCCGAAGGCCGAGCGCATGCGCGGTTGAGACTTTCGACCAGCAACGAACCGACCAGCAAACCGAACAGCAAACCAGTGGGGGATGCACCATGTGGCGCGTAGGAATCGACGTAGGCGGAACCTTTACCGACCTCTATGCCTGGCAGGAAGGCAATAACCGCGAGGTCACCGCCAAGGTCCTCACGACCAAGGACGACCGCTCGCGCGGCGTGATGAACGCGCTCGCCGAGGCCGGCATCGAGGCGCGCGACGTGGCCTACCTCATGCACGGCACGACGACGGCGACGAACGCGCTGATCACGCGCGATTACCCGGAAGCGGCGATGATCACGACCGAGGGTTTTCGCGACACCATCGAGATCGGCCGCCAGCACCGCGCCCAGCTCTACGATCCGTACCAGACCAAGCCCAAGCCCATCATCAAGCGCCGTTACCGCTACAGCATCGACGAGCGCATGGACGTCAAGGGCGAGGTGGTGCGCCCGCTCGATCCGGGCCGTGCACGCGAAATCGCCGAGAAGATCAAGGCGAATGGCATCCAGTCGGTCGCGATCGCCTTCATCAACGCCTACGTCAACCCGGCCCACGAGAACGCGATGCGCGACATCGTGCTCGAGGTCAACCCGGGCATCTACTGCGTGACCTCGGCTGATACCCGCCCGGTATTCCGCGAGCACGGCCGCTTCACCACGACCGCGATTCGTGCCGCGACGATGCCCGTCATGGAGCGTTACTTCAGCCGCCTCGAGGCGAGCCTCAAGGAAGCCGGCTTCGCCGGCCGCCTGATGATTCTGAAATCGAGCGGCGGCATCACCGGCGTCGAGGCGGCGATCCAGCATCCCGAGGAGCTGATCGAATCCGGCCCGGCCGGCGGCGTCGCCTACGCGGCCTATCTGAACGAACTGCGCGGCGATTGCCCCAACATCATTCACACCGACGTCGGCGGCACGAGCTTCGACGTCTCCATCGTCGAGAACGGCAAGGGCCTGGTCACGCGCGACCACGAGATCGAATGGGAGATCCCGGTCATCGTGCCGATGCTCGACATCCATTCCGTCGGCGCCGGCGGCGGTTCGATCGGCTGGGTCGACGAGGGCGGCAGCCTGCGCGTCGGCCCGCAGTCGGCCGGCTCTAGCCCGGGCCCGGTGTGCTACGGCCTCGGCGGCACCGAGCCGACCATCACGGATGCCAACCTGCTGCTCGGCCGCATCGAGCCCTCGCTCGGTGGCAAGATGCAGCTCGACCGCGATGCCGCCGAGCAGGCTATGGAGCGCCTCGCGGAGACCTTCGGCCTGTCGGCCATCGAAACCGCCGAGGGCATGATCCGCATCGGCTGCGAGAACATGGCGCAGGCGGTCAAGAAGGTGCTGGTCGGGCGCGGCCGCGATCCGCGCGACTTCGTCTACGCCGCGTTCGGCGGCGCCGGCGCGATGCACGCCTGCTTCGTCGCCGAGTCGATGAACATCCCGCGCATCATCGTGCCGGCCCAGGCCGGTGTCGCCTCGGCTTTCGGCGCGACCGCGATGGACCTGCGCCAGGACCTCGAGGCGTTCTATTTCTGCGCCGTCGGCGATGCCGACGTCGAGGCCATCAACTCGCTCTACGCGGTGCTCGAGCGCGACGCCGTGGCGTTGCTCGAGGCGGACGGCGTCAAGGCCGCCGACGTCACCGTGACGCGTTCGGCGCAGATGCGCTACGTCGGCCAGGGCTACGAGGTCGAGACGCCGATTCCCGGTGGCAAGCTGACCGCCGCCGACCTGCCCAAGATCGCCGAGACCTTCCACAAGTGCCACGAGATGGAGTTCGGCGTCAGCTCGGACGACTTCGCACCGGCCATCGTCTCGCTCTCGGTCACCGCGGTCGGGCGCACCGCGCGCCCGCCGGCGCTGACCGTCGATGCCAGCGGCCGCGAGCCGCTCAAGGGCACGCGCCAGGTCTGGTTCGACGGCGCGTGGCACGAAAGCAACATCTACGACGGGCACGCGCTCGTCGCTGACGCCACCGTCGCGGGGCCGTGCATCGTCGAGTTCGAGCACGCCTGCGCGGTGCTTCCGCCGCATGCCCGTGGTAAGGTCGACCAATATGGCAACATGCTGATCGATCTCGTTTGAAGGCATCGCCCACCCATCGCCACCACACCGCCTGAGCGGGCCAGCGGCCCGAAGGAGCAGAGCCATGGACAAGAAAGTGAAAGTCGACGCCTCGGTCATCGAACAGACCCGTGTCGACCCGGTAACCTTCGAGGTGCTGCGCAGCATCTTCGAGTACGCCGCCGACCGCATGTCGACGGTGCTCCAGCGCGCCTCGTTCTCCCCGATCCTGGCCGACATGGTCGATTTCTCGAACGCGATCTACGACAGCGAGGCCAAGCTGCTGTCGCAGGCCGCCAACTGCCCGATCCACCTCGCCGCGATGAAGTTCAGCGCCGAGGCCATCATCGCGCGTTACCCGCGCGAGCAGATGCAGCCGGGCGACGTCTACGTCGTCAACGATCCCTACCAGGGCGGCACGCACATCAACGACATCACGTTCCTGATGCCGATCTTCTTCGACGGCGACATCCTCGGTTTCGCGGTCAGCCGCGGCCACTGGATGGACCTCGGCGGCGGTGCCGCCGGCGGCCAGGCCTTCGGCGGCACGCACATCGCGGGCGAGGGCCTGCGCCTGCCGCCGCTCAAGCTCTACGAGCAGGGCCAGGTGCGCGAGGACCTGCTCGCCATCATCGTCAACAACACGCGCACACCGCACTTCGTGAAAGGCGACCTGCAGGCACACGTGGGCTGCCTGAAAGCCGCGCAGCAGGAGATGGAACGCGCGGCCGAGAAGTACGGCGCGGCAACGCTGCGTGCGGCGATGAAGCAGCTGCAGGAGTACACCGAGCGCATCGTGCGCAAGAGCATCGCCGAGATGCCCGACGGCGTGTACGAAGCCGAGGACTACGCCGACACCGACGGCCACTCCGACAAGCCCATCCCGATCAAGGTCAAGCTGATCATCAAGGGCTCGGACATCACCGTCGATTTCGAGGGTACGGGGCCGATGGTCAAGGGCGCGATCAATTCGCCCTATGCCAACACGGCCTCCGCAACGCTCTATTCCCTGCAGTTCTTCCTCGCCCCTTACGCGCCGCAGAACCAGGGCATGTTCGAGCCGATCACCATCAAGCTGCCGGACGACTGCTGGCTGAACGCGAAGTGGCCGGCGCCGACCATCGGCTGCACCACGCTCACTTCGTGCAAGATCACCAGCGCGATCTGGCAGGCGCTGGCCAAGGCCTGCCCGGAGAAGGTCACCGGGTCGACGAATGCCGAATGCAACTGGTTCGTCTCCTCGGTCATCGCGCCCGACGGCTCGACCGACGTCTTCTCCGACCTGCCCGCGGGCGGCTGGGGTGGTACGCCGTATGCCGACGGCATGAACGTCACCGAGGACCCGCTCGGCAACTGCATGAACATGCCGGCCGAGACCGCCGAGCTGCTGTTTCCGATCGCCTACGAGGCGTTCGAACTGCGCACCGACAGCGGTGGCCCGGGGCGGCATCGCGGCGGCCTCGGCGCCATCTTCAAGGTCCGCTACCTGGCCGACGGCGAACTCAGCATGGAGTCGGCGCGTACGTTCGAAGGCAGCCCCGGCGTGAACGGTGGCCAGCGCTCCGACGTGCAGCGCCAGATCAAGCTGCACACCGACGGCCGGCGTGAGGTCATCGGCGGGCTCGACGAGGCCGGTAACTGGAAGAGCCCGCTGCTCGCCAGCGTGCCGTTCCGCTACGGCGAGACGTTCATGTTCGAATCGACCGGCGGCGGTGGCTGGGGCAACCCGCTGGAACGCAACGTCGAGGAGGTGCTCGACGACGTACTCGACGAATACATCTCGGCGGCAGCCGCGAAGCGTCACTACGGCGTCGTCATCGACGAGCAGACGATGACGGTCGACCAGGCCGCGACCGCGAAGCTGCGCGAGGCGATGCGCGCCCAGGCGTCCGCGCCAGCCTGAGTTCCCCCGGCATCAGTCCCGCACGCGCGGCCGCTGCGAAAGCCGCTGCCGCGCGTGCGCCGCCCGTTCAGCCGATCCAACCGAGTTCCGCGGCCTGCGGGTGCACGCTGGCCTGCACCGCCGGCCGGGCGCCAACGCGATCGAACCACGCCGCGATGTTCGCCAGGCCGCGATCCAGCGGCTGGCCGGCGTCCTTCATGAAGTCGAGCACCGTGAACAGGGGAATGTCCGCCAGCGAGAAGCGGTCTCCCGCGATGTAATCGCGCCCCGCGATCAACGTGTCCAGCCAGGCGAGTCCGTCCTGCGCCTTGCGCTTGAGATCGTCCGCCGCATGCGGAATGCAGTAGACCCGCTTCTCGAACAAGGCATAACCGTCGGAGTAACGGAACGCGTGGTACATGTGCTCACCGATGTTGAGCTCGGTGCGCCTGATCCACATGCGGGTCTTCGCGCGCTCCTCGGGCGTGTTACCCAGCAGCGGCGGCTGCGGATGGCACTCTTCGAGGTACTCGCAGATCGCGATCGTCTCGGCAAGGTAGGTGCCGTCGTCGAGCGCCAGCGTGGGCATCGCGCCGCCGGGGTTCTTGGCCAGGTAGTCGGCCTCGCGGTTCTCGCCGCCGATGATGTCGATGTCGGTCATGGGTATGTCCAGACCTTTTTCGAGCAGGTAGATGCGCAGGGTGCGTGGGTTGGGTCCGAACGAATTGAGTAGGTGCATGGTCTGACTCCGATCTCGGGAATGGCCGCTTTACTGCGGCCACGCCATGCTCGGCCTTCCCCGCTCGCGCCGTAAGCGGTATCCGGGCCAGAATGGGGGCATTTGCGCCACGGGTGTTGTCGATGCCCCTGTCAGTCAGCATGCTTGCCCTGCCCGGAACGATGCCCTCGGTCCTGTTCGGTGCCTTCGACGTATTGTCCGGGGCGGGCGTGGCCTGGCACAGGCTGAGCGGCAACGCGGGCATGGGCGAGGCCTTGTTCACCCCGCGCATCGTCGCCCGCGACGCGGCACCGGTAAGCGGTTTCAACGGCGTCGAGATCCGCCCGGCGTGCGCTTTCGCCGAGATCGCGCGGACCGACATTGTTTTCGTGCCGCCGCTGTGGCTGGAGCCCGGCGAGGGCGCGTTCCGTATCGACGCGCGGCTGCGCGCGTGGCTGCGTGACATGGCCATGGCCGGTACGGTCATGACTGCGGCGTGCACCGGCTCACTGGTGCTGGCGGCCGCCGGGCTGCTCGACGGCCGTCGCGCGACGACCCACTGGGCGTTCGCGCAGACCGTGCGGCGCGAGTTTCCGGCCGTGCAGTTGCAGGCTGACAAGACGCTGGTCGAGGCCGATGGCCGGCCGCCGGTCATTACGGCCGGTGGTCATGTTTCCTGGCAGGCACTGCTGCTTCACCTGATCCGCCGCGCGGGTGGTGCGCACAGCGCCGCGCAGGCGGCGCGCGCGTTCCTCCTGCATGCGCCCGAACTGGATCAGCGCGTGTACGCGAACTGCTTGCCACAGGTGGACCCGCACGACGCCGCGATGCGCGAATCGCGCGACTGGCTCGAGGCCCATCACGCCGATCCGCAGGCGCTCGAACAGGCGCGAAGCCGCAGCGGCTTGTCGGCACGCGGGTTCGCGCGCCGTTTCCGACAGGCCAGCGGCGTGACGCCGATTGCCTACCTCCAGGCGGTAAGGCTGGAAGCAGCCCGCACGCTGCTGGTCGCGACAGGGGATCCGGTCGAATCCATCGCCGACACTGTCGGATACGCGGACGTCTCGTTCTTCAGACGCCTGTTCAAGCGGCACACCGGGATGACGCCGGCGGCCTATCGACGTCGAATGCAACTGCCGCAACCAGGCTGAACCCGGGCCGCGCAGGCGTGGCGTCCGTGATCGCCGGCAGCAGCGTAACGATCTGTTGCAATGGGGGTTTTGTTGCCGCTGGACGCTATCCGCGGGAGCGCATAGGCTAGCGTGATTACGACAAGGTACGCCGGCGGCAAGGATCGCCCGGCGCCAGAACAATGTTCAATCGCTACACCCTGCCGGTGCGCAGCATCCTGCGTATCGGCTTGCTGATGCTGCTCCTCGGTCCGGGAGCCGGTGTCGGCGCGGCCACGCTGGAACTGCCGGCGACAGGGTTCTCGCCGCCGTCCGGCACGGGCTGGTACGAACTGCTGATCGACGATGCGGCGGCGCTGAGCGTCGACGAGGCGCGCGCGCGCAGCGACGAATTCGCGCCGCTGTCGCGCCGCGAGGCGAATTTCGGTTTCACGCAGGCGCAGGTGTGGGCCCGTTTCCGCCTGCGTCATGCCCCGGACCTGGCGAGCCCGGCGTTCCTGCTGCTGCCGCGTGCGCTGCTCGACGAGGTCGAACTCTACGTCGTGCGCGACGGGCGCATCGAGGAGCGTTCGCGCAGCGGCGACGCGTTGCCGTTTGCGGCGCGCGACCTGGCTTATCGCGTCGTGGCCTTCGAACTTGCCCCGCGTCCAGGCGCGACGGTCGATTACTACCTGCGCCTGCGCAGCCCGACCAGCGCGCTCGATGTCACGCTCGATCTCGTTGACCAGAGCGATTTCCACCGTCTCATGATGCGCGACAACCTGCTGCTCGGCGGCTACTTCGGCGTGATGGTGGGTCTCGTCGTCACCGCGCTGATGCTCGCGATGTTGTTGCAACAGGCCGTGTTCGCCTACTTCGCGCTCTACGTCGGTGCGTTCACGTTGATGGCGGCAGCCGTCAGCGGTTACGGCATGATGCTGCTGTGGCCGGCCGCGCCCGCCATGCAGCAGGTCCTGCCTACCGTGCTGGTGACGTTGACGATGTATGCCGGGCTCGCCTTCCTGCGCCGCTTCATCGACCTCTCGCCGTGGCCGGCCTTCGCGCGCCTGTTCGGCGCCGCCCTCGGGATGGCGACGCTGGGTACGCTCGTTCACGTTGCGGCCGACACCCAGCTCGGCATGGTGATCGTGATCGCGACCGCTCTGGGCGTGTGTCCGCTGGTCTTCACCGCGTGCCTGTTGCGTGCGCTGCGCGGCGACCGGTTCGCGCGCTACTTCGTTTTCGGCTGGCTGGCCTATACCGCCGGCTGCGGCATCGCCGCGGCCGAGATGTACGGCGTGGTCGCGGCCGGTTTCCTCGGCACCTACGGCCTCTACCTCGGGTCGCTTGCCAAGTTCGTGACACTGACCCTCGCCATGGCCGATCGCCTGCGCGTCGCCCAGCGCGACAAAGAGGCGGAAGTCGTGCGCACCAACGCCGAACTGGCTGCGCTCAACCACAATCTGGAATCGATCGTGTACGAGCGCACGAGCGAACTCGAGGCGCGCAACCGTGAACTCGGCGAGCTCGCGATCCGGGACGGACTGACCGGGCTGCACAACCACAGCGCGGCGATCGAACTGCTCGAGCAGATGCTGCACCAGGCGCATCGCTACGATTTCCCGGTCACGGTGCTGATGCTCGATATCGATCATTTCAAGCGCGTCAACGACACCTACGGTCACCAGGTCGGCGACGCGCTGCTGGAGATGGTCGCGCAGAACCTGGGCGAGGCGCTGCGCGATTCGGACATCGTGGGCCGTTACGGCGGCGAGGAATTCCTCATTGCGATGCCGCACGCCGACGCCCTGGCTGCGCGCGATTTCGGCGAACGCCTGCTCGAGCGCATGCGCGCGATACGCGTGCCCGGCGCGCCTCACGATACGCTCAGCGCGAGCATCGGCATCTCCGTCTACCACGGGGGCGAGCGGCGCATGACTGCCGCCGACCTGATCGGCCGCGCCGACGAGGCGCTCTATCGCTCCAAGCGCGAAGGGCGCGACCGCCTGACCCTCGCCACGCTCAGTCTCATCGCTGCCGACGGCGCACCGCGCCAGGCCAACCTGCCGACGTCCCCGGCCTGAGCCTGCTGCCTCCGCGTCAAGCGGGGCGCGCGGCAGCCGCTTTCATACCGGCTTCACGGTAGCTTTATACTGTGCCGCCATGGGTCAACATCACGTTCACGTCTGGGACGTTCCCGTCCGCCTGTTCCACTGGCTGCTCGTCATGGCCGTCGTTTTTTCCTGGTGGAGTGCCGAGGAAGGCGGTGTCATGCTGAAATACCACATGTGGAGCGGCTACGCGATTTTCGGTCTCGTGCTGTTCCGCGTGGGGTGGGGTTTCGCTGGCAGCAGCTACGCGCGCTTTGCCAGTTTCGTGCATGGTCCGCGGCGTGTGCTGGCTACGCTCGGCGAGCTGTTCAGCGCGCGGCCGCTCGCCTGGGCCGGGCACAACCCGCTCGGCGGCTGGATGGTGCTGGCCCTGCTGGTGAGCCTCGCGGTTCAGGTTGCGACGGGGCTGTTCGCCAACGACGACCTGTTCAACGAGGGGCCGCTCTATGCCCACGTGGGCAAGGACACCAGCGATTGGCTGACGGGTGTCCACCACGTCAATTTCACCGTGCTGATGGTGCTCGCGGGCGTGCACGTGCTGGCCATCGTCTGGCATCGGCTGCGCAAGGGCGAGCATCTCGTGCGGGCCATGTTCACCGGCCGCAAGCAGTTGCCGGAGGCCGCCGAACCGCTGGCGCGCGTGGGCGCCTGGCGGGTTTTCGTGCTCGCCGCCGTAAGTGCTGCTATCGTGGCCGTCATCGTCAACCTGTGACCGGGAGTGTCAACCATGAAGCGAGCATTGATCACATTGCTGGGCGCCGGCGCCCTTGTCGGCGGCGTGGCCGTTGTCGCCGATCCGAAGCCCGACGACGCCGTCGAGTACCGCCAGGGCATCATGATGGCCCTTGGCTGGAACGTCGGCCCGATGGGTGCCATGGTCAAGGGTGACGTCCCGTTCGACGCCGGCCAGTTCGCCTTCCATGCCGGGCGCGTGGCGGTACTCGCGCCGATGGCGCTCGAAGGTTTCCCCAAGAGCAGCGCCGCGGCCGAATCGCATGCGCTGCCGGCATTGTGGGAGAACTATGCCGATTTCGAAGACCGCATGAAGAAGCTCGAAGCGTCGTCGGCGAAGCTCGCCGAGGTCGCCAAGAGCGGCGATGAAGGCGCGATGAAATCACAGTTCGGCGAGACCGTGAAAGTCTGCAAGGGCTGCCACGACGAGTACCAGGAAGAGCACTGAGCGAAGGGCTGCGGCCGCGCGGCGGCCACGGTGGCCCGGGCTCGGCAGGTACGCGGGCGCGGGCCGCGCCTCGATCGGGCAGCACGCAGCGCGCGCGACGAGCGCGGCATCGCGGCATGACGCCCAAGGCCGCTTCCTGGCCTAGTCGCGCAGGAAGTCGAGCACGGCGCGGTTGAACGTGTCGGGCTGCTCCCACATCGCGAAATGACCGGTGCCCGGCAGGGTCACGAAGCGCGCGCCGGGGATCAGGCCCGCGAGCGCTTCGGCGATCGCTTCTTCGGTTTCGCCGTGCAGCACCAGCACGGGCAGGTCAACCGCGCGCAGCGCGGCATCCGCGTGATTCGGCTCGCGCGCCCACATCGCGCTGATGCGCGTGACGAGTTCGTCCCAGCGTTCGGGCTGCGGTGAGCGCGCGGCGTAGTCGCGCTCGGCCTGCGCAACATAAGCCGCGAAGCGGGGATTCTCGCCGACGTCCCCGCGCACGCCATCGACGCGGTAGTTGGCACCGAAGGCGACGAGCTTGAGCAGCCGCTCCGGGTGGCGCATGGCGATGTCGAGGCCGATGTTGCCGCCGTCGCTCCAGCCGACCAGGTGCGCCCGCGCGAGTCCCAGGTGGTCCATCAGCCCGAGTACGTCATCGGCCATGCGCGTGTAGCCGAGGGGGCGCTCACCGAGCGTGCTGCGTCCCTGGCCGCGGCTGTCGACGGCGACGACGCGGTAACCCGCGGCGGCGAACGCCGCGGCCTGGTGCTGCCACGAGCCGGTATGGCCGAAGCCGCCATGGAGCAGCAGCAGCGGGGTGCCCGTGCCGCGGTCTTCGTAATAGAGCTCGACGTCGTCGATGCGGGCATGTCCCCGGGTGATCTCGGCCGCCGCCGCGCCGGAGAGCATGGCGAACGTGGCGAGCAGGATACCGAACAGGCGCGCGCCCGCGCCGCGGATCGCGGGCACGGTAGTCATCGCAGCTGGCTGTCCTTGCTGCCGCGGCGATTGATCGGATCGGCGTGGCGCGACTCGGCGTCGTGCGCTTCCTGGCAGGCGACGCAGCGGCGCACGCCGGGCACGGCGCGGCGGCGCGCTTCGGGGATCGGCTCGCCGCAATCCTCGCAGTCGTGGCGGCCCTCGCCCGGCTGCAGCGCGCGGCGCGCGCGCTCGACGGCGTCCGCCACGCTCTGGTCAATCTGATCCTGCACTGCGCCGTCGCGCGACCAACCACCGGCCATCAGGGTATCCCCACGGCGTTTCACCATGAGCCGACATGGTCCCGCCCCGCGCGCAGCCCGTCAATCGGCCCGCGCCGGCGCGGGCTCGGGTCTCCGGCGCGGCGAACCGGGCCTCGCCGCGCGGCGCCGGCGCTCCGGCACGCGGCACGGGCCGCGTCAGAGCAGCG
>JAUIFX010000151.1 GCA_030429865.1 Gammaproteobacteria bacterium | reverse complement strand
GGCTCGGTCACGCCGAAGGCCTGCAGGCGCAGCTCGCCGGCGGCGATGCCGGGCAGGTATTTCTCCTTCTGCTCCTGGCTGCCGTGACGCAACACCGTGCCCATGGTGTACATCTGCGCGTGACAGGCGCCGGCGTTGCCGCCGAACTCGTGGATAGCCGTGAGAATCGCCGAACCGATCGAAATGGGCATGCCGCTGCCGCCGTACTCCTCCGGGATCAGCGCCGCCAGCAGGCCCAGTTCGGTCAGGCGGTCGACGAACTCTTTCGGGTAGGCGCGCTCACGATCCTTGGCGCGCCAGTATTCACCGGAGAACTCCTCGCACACTTTGCGTACGGTGTCGCGAATCTGGGTGATCGTTTCTTGGTGTTCGCTATTCATCGCAGTGTCCCCGGCAGCATGCGTGCCTCGTGGTTCAGGGTGAGCGGAGAGCGGCGATGCCCCGCACGGAAGGGCAGCGGGGACACGGCCGCGCAGTGAAGACAACCGGCGCCGCTGCGCGGCGCCGGCCGAGGCGCGCGGCCTCGATCAGTGCTGGGCCAGGATCTTGTCGAGCACCGGCATCAGGTAACGGTTGAAGACCTCGGGGTTCTCGCTCATGGGGAAATGTCCGATCTCCTCCATGATGATGCACTCCGAGTTCTTGGTCTTCTTGGCCGCTTCCTCGGTCATTTCGGGCGTGCAGGCGAAGTCGTAAACGCCCGTCATGTAGTACATCGGGACCTTGCCCGAGAGTTTCTCGGTGCGGCCACGGAAGTCGTGATCGACGCTGTAGAAATAGAGATCGCCCTTGAACACGCCCGGGCCGCCCTGGGAGTAGTACCACCAGGTCTCCCAACGGTACTTGTCGGGACTCTGCGGGGCCATCAGGCCGAACACCGACGTCGCGCAGGTCTCGCCCCCATGGATGTGCGAGTGGCGCAACCAGTCGATGTGCCAGCCGGGCGAGTGTTCGCAGGCCTCGATGGCAATCAGCGCGCGCACGTCGTTCTCGTACTGCTCGGCGAGGTGCAGGCAGATGTTGCCGCCCATGGAGCTGCCCATGATGACCGGCTTGTCCAGGCCGAGCTCCTTGCAGAAGGCCATCAGGATGCCCGAGTAGAACTTCGCGGTGAGCTTGTATTCCTCGTCCTCCTGGTACCACTCGTAGGGTGGGATGGACTTGCCATGACGCGGCAGGTCGAGCGCGATGACGCGGAAGTTCTTGTTGATCGCGGGGTCGCACAGCTGGTGACGCCACTCGCGCGAGTCGGTGCCCGCAGTGTGCAGGCAGACCAGGGGGATGCCTTCGCCGGCTTCCTCGAAGAAGATGCGGTACTCGGTACCTTCGTAGGGGACCCAGACATAACGTCCGGTGATGGGTTCGATATTCGCCACGGATGATTCCTCCTGCTCTCGCGCTCAGACTTCGCGCATGCGATCGAGCGCCCACATGAGCGCGCGCATGTTCTGCCACAGGACCATCTGGTCCCCTTCGAGCGTGACCCTGCCGTGCAGGGGATGCGCCATGGCCCACAGGTCGTTGTACATGGGAGGCGGCGTCTGCTGACAGAACTTTTCCCAGGACTCGGCCGGCCCGCGGATGGCGAGCTGGTAGCAGGTTTCGGGACCGAGTTCGTCGGTCACTTCGGCCAGCTGCCCCTTGTCGAAGCTGACGACGTATTGCTTATCGCCGAAACCGAACAACAGGCTGGCGGTGAAATGCTTGCCGATCCACTTCATCGGACCGTTCTTGTTCACCGCGCCCTGCCATTTCTTCATCCAGGACATGTCGAACATGTGTTACCTCCCTAACGTGGTGGAAGTGCCCGCTACGCCGTGCCGGCGGAAGCCGGCTGCCGCGGGACGTGTCCGTGCGCGGCGCGTGGGGCATGGAGCGGACGAGCTTAAAGACTCGACGTCCGATATGTAAACAATATCTTCCGTATATTGTCCATAAGCAGAATTTATACCGCGGCAGGCTCCCGCTGGGCCGTGACGGCCCAGTACTGGCCATCCATGGCCTGCACGCATTCGCGCAGCAGCTCGGTCGTTGCGCGCACCGCGTTGGAAGCCGGGCGCCCGGCCGTGCGGGCCAGGTACATGCGGCGTTCGAGCCCCGGCTGGATGATGCGGACCGCGCTCAGTTCGCCGCGGGCGACGTCTTCCGCCACCGCGGCGAAGGACAGTATGGTGTGACCGACGCCGAGGCGGGCCAGGGCCTTCATCTGCGTGAAAGCATCGATCTCGACCCGCGCGGTCAGGGTGACGTCGTGCTCGTGGGCGATACGCTCGAGCATGTCGCGCAGGCCGTGGTGGCGCCCCGGCAGGATCAGCGGCAGCCCGGCAAGGTCGCCGAAACGTACCGTGCGCCGACGGCTGCCGTCGTCGTGGCCGGTGACCAGGTAGAGATCCTCGGTGAACAGGGGCTCGGCGAGGATGCCGCTGTCCCGCTGTCCCCCGTGCAGGATGCAGATGTCGAGCTGGCCGCTGCGCAGCCAGTCACGCACGTAGCCGCTGGTGCCCTCGACGACGCGCAGCGAAACCTCGGGCAGCATTTCCTGCATGCGCACGATGAGCGGTACGCTGAGCACCGCGCTGATCGAGGAGGGCAGGCCGAGTACGACGCTGCCGCGTGGCACGTCGTTGCCCCGTTGGATCGCGTGGGTCGTCTCGTGCACCTGCTCGAGGATCACCCGCGCGCGCTGCATCAGTTCGTTGCCGGCTTCGGTCGGCTGCACGCCGCGCACCGACCGGGTCAGCAACTTGACGCCGAGTTCGTCCTCGAGCTTGCGTACCTGCTGGCTGAGCGCCGGCTGCGCCACGAACAGCGATTCGGCGGCGCGCTTCATCGAGCCTTTCTCGCAGATTTCGAGAAAGTAGCGCAGGCTGCGTAATTCCATGCGATGTGTCCCGGTGCCGGGCGCCGCGCCTGCCGTGCCGCACGGCACCGGCGCGTGACGGCTTCCGCTCTCAGCCCTTGGCCAGGGTCTCGAGCTGCGTGGCCCAGTTCTCGTAGGGGCGCAGCGGTTTCCATGTCACGCGCGGCACGATGTGCGCGTGACCGAGGCGCCAGATGGGGAGGCTGTGGACGATCTCGTCAATCTGGTCGCCATTGTCGACGTCCATCACCGCGATCACCTGGTACTCGCCGGCGACTTTCCAGATGGCCTTGATCGCGCCCGCCTTGACCGCCTCGATCGCGGCCACCGATTCCTGGCGCCAGACCTCGAAGAAATCCTTGCTCGACATCGACTCGGGTTTGGCCAGGTCGGCCGTCATCATCACCAGCATGGTGGCTCCTCCTGTGATTCGTATCATGCGAGCGGGCCGCCCGTGCGGCATCGCCCGATTCTATGACTCATTCACGCGCCGCGCCCGAGCAGGGCGTAGTGATCTGCGGCGCGGACGCGGTCGGCGTCCCGAATCGCGACGGTCGTCCCGATTCGGGACAGGTAGGCCGGCGGGAATCCGTGGTGGCGCGCCCCGGCCATGACCAGCGCATGGTACCAGTCGAACGGCACCAGGCCCGCATCGACCCACGCGGGCTCGGCCAGGTAGACGAAGCAGCGGCCGTACGCCGGCAGGTCGATCCAGCGCACCGAGTAGCCGTGACCAACGCCCTCGATGCGGTCCAGGATCGCCCGCGCCGCGGCCGGCAGTTCGTAGACGACGACCCAGGCGACAGCGCCCGGGCAGGACGCCAGCGTGCATTTGCCGCTGCCGTCGGTGCCCCGCTTGGTAAAGCTCAGTTCATGGTCCGGGAGGCGCGCGCTGCCGCGCACGGCGACCGCGCCAACGCGGGCCTCCAGCCGGGCCGGCCACAGGTTGGAACCGTAGGCGAGGTAGCGCAGGGTATTCATGGTGGGCACGGCTTCTTGCGCTACCGATCCTGCGCATGCCGGCCCAATGTGTAAACTAGCGCGGCCCCGGCAGGCACCCGCCCCGGCGTGGCGGCCATGCGACGACGCGCGCGGGTCACGCCCGGGCACGCGGGTGCCGCGTCGCGTGCCCCCGTGGCGGTCCGGGCCGGGCGCGCGCGCTGCCGCAGGGCAGGCGCATGGAAAACAACCGGCAATCTCAGGACCTGCAATCCCAGGGGAGGAACAAGGACACCGTGAGCACCAGCACCGATCTCCGTCATCCGGACGATGTCCGCGAGTGGCGCCGGCGGCACGTACCCGCCTTCAACGACAACCCGCTCAAGCTCGGCATATTCGGCCAGAACTGTTCCAACGGCTGCACCATCACCCATGCGCCGACCAGTTTCGAGCCGACCTACGAGCACAACGTGCGCCTGAGCCGCCTGGCGGACGCGGCCGGTTTCGAACTCCTCGTGCCGGTAGGCCGGTGGAAGCATTTCGGTGGCACGACGCAGTTCAACGCGACCAATCTCGAGGTCTACACCTGGGCCACGGCAATGGCCTGCAACACCGAGAACATCATGGTCTTCGCGACCTCGCACGTGCCGACGGTGCATCCGCTGTTCGCGGCCAAGCAGGCCGCGACCATCGACAACATCTCCGCGGGCCGCTTCGGCCTCAATATCGTGTGTGGCTGGTTTCGTCCCGAGATCGAGATGTTCGGCCTGCCGCAACGCGAGCACGACGAGCGCTATCGCCAGGCCGACGAGTGGCTGAGCATCATCAAGCGCGCCTGGACCGAACAGGACTTCGATTTCGACGGCGAGTACTACACGATCAAGGGAGGGTTCCTGAGCCCGAAGCCGATCCAGCAGCCGTTCCCGGTGCTGGTCAATGCCGGCAGCTCCGACGCCGGACGCGAGTTCTCGGCGCGTCACGTCGATTTCAACTTCATCACGATCACGACCGTCGACGAGGCGCAGGCCAAGATCGACGATCTCAAGCAGCGCGCCGCGGCGCATGCGCGCGAATGCGGCGTGATGACCTACGGCCTGGTCTGCTGCCGCGACACCGAGCGCGAAGCGCGCGAACTGTACGACAGCATCGTGCGCCACGGTGACTGGGAAGCGACCGAGAACATCATGAGTCTGCTCGGCATCGAATCGAGTTCGTTCGGTGACAAGGACACGGTACGCAACCTCGGCGAACGCTTCATTGCCGGCTGGGGAGGCTACCCCCTGGTCGGCACGCCGGAGCAGGTGGTGGAGCAGATCCAGGCGATCCACGGCATGGGCATCGAGGGCCTGATCCTGTCGTGGCTCGATTACGTGCCGGAACTCGAATATTTCAACGACCGCGTCATGCCGCTGCTGCGTCAGGCCGGTCTGCGGCGCTGAGCGCCGCCCGCGTCACGACTTGAAGGGGAGAACACGCATGGGGCGATTGCAGGACAAGGTCATCATCATCACCGGTGCGCTCGGCGGCCAGGGGCAGATCGCGGTGCGCCGCTTTCTCGAGGAGGGCGCGCGCGTCGTTGCATCGGACCGCGCCGCGGACCCCGAGGGCGACGTCGCGACGCTGCTCGCCGAGCAGCCCGAACGGCTCGCTTATCTAGGCGGCGACATCTGCGGCGACGACCTGCCCGGGCAGTTGGTCGCCACCGCCGTCGAGCGTTTCGGGCGGCTCGACGTGCTCTACACCAACCACGGCATGATGGTCGGCAAGCCGTTTCTCGAGACCACCATGGGCGAGTTCGATGCACTCATCGCGACCAACCTGCGCGCGCCGTTCGCGCTCAGCCTGCACGCCGCGCGCGCCATGGCCGAGAGCGGCGGCGGGGTGATCATCCACAACTCGTCCGTCGGCGGCATCGTCGGTTTCCCGACCATGGCAGCCTACGGCGCCTCGAAGGGCGGCCTGGCCCAGCTCGCGCGTTCGATGGCGACCGACCTCGCCGAGCATGGCATCCGCGTCAACGCGATCTGTCCGGGCGTCGTCGACACGCCCATGCCGCGTCGCTACGTCGGCGACGTCGGCGAGGAAGCGCGCACCGCGGCCTTCGATGCCATGGCCGGCATGCACCTGCTCAAGCGTCTCGCACGGCCGGAGGAAATCGTCAACGTGGTGGTGTTCCTCGCTTCCGACGAAGCCTCCTTCATGACCGGCGCGGTGATCCCGGTCGATGGCGGCCTGACCGCGATCTGAGCCGCACCACGCGCTCAGCCGCCCCAGGCGACGACCTCGATCTCGACCATCGCACCGGGCAGCGCGAGTCCCGAGACGACCGTCGAGCGCGCCGGCGGCGCGCTGCCGAAGGTCTCGGCGTAGACGCGATTGAACGCGGCGAAGTCGCGCACGTCGGTCAGCCACACGGTGGCCTTGACGACATGCTCGATACCGAGACCGGCTTCGCCGAGCACCGCGACAATGTTGCGCAGGCAGTGACGCGTCTGTGCCTCGATGCCGTCGGCCAGGCGGCCGCTCTCGTCGAGGCCGAGCTGGCCGGAAAGGAACACGAAGTCGCCCGCGCGCACGGCCTTGGACAGGGGCAACGGCGTACCGTCGGGCAGGGTCAGCGGGCTTCCGAGGATTTCACGGGGCATGGCAGGCTCCTTGTTGGCGGACGAGCAGGATACCGCGGCTCAGCAGCGGCACGGTGAACACGGCGAGGAAACCCCAGGCGAGCAGGCCGTAGCCGCGCGCGACGAGGTCGACGATACCGAAGCGCGCGAGCAGCAGGCTCACGAGCACCAGCGCGGCGGCGACGAGGGCATGCGTGCGGCGTGACAGCGGCGCCCGGCCCGCGTCGACGCGCCAGCCGTCGAGCCGCTCGTTGACGCCCTGGAGCACGCCGACGGCAGTCAGCACGATGGTGCCGGCGAGCAGCGTGAAGTAGAGCGGCAGGGTCGCCCGAGCACCGATCGCCTCGAGCAGCCACCAGGTCGGAATCGGTTCGGCAAGCACGGCCGGGGCATGGGCCATGAAACACAGGTGCAGGAGCAGGGCCGGCAGCGCGCCGCCGAATCCCGCGATGAGGCCGGCGAGGAGCGCCTCGCGGCGCCGTTCGAGATGGGCCACGCAGTACACCAGCACCGGGATCAGGGCGCTGTTGTAGATGGCGAACTGCAGCCCGCTGCGCACCGCGTCCAGTACCGGAACGGCCGGTGACGCGGAGACCGCCCTGGGCGCGGGATTGGCAAGCACGGCGACGACGAACGCGACCAGGCCCGCCATCAGCAGCAGCGTCCACGTGCCGAGCGCCCCCTCGACGAGCCGGCGGCCGAAATAATTGAACACCAGCACCGCGCCCAGAACCACGCCGACCGCGGGCGCGTAGGGCAGGCCAAAGCCGTCGGCGAGCGCTTCCCCGGCTGCCGAGCCGACCACCGCGAGGACGATCAGCAGCAGCGCGACGAAGAGGACCTCGTAGAGCACCCAGGCCGGTCCCAGCAGCAGCTTGAGGAAATGGCGGTAATCGCGCACGCGGTAGCTGACCGCGAGCATGAAGCTCACCGCGAGCACGGCGGCGAAACCGGCGGCGATGACCGCGCAGGCGATGACGCCGCCAAGCGGCCCGTGGCGCGAAACGAACTCGACCACTTCGCGCCCGGTGCCGTACCCGCCACCCACGATGACACCCTGGAACACGGCGGCGGGAACGAAATAGCGCGCGATGAACGGTGACACGGTTTCTCCTGCCTGTGGTGAAAGGTGCCGCGAAGGGGCGGCCGTGGCGCGCGGTATAGTAGCCCGGAGCATGAACGAACGAGCGCACGCGATGCATCAGGATCCGCCGGCAGCAACAACCCACCCCGTGTCCGCGGCGCCGGGCGCGCGGCGCCGGCCGCCCGGCCGGCGTCTGAGAGGCGCGGCGCTGGCCGGCCCATGAGCGTTCGTATCAGCCGCGTCACCGCGCACCCGATTTCCTTTGCCGTGCCGCCCGAGCACCAGGTCAGCCTGGGCATCGGGCGCACCGTCAAGCGCGACGCCGTGATTGTCGAAGTCGCGACGGACGCCGGCGTCACCGGCTGGGGCGAAGCCCACGCGGCGCGCGCGCCGAGCGCCATCGCCGAGCTCGTCAACACCACGCTCGCGGCCCTCGTCACCGGTCTGGAGGCGACCGATACCGAGGCGGTCTGGGAGCGCGTCTACCGCATGCAGCTCGCGAGCCACGGTGCCGGCGCGGCGGCGGTCATCGGGCTTTCAGGCATCGACCTGGCCTTGTGGGACATCAAGGGGAAGCTGGCGGGGCAGCCTGTCTGTGCCCTGCTCGGCGCCGCGCCACGTGACGTGGAGGCCTACGCCGGCGGCATCTCGCTGGGTTTCCAGGCACCCGGATCGCTCGCCGAAGAGGCCGCCGGCTTCGTCGCCCAGGGCTTCCGGGCGATGAAACTCCGCCTCGGCGACACGCCGCGTGACGACCTCGCACGCGTCGCCGCCGTGCGTGCGGCGCTCGGCGCGGACGTCGACATCCTCACCGATGCCAACACGGCCTATTCGCTCGACGATTTCGCCGCCGTCGCGGACGGTCTCGTCGCGGCCCGCGTCGGCTGGCTGGAGGAACCGTTCCCGCCCCACGACTTCAGGAGCTACCGCGCCGCGCGGCGCGACGACCTCGTGCTCGCGGCGGGGGAGAATCACTACACGCGCTTCGATTTCGAGCGCGCGCTCGAGGATGGCGCGCTCGGCGTGTGGCAGCCCGACCTGTCGAAGACCGGCGGCCTCACCGAGGGCCTGCGCATCGCACGCCTCGCCGCGGAGCACGGGATACGCGTGCACCCGCACACCTCCCTGACCGCCTTGAACATGGCGGCGACGCTGCATTTTCTCGCCGCCATTCCGAACGGCGGCTACTTCGAGGCCGATATGACCGCGTTCAATCCATTTCGCGACGTGTTCGGCGCCGATGCGCTGGCGACGGCGTCGCCCGCGCGGCTCCGGCCGCCGCCAGGGCCCGGGCTGGGACTCGACTTCGACCCGGCGCTGCTACGCGACTTTCCCTGCCTGCGCGGGCCGGGTTACGTGTAGGCGCCGCGGGCCGCCGGCGCGCCGGGTCAGGACACGCCCGCAGGCGTCACGCCGTCAGGCCGGGCCGTCGCCGGCGCGGGCGAGCAGCCGCGTGTACAGCGCGGCGAAACGTCCGGCAATGGCGGTCCAGTCGAAGTGACCGCGCACGTACGCGTGCGCCGCGCGGCCGAGTTCGAAAGCGCGGGTGGGATCGTCGATCAGGCTGCACACGGCGGCCGCCAGCGCGGCGGCCGAGCGTTGCGGCACGACCAGCCCGGTCGCGCCGTCGCTGACGATGTCGCCGATGCCGCCGACGTCGGTCGTCACCAGCGGCAGGCCGGCGGCGCCGGCTTCGAGGAGCACCACGCCGAGGGCCTCGGTGTCGCCATCGTCGGCGACGATCGAGGGTGCGATGAAGAGATCCGCCGCGGCGTAGTAACGCGGCAGCGCGGCGTTGTCGCACGCACCGTGGAAGTGGACCGCCGCCGCGATGCCGAGCGACCGCACCTGGGCTTCGAGCGCGTCTCGCCGCGGGCCGTCGCCGACCACGTCGAGACGGGCGCCGGGGTGCCGCCCGAGGATCGCCGGCATCGCCGCCAGCAGGTATTCCACGCCTTTCTTCTCCGCCAGGCGGCCGACGAAGAGCAGGCGGGGTGGTGCCGTGGCGGCGCGCGGACGGCGCGCTTCGGCCGCGAAACGCGCCACGTCGACACCCATCGGGATGATCTCTCCCGCGTGGCCAGTCAGTGCTTCTAGCGCCTGGCACATCGCGCGCGAGTTCACCGTGACCGCGTCGTGACGCCGCGTGGCAAAGCCGAGCAGGCAGCGGCGCAGTCCCTGCGCGCTGGCGAAGACGTCACCGCCGTGCGCGCTCAACACGAGCGGCACGGCCAGGCGCCGCGCGAGCAGGGCGCTCAGCAGGCCTTGCGGCAGGATCCAGTGCGCATGCACGAGGTCGATGCGGCAGCGACGGCACAGGCGCAGCATGGCTACCGCCTGGGCAAGTAGGAACGGCCCGACCAGCAGCCAGCGCGCGCGGCGCGCGCGCAGGTTTTCGAGAATGCCGCCGCCGTAGGCGAGCTGCTCGAAGCGTTGCGGCGCGTAGCGGAAGCGGTGCACGTGCAGTGCCCCGAGCCGCTCGTTGCGCGCCGCGCCGCGCGCGTGCGGCGCGAGCACGTGGACCTCGAAGCCCGCCGCGGCCAGCGCGTCGCCGAGATGACGGATGAACGGCGGCATGCTGTCCCCTGCCCAGCGCGGGAACGTCGATGCCAGCAGCAGTACGCGTACCGGCGCCGCGCCGGTGACCATCCCGTCCGCGCCGGTGCTCATCGGTGCCGTGGGTCCGGCGCCGTGCTCAGCGTCCCTTGAACTCGGGCTGGCGCTTCTCGAAGAACGCGTTGACCGCTTCCATGTGATCCTCGGTGTGCTGCAACGTGACCTGCAGCGCGGCCGACATCTCCATCACCGCGTCGAAGCTCGCCATCGTGCCGTCGCGCATGAGTTTCTTGGTCATGCGCAGGGCCTGCGGCGGCTGCTCGCAGATCTTCGCCGCGAGCGCTTCGGCGCGCGCCATGAGGGCGTCGTCGTCGACCACTTCGCTGACCAGGCCCCATTCGCACGCCGTCACGGCGTCGATGACTTCTCCGGTGAAGAACAGCTGGGCAGCGCGCGACCAGCCGATGTGGCGCGGCAGCAGCCATGCCCCGCCGTCGCCGGGAAGCAGGCCGAGCTTGAGGAAGGTGGCGCCGAACTTGGCCGAACGCGCGGCGATACGGACGTCGGCGAGCGAAGCGACATCGTTGCCGAGACCGATCGCCGGTCCGTTGATGGCGCCGACCATCGGCACTTCGATATTCCACAGCGCGCGGATGATGCCATGAATGCTTTCGCGGTAGTGGTCGCGCAACTCGAGCGGCGTGCCGCCGAAGTGCCCGCTGCGCTCGCGCATGGACTTGAGATCGCCACCTGCCGAGAAGGCCTTGCCGGCGCCGGTCATGATCACGCAGCGCAGGTTCTTGTCGGCGTTGATGACCGCCGCGGCGGTGGCAAATCGTTCGCCGTCGCCGGTGTGACCGAGCGGGTTGCGCGACTCGGGACGGTTGATGGTCAGCCGCGCGAGGGGGCCGTCGATGTCGAGAATGAGATCGTCGTCTATCATGCGCTGCAATCCTCAGCCGGTGATCAACGGCCACACGCCGTCGCCGCCCGCTTCGCAGGCCGCGCGACCGAGGAACTCGCCCCATTCGCCGGCACCGCCGAACTCGGCACGCCAGGCCCACAGGCGCCGCGTCGTGAAGTGGAGGCCGTATTCGTAGGTGAAGCCGATCGCACCGTGCACCTGGTGGGACAGGCGGGTCAACTTCTCCACCGCCTCGCTCGCGCGGCACTTCGCCGCGGCAATCTCGAAACGGGCGTTGCGCGCGGCGCCGGCCATGCCGCGCTGATCGTAGGCTTCGCACGCGGCCATGGTGATGCTGTCGACCGAAGCCACCACCCCGGCAAGGTCGGCAAGGTAATGCTGGATGGCCTGGAACGCCGACAGGGGCCGTCCGAACTGCTCGCGTTCGGCGGCATATTGCACGGCGAGGTCTAGGCAGGTCACGCCGCCGCCCGCGATCTGGGCACTGCGCGCCAGCGCACCCAGCCAGCGGATGCAGTCGGCCGGCAGCGGTAACGGGTGACGCGCATGGATGCGCGCCGTACCGCTTAGCGTGTCACGCGGGTCGCGCCCGATGTTGTCCTCTTCGGCAATGTCGAGCCCGTCGGGTGCGGCGAGCACGAGTTCGGCGCCGGCGTCACCCGCGGCGACCCCGACGAGGTACGCGGCATGGCGTCCCCACGGGGTGCGCACCCTGTCGAGCTTCACGGCGCCGGCCTCGAACGCGTCGGCGTCGAGCACGCGGGGCAGCAGTCCCGGCACGCCTTCGGGCAGCGTGCAGCCGGCTTCGCGGGCAAGGTACTCGGCGAGCATTGCCTCGGCTACCGGCAGCGGCACGGCGTGCTTGCCACAGGCGCGCAGCACCGGGTAGGCATCACCCCAGCCGCCGTCCAGGC
>JAUIFX010000281.1 GCA_030429865.1 Gammaproteobacteria bacterium | reverse complement strand
ATCGATGATTTCCTCGCGCAGATCGGCGAGTTCGTCGGCCGTACGCGCACTGGCGATGCGCTTGTAGAGAATCAAGCGCGCATGAACGTCGGGCAGGTAATCCTCCGGGAGCAGGGCCGGAACGTGCAGTTCGACCTCGACGCGCTCGTCCATGGCCTGGTCCGGATCGATACCGTGCCCCGACTTGAGCGCGCTGACGGTACGGTTGAGCAGTTCGGAGTAGAGGCCGAAACCGATCTCCTGGATATGGCCGCTCTGCTCGTCACCCAGGATCTCGCCGGCGCCGCGGATTTCGAGATCGTGCGTCGCGAGCGTGAACCCGACGCCGAGTTCCTCCAGCGACTCGATCGCTTCGAGCCGCTTCACCGCATCCTTGGTCATCGCCTTGCGATGCGGCACCACGAGAAAGGCGTAAGCGCGATGGTGCGAACGCCCGACACGGCCGCGTAGCTGGTAGAGCTGGGCCAGCCCGAACTTGTCGGCACGGTTGATGACGATGGTGTTCGCGTTCGGTACGTCGATGCCGGTCTCGATGATGGTCGTGCATACGAGGACGTTGCAACGGCCGTGATAGAAGTCGAGCATGATGCGTTCCAGCGTCGATTCGCGCATCTGGCCATGGGCGACGGCGATGCGCGCTTCCGGCACGATGCCGCGCAGTTTCTCCGCCATCTGCTCGATGTTCTCGACCTCGTTGTGCACGAAGTAGACCTGGCCGCCGCGCCCGATTTCGCGCAGCATCGCCTCGCGCAGCAGCGGGTCGGACCACTCGCGCACGAAGGTCTTGATGGCGAGACGTTTCTGCGGCGCGGTCGCGATGATGGACAGCTCGCGCGTGCCCGACAGTGCCAGGTTCAGCGTGCGCGGGATCGGCGTCGCGGTCAGGGTGAGGATATCGACATCGGTACGCAGTGCCTTGATCTTCTCCTTCTGGCGCACGCCGAAGCGGTGCTCCTCGTCGACGATCAGCAGGCCGAGCCGCTTGAACTTGATGTCCTTGCCGAGCAGCTTGTGGGTACCGACGACGATGTCGACGGTGCCGTCGGCCAGCCCCTTGAGCGTCGCGCGCGTGGCGCTGGAATCCGCGAAACGCGAGAGCTGGCCGATCTTGACCGGCCAGTCGGCAAAGCGATCGCGCAGCGACTCGTAGTGCTGACGCGCGAGCAAGGTCGTCGGCACCAGGATCGCGACCTGGTGGCCATCGTTGACCGCAACGAAGGCGGCACGCATCGCGACCTCCGTCTTGCCGAAGCCGACATCGCCGCAAATCAGGCGGTCCATCGGCTGCTCGCGCGCCATGTCGGCAAGCACCGCCTCGACGGCGGCCGCCTGGTCCGGCGTGTCCTCGAACGGAAAGGCCTGTTCAAAGCTCTGGAAGGCATGGCGGTCGAGCTGGAAGGCATGGCCGCGGCGCGCCGCGCGGCGCGCATGGATCTCGAGCAGCTCGGCGGCGACGTCGCGAATCTTCTCGGCCGCCTTGCGCCGTGCCTTGTCCCACTGGCCGCTACCGAGCTTGTGCAGCGGGGCGCGTTCGGGGTCGACGCCCGAGTAACGGCTGATCAGGTCGAGCGCGCTGACCGGTACGTAGAGGTTGTCGCCATCGGCGTACTCGATCTTGATGAACTCGTTGCTGACGCCGCCGACCTCGAGCACTTCGAGACCACGATAGCGCCCGACGCCGTGGCGCTCGTGCACCACCGGTGCACCGGGGTGCAGCTCGGTGAGATTGCGGATGACGGCCTCGTTGTCGCTGCTCGCACGGCGCCGCCGGCGCTGCTGCGCACGTTCGCCGAACAGCTGCCCCTCGGTGAGGACACTGAGCCGCGGCTGCTCGAGTTCGGCGCCCTCCGCGACCGCGGCCACGGCGATACCCACGGCGGCATCGGCAGCGAGAAACTCGGCCCACGAATCGAAGGTGCGCGGCCGGAACGGCTGCTCCTGGAACAGCTCGAGCAGCGCTTCGCGTCGACCCAGGGAATCGGCCAGGAACAGCACCCGGCCGTCGGCGCGGCGCACGTGCTCGGCGAGCAGCGCGAACGGCGCCGCTGCGCGCGCACCAACGGGCACCTTGACCGGGGCGCGCGCACCGAACGCGAGCACATCACCGCCGTCGGTATCGAGGCCACTGACCTCGATGGCGCTGAACGCGGTGAGCGCGGCGTCCAGCGTCGCGTAGCCGAGGAACACGCGTTCGGGCGCGAGGATGGGCCGCTCGACGTC
>JAUIFX010000150.1 GCA_030429865.1 Gammaproteobacteria bacterium | reverse complement strand
CTACACGGTGTGCTCGGTCGGGCCGCCCTCCTCGGGCGGCATCGCACTGCTGCAGATCCTCGGCATGCTGTCCCATTTCGACCTTGCCGCGCTCGCGCCTGTAGCGGTCGAAGCGGTGCACCTGGTCGCCGAGGCGAGCCGGCTCGCCTTTGCCGACCGCGAACGCTTCGTGGGCGATCCTGACTTCGTCGACGTACCGACTGTCGCGCTGCTCGACGCTGATTACCTGGCGCGGCGCGCGGCGCTGATCGACCGTGACCGCGCGCGCAGGGAAGCGCCGTCCGGTCAGCCCCCGCGGCGCGCCGTCGCTGCCGTGCCGGGTCTGCCCGCGCCACGCGACGGCGGTACCTCGCACCTGTCGGTCGTAGACGGTGCCGGCAACGTGGTCGCCCTGACCAGTTCGAACGAGGCGCCTTTCGCCGGGCGCATGATGACGCGCGGTTTCCTGCTCAACAACCAGCTCACCGACTTCAGCTTCGCACCCGAACTCGACGGGCGGCCGCATCCGAACCGGGTCGCCGCGGGCAAGCGGCCGCGCAGCTCGATGAGCCCGGTAATCGTGCTCGACGCCGCGGGCGAGGTGAAACTCGTACTCGGCTCGCGCGGTGGCAGCCGCATCATCGGCTACGTGGTCAAAGCCCTGCTCGGCGTGCTCGACTGGGGACTCGACGTGCAGGCCGCGATCGCGCTGCCGAACTTCGTCCATCGCGGCGCGGTGCTCGAGCTCGAACAGGGCGCGCCCCTGGCGCGGCAGGCGGCCGCCCTCGAAGCGCGCGGCCATGACGTCGCGGTGCGCGCACTCGACAGCGGCCTGCACGGCATCGAGCGCGCCGGCGGCGGCTGGCGCGGCGGCGCCGATCCGCGTCTCGACGGGGTTGCCCGCGGTGAGTGAGCGAGGGCGGCTCCGCCGCGTCCGGCCGGCAGCGTTGACGGCCGGACGCGCGCTGGCGAGGATGGGCGACGATTCGTTCGCAGGAGCAGGCACGTGACCCAGGCCGTGATCTCGGTGCTTGGCGAAGATCGCCCGGGCATCATCGCCGCGGTCTCGCAGGCGCTGCTCGATGCCGGCTGCAACATCCGCAGCGTCAGCCAGACGCTGCTGCAGGCCGTGTTCGGCGCGCTGTTCGTCGTCGCCATGCCCGAGGAGATCGACGAGGCGGCGTTGGCGCGCACGCTCAGCGCCGCGCTGGACGGCCTCGATCTGGACGTCATCGTGCACGCCTACCCGGCCGGAGCAGCCGCCGCACGCGCGCACGCCGAGCCCTTCGTCGTCACCACGCACGGCCCGGATCGCCCCGGCATCGTCGCCGCGGTCAGCGGCGTGCTCGCGCGTCACGGCGTCAACGTGACCGACCTGCAGGCGGTGTTCGAAGGCGGCGACCGGCCCGAGGCGAACGCGATGATCTTCCAGGTCGACGTGCCCGACTCGGTATCGCTGGCCGCGCTCAAGGCCGATCTCGCGTCTGCCGCCGAGCGTCTCGGGCTCGAGCTCAACCTGCAGCACCGGCGGCTGTTCGAGATCATGAACCGCATCTGAGGCGCACCGCGCCGCCACCCATCGCGCAGGCTGGAGGGCCATGACATGCTCGGCAAGCAGGAAGTGATCTCGACGCTCGAGATGCTCAAGTACGAGCATCTCGACCTGCGCACGGTCACGCTCGGCATCTCGCTGCTCGACTGCGCGAGCGACGACGTCCGCGTGTTCATCACGCGTGCCAGGCGGCGCATCGAAACCCTTGCCGCCGCACTGGTGACGACCTGCGATCGGCTCGGCGCGACCTACGGCGTGCCGGTCGTCAACAAGCGTATCGCGGTCAGCCCGATCGCGCTCGTCGGCGCGCCGTTCACGGCCGCCGAGATGGTCGAGGTGGCGCGGGCGCTGGATACCGCGGCAGGCAACGTCGGCGTCGATTTCGTCGGTGGGTTCAGCGCGCTGGTGGAGAAGGGCATGGCGGCCGGTGACCGTGCCCTGATCGATGCCGTGCCCGAGGCGTTGGCGACGACTTCGCGCGTGTGTGCCTCGATCAACGTTGCCACCACGCGCGCCGGCATCAACATGGACGCGGTGCTGCGCATGGGCGAAACGGTCAAGGCCACCGCCGAGCACACCGCGGGTGATGACGGTCTCGGGGCAGCCAAGCTGGTCGTTTTCGCGAACATTCCCGAGGACATCCCGTTCATGGCCGGCGCCTATCTCGGTGTCGGCGAGGGCGACGCGGTGATCAACGTTGGCGTCAGCGGGCCGGGCGTGGTCAAGCGCGCCATCGAGCGCGCCATCGAGGCCGAGCCCGGCATCGACCTTGGCCGTCTCTCGGAGGTCATCAAGCAGACCGCATTCAAGGTCACGCGCGCCGGCGAGCTGATCGGGCGCGAGGTCGCGCAGGCGCTCGGCGTGACTTTCGGCGTGGTCGACCTGTCCCTCGCGCCGACGCCGACGCGCGGCGACAGCGTCGGTGAGATCTTCCGCAGCCTGGGCCTGGCCAGCATCGGCGCGCCGGGCAGCACCGCGCTGCTCGCCATGCTGAACGACGCGGTGAAGAAGGGCGGGGCTTTTGCCAGCTCCTACGTCGGCGGGCTGTCCGGCGCGTTCATCCCGGTCAGCGAGGACCTCGAGATCGCTGCGGCCGCGGCGCGCGGGGACCTGTCGATCGAAAAGCTCGAAGCGATGACCAGCGTGTGCTCGGTCGGGCTCGACATGATCGCACTGCCCGGCGACACCAGCGCCGAGGCGCTCGCCGCGCTGATCGCCGACGAAATGGCGATCGGCGTGATCAACCGCAAGACCACGGCGGCCCGGTTGATCCCGGTGCCCGGCAAGTCGGCCGGCGAGCACGCGCGTTTCGGCGGCCTGCTCGGCGAAGCGACCATCATGGCGCTGCCGCACGGCAGCGGCGGCAATGCCTTCGTACGCTTCGGCGGGCGCGTGCCCGCGCCGATTCACAGCCTGGTCAATTGAACGACGACAGCCGCGTCCGTCCGGCGGGGACGCCGGGCGGACGCCTCGGGGCGCAGTCGGTACGCCCGGCCGGCGCCGGCATCCGCTCGTAGCGTGGCGCGTGGAGCGCGCCGCGGGCGCGCCCTATCCCTTGCTCAAAGCGCCCCCCGGGCACCGAGGTGGACCTCGACGGGAAGTCTCTTCAATCCGAACAGGCGGTTGTTCGGCATCCACTCCGGGTCACCGGCCAGGCGGAAGGCAAGGCCGCTGGCGCGCAGTTCTTCGAGCACGATGCGCAGTTCGAGGCGCGCCAGCGCCGCGCCGAGGCAGAAATGCACGCCGGCGCCGAAACCCAGGTGTCGGTTGGGCGAGCGGGCGATGTCGAACGCGAACGGCTGCGCGAACACGCGCTCGTCGCGGTTGGCCGACATTTCCCAGAACGTGACCTTGTCGCCTTCGCGGATACGCTGGCCATGCAGCGCGAGGTCGCGTGTCGCGGTACGGCGCTTGTACACCGAGGGCGTGGTCCAGCGCACGATCTCCTCGACCGCGGTCTTGACGAGGCCGGGATCGGCGCCGAGCCGCTGCCATTGCGCGGGGTGTTCGATGAGTGCGAGCACCCCGCCGCTGATCGCGCGCGTGGTGGTCTCGGCGCCGGCCGGGAACAGCAGCGAGAAGAACGAACGCAGCTCGTGGTCACCGAGCCGCGTGCCGTCTTCCTCGAGCTCGGCGTGGACGATGGCGGAGAAGATGTCGTTGCCGGGCTGCGCGCGTTTCGCTTCGATCAGCGACTGCGCGTAGCGCCGCACCTTGTTCGCGTAGTCCGACGCGATGACCGACTCCGAGGCCGACTCGATGCCGGCGTCGACCCAGTCGACCAGCATCTCGCGGTCCGCTTCGGGCACACCGAGCACGATGCAGATCGCCTGGGTCGGGATTTCGCGCGAGAAGCGCCGCGCGAAATCGAAGCGTTCGCCGTCGCCGATGGTCGCGAGCAGCGCCCGCGTGCGCCGCCGCAGTTCGTCTTCCAGCGCGTTGACCGCGCGCACCGTGAAGCCCTTGTTGACCAGCGCGCGGAGGCGGCGGTGGTAGGGATCGTCGGTATGGTTGAGCACCTTGCCGGCGGTCGGCTCGTCCTTGATCGCGGTGCCGCCGCCGCGGCGTCCGCCCGCGGTGTCGGAAGAAAAACTCGCGGGGTCCATGATGATGGCGTCGACATCGGCATGCCGGCTGACGACCCAGAAGCCCTCGCCGTCGGGGGTCGCCGTGGTCGGCGCGTGCCAGTAGAGCGGCGCGTGTTCGCGCAGCCAGGTGAAGCTCGCATGCGGGAAGCCGCCGGCGAAGCTGCGGCCGTCGGAGAGGTCGACGACGGGCGCGGTGCTCATGCGGGCTTCGCCGGCTTGCGCAGCGCCGGCAGCGTGACGCCGGCGGCCTCTTCGAGCACTTTCACCGTGGCGTAGAAGTCCTCGCCGCCGAGCCCGCGTGCCCGGGCCTGCTGGTAGATGCCGTGGGCGGCCTCGGTCAACGGCATGCTGGCGCCGAGGGCGCGGGCCGAGTCCAGCGCGAGCGCGACGTCCTTGGCCGCGATGTCGAGCGCGAAGACGCCGAGGTCGAAGCGCCGCGAGAGCGTCAGCGGCGCGCGGGCCACGAATGGCCCGGCCGAACTCGCCTTGAGCACCTCGAGCAGCTCGGTGGGATCCATGCCGGCGCGTGCGCCCATGACGAACCCTTCCTGGACGAGCACGCTCGCACAGAGGAACACCTGGTTGTTGATCAGCTTGGTCAGCGTGCCGCTGCCCGCCGGGCCGCGGTAGAAGACGTGCTCAGCCAGGGACTCGAGCAGGCCGCGGGCCTTTTCGAAAGCGTCCTGCTCGCCGCCGACCATGATGGCCAGGCGGCCTTCGCGCGCGGCCTGGCTGCCGCCGGACACCGGTGCGTCGAGATAGGCGATGTTCCCGGCCGCAGCGCGTTCGGCAAGGCGGCGATTGAGTGCGAGGTCATTGGTCGAGAGATCGACGACGCTGCGCACAGCGCCGGCCCGGCCGAGCAGCCCCTCGTCTCCGAGCATGACCGCCTCGATCTGCGCCGGGCCGGGCAACGAGAGCAGGACCGTCTCGCACGCGTGCGCCAGCTCGGCGACGCTCGCGGCGACAGCCGCCCCGGCGGCCTGTGGGGCCGACACCGCATGCGGGTCGATGTCGAACACGCGTACCGCGTGTCCGGTCTCGAGCAGCCTGAGCGCCATCGGTCCGCCGATGGTGCCGCAGCCGATGAAGCCGACTTCAGCCATGTGCCCGTACCTCCCCGCGCGCATGCCGTCCGTGTTCGAGCGTTGATTGAACGACGCGCACGGTTCCCGCGGCCGGCGGTGCGCGTCTCGTTACCGGTGCCCGGTCTCCGACAAGCCGCGATCGAACGCGCCGGGCACCACGCGAGGGCGCCCGGCCGGCGTGTCAGCTGGCCAGCTCGAAAGCCTCCAGCTCGGGTTCGCGCATGACCTCGAAGAAGCGCGAGCGCGACCACGGCCAGCTCGCCGGCACGCCATTCTTGTCGAGGTACCAGCTCTTGCAGCCGGTCGACCAGATGGAACGCTTGGCGACCGCGGTGCGCTGGCGTTCGAACTCGGCGGCAGCTTCCGCGCTCGCGCTGATCGCGCGGCACTCGCCGGCGCGGACCCGGTCCATGAGCTGCAGGATGTAGTTGACCTGGTGCTCGGCGATCTGGATGAGCGAGAAATTGCCGACCGGACCGTTGGGCCCGTTGAGCATGAAGAAGTTGGGGAACTCGGGGATCGAGATCGAGAGGTAGGCGACCGGGTGGTCGGCCCACACGTCGTCGAGATTCACCCCGTTGCGCCCGAGCACGGTGGTCGGGCGGATGAAGCTGTCGGCGCGGAAGCCGGTCGCGACCACCAGTACATCGAGATCGCGCAGCTCGCCGTCGGCGAGGCGCACGCCGCCCGGCTCGACGCCCTGGATGGGCGTGGTCACGAGGTGGGCATTGGGATGCTGGATGGCCTCGTAGAAATCGCTCGAGAAGATCAGGCGCTTGCAGCCCGCGCGATAGTTCGGGCGCAGCTTCTCGCGCAGCTCGGGGTCGCGAACGTTGTCTTCGAGGTTCGCCAGGCACTCGGCCTCGATGCCTTTCATCTCCTCCGACTCGGCGTCGATGACCGCGTTCGAGAAACGTTCGAACTCCTTGTTCGCGAGATCGCGCACTTCCTGCAGCAGGGCCGGGTTACGCCGGAACTCGGCTTTCTGCTCCTCGCTGTAGGTGAGGTTCTCGATCGGCGAGATCCACTGCGCGGTACGCTGGAAGAGATCGAAACGTCCGACCGTGTCGACCAGCGCCGAGGTGATCTGGATGGCGGTCGAACCGGTCCCGATGACGCCTACGCGCTTGCCTTCGAGCGGTACCGAGTGGTCCCAGCACGCGCTGTGGAAGCAGGCGCCGGCGAAGCTGTCGAGACCGGGGATGTCGGCGGTGTGCGGGTGATGCAGCACGCCGGTCGCGGCGATGACGAAGTCGGCCTCGTCCTCGCGGCCGCTGGAGGTGCGAATGCGCCAGCGGCCATCCTCGAACGCGCAATAAGGCACGGCCTCGTTGAAGCGGATGTACGGGATGACGTCGTACTTCTGCGCGACGCGTTCGAAATAGCTTTGGATCTCCGGGCCCGAGGCGAACGTCGAACTCCATTCCGGGTTCGGCTCGAACGAGTAGGTGTAGAGGTGGGCCGGCACGTCGCAGGCGATGCCCGGATAGGTGTTCTCGCGCCAGGTACCGCCGAGGCGGTCGGATTTCTCGTAGATGACGAAATTCTCGTAGCCCGCCTCGCGCAGCTTGATGGCGGACAGGATGCCGGCCATGCCGGCGCCGATGATCACGATGCGCAGGTCCTGGCCACTCGTCTGGGTGGTGGTCATGAAATGGTCTCCCCTTGGGCGCCCCACCGTCGTGGCGGCGCGTCTCGTAGCGTCGAACGCCCCGGTTGGGGCGCGTCAGCGGGGTAGTCTACGCCAACCGGCGCGCGGCTGGCGCCGGTGGGGCGGCTTCCCGGCGCGCGCTTGACCTGGCTCAAGCGGTCGCTGCCGCCGGCATGCCCGGGGTGGCCCGGGGTGGCCCGGGGTGGCCCGGCCCGGCGGTGGACGGCGCCGGCCGCCTCCGACACCATGGACGCAGCGGGCGGCGCGACACCGTTCGCACTGACCAGGAAAACGAAGGGGGCAGGGGTATGGATCTGGGACTTGCTGGGAAGACTGCACTCGTCACCGGCGGTTCACGCGGTATCGGCCGCGCGATTGCCGCGCGCCTGCTCGCCGAAGGCGCCTCGGTCGCGATTTGCGCGCGCCACGGCGCCGAGGTCGAGCAGGCGGGCGCCGCGCTCGCGTCACGGGCGGCGGCCGGCGCCCGCGTCCACGCCGGCGCCGCGGACGTGGCCGACGGCGCGGCGCTGAGCGCCTTCATCGACGCTGCGGCCGGCGCCCTGGGCGGCATAGACATCGTCGTCGCCAACGTCAGTGCGCTCGGCGGCACCCCGGACGAGGAAACCTGGCGGCGCAGCCTGGAGGTCGACATGCTCGGCACGGTACGCACGGTCGACGCGGCGATGCCTTACCTCGAACGGTCCGCGGCCGGCGCCATCGTCGCCATCTCCTCGACCGCGGCGCTCGAGGCCTTCGGCGGCGCGCGCCCCTACAACGCGATCAAGGCGGCGGTGATCAACTACGTGTCGAACCTCGCCACCACGCTCGCGCCTCGCGGGATCCGCGCCAACACGGTGTCGCCGGGGACGATCTATTTCGATGACGGCGTGTGGGGCCAGCGCAAGCGCGAGCAGCCCGAGACCTATGCCGCCGCGCTGGCCGGCAACCCGATGGGTCGCATGGGGACCCCGGAGGAAGTCGCCAACGTGGTCGCGTTCCTGGCCAGTCCGGCGGCGAGCTTCGTCACCGGGGCCAACCTGGTCGTCGACGGCGGCTTTACCCGGCGCATCCAGTACTGACGCCCCCTGCGCGCACGATCCACGCGCACCGGCGCGAGCTGCGGAGCGTCGGCACTCAGCCGAAATTCTCTTCCAGCGCGCGCACGAGCGCGACGATTGCCTCATTCAGCGGAGCGGTGGTGCCGACCTCCGCGGCGATCTGCGGCACCATGCCGTTGATGTTCGCGATCTCGGAGCGCCGCCCGGCGAGGTGGTCGAGCAGCATCGACGGCCGCGCGTGCGGGATCTTCCCGCCGAACGCGGTGATGTAGGCGGCAGCGTCGTCGAAGGAGAACGCGACGCCCCGGGCACGGCCGGCCTGCCAGGCCTCGAGTCCGCAGCCGAGCGCCAGCGGCCAGGCGTGCGGGTTCGCCATCACCTCGCCGACGCTCATGCGCAGCACCGTGCAGGGGCCCGAGAAAGTCACGTTGCAGATGAACTTCTCCCACACGAGCTGGTTGATGTCGCCGTAGCACTGGACGTTGAAGCCGGCGCCTGCCCAGACTGCCGCGACGTCCTCGACGCGCGTGGAGACTCCGCCGTCCGCTTCGCCCAGCCGGACCAGTTCCATGCCGTTGTGGTGGACGTGCCCGGGGGCGACGAGCGACGCGCCGAAACCGCCGGCGACGCCGACCAGGATGCGCTCGCGCGGCAGCACTTGGGCGAGCGCGTCGACGGCGCCCAGGCCGTTCTGGATGGTCAGTACCGGCGTGTGTGCCGCGAGCAGGGGCTGCGCGGCGCGCCCGGCGGCGGCGACGTCGGCGGCCTTGGTCGCGATGATCACGAGGTCGCACGGACCGGCCTCCGTGGCCCGGGTGGTCGCGTGCAGCCGGACGACGCGATCGCCGCTCGCGCCGGCCACGCGCAGGCCGCGCTCGCCAATGGCGTCGACGTGCGCGGCCCAGCTGTCGACGCCCCACACCTCGTGGCCCGCGGCGGCCAGCAGGCCCGCGTAGACCGAACCCATCGCGCCGATTCCGATGATGCCTATCTTCACGTCATCTCTCCGACCCTGTCATGGCGGTGATTGTCCCGCAGTTGCGGGCGCGGTGCGGCCGTTTTTCATCCGCCCCCGCAAGCATGTACATTAGCGCCGCTGGCGCTCTGCCAGACGCCAACAGGGGGAGCCCGCGCCGTGGACGCCAAGAGCGATTACGCCTACATCGACTACCAGTTGCCCGAGGCGCACATCGCGCGCATCGTGCTGAACCGGCCGGAAACCGCCAACGCCCAGGACACCCGGTTCCTCTACGAGCTCAACGACGCTTTCGACCGCGCCGCGCACGACGAGGACGTGCGCGTGATCATTCTCGCCGCCAACGGCAAGCATTTCTCGTCCGGCCACGACCTCGGTGAGAAGAACTGGTACGAGGCGATGCACGATTACGACACCGTTGGCACCATGTGCGGATTCACCTGCGCCGGCGCCGAGGCGCAGATGGCGCGCGAGGAGGAGATCTACGTCGGCTTCAGCGAGCGCTGGCGCAACATTCCCAAGCCGACCATCGCCGCGGTGCAGGGCAAGTGCATCGCCGGCGGGTTGATGCTGTGCTGGCCGTGTGACCTCATCGTCGCCAGTGACGATGCGAGCTTCAGCGACCCGACCGTCAGTTTCGGCATCGGCGGCGTCGAGTTCTTCCATCACCTGTGGGAAGTCGGCGCACGCAAGGCCAAGGAAATGCTGTTCACCTCGGACGCCATCTCGGCCGAGGAAGCACGCGAGCTGGGCATGGTCAACAAGGTGGTGCCGCGCGACGAGCTCGAGGCGGCAACGCTCGAGATGGCGCGCAAGATCGCGGCCAAGTCACGCTTTGCGCTCAAGATGACGAAGAAGGCCATCAACGGCGCTCAGGATGCGCAGGGCCGTGAGCTCGCCATGCAGAACGCCTTCCACCTGCACCAGCTCGCTCACACCCACTGGCTCAAGGTGTGCGATTTCCTGATGGACCCGAGCGGTCTGCCCGAAGCGACGCGCAAGGCGCTCGGTATCCGGCTCGAACGGGACTGATTTCGCGGAACCCGCCGGATGTTGTTCGAAGCGGCACTCGATGCGGCCGATCGCGCGTTCCTCGCCGAGGTCCGCGCCTTCCTCGATAGTGAACTCGACGCCAGCGTCGTCGAGCCGGAAGACGCGTTGCGCTCGCAGGTCTGCGACCATCCACGCCAGGAGGCCTGGATCGAGCGCCTGCGGCCGCGCCGCTGGCATGTCGGTTTCTGGCCGGTCGAGCACGGCGGCGCGGGGCTGGGGCAGGTGCAGAATTACCTCTTGCTCTACGAGCAAGGCCGGCGCGGCGCCCCGTTGTTGTCGCCGTTGAGCATCACCTACGTCGGTCCGGTCGTGATGCAGTTCGGCACGCCCGACCAGCAGCAGGCGTTGCTGCCGGCGATCGTCGACGGGCGCGATCACTGGTGCCAGGGTTTTTCCGAGCCGGGTTCCGGATCGGACCTCGGCAGCGTGTCGACGTTCGCCGAGCGCCGTGGCGACCGTTACGTCGTCAACGGTTCGAAGATCTGGACCACGGACGCACACCACGCCAACAAGATCTTCTGCCTGCTGCGCACGCGTCGCGAGCAGCGCAAGGACGCGCTCAGCTTCCTGCTCATCGACATGGACACGCCCGGCGTCACGGTGCGGCCGATTCGCCTGATGACCGGCGACCACGAGTTCAACCAGGTCTTCTTCGACGATGTCGAAGTGCCCGCCGAGAACCTCCTCGGCGGCGAGGGCGGGGGCTGGGCAGTCGCGAAGTACCTGCTCGAACGCGGGGCCGACCCCGCCGTGCGCGACAGCAATGACCTCACCGCATGGCACAAGGCGGTCGATCTCAGGAACCAGCCGATGGCCGACCTGCTCGCTTCGTATATGACGGAGAGCCAGATGTCGCCGACCAACCAGGTGCGCGTATACTTCGATCTTGATGCGCCGCTCGCGGAATCGGCCTCGGTCGTTGGGTATTTCAGCGAGTGGCAATCGCACCTCGGGGTCATGACCCGCCGGGAAGACGACGGGTGGTGGTATGTCGAGCTGGACCTGTTCCCCGGGAGTTACGGGTACAAGTTTGATATCGGCAGTTCATGGATTCTTGATCCGCTCAATACCAACAAGTACACCGACTCAAGCCGCAACACGGAGAACAGCCTGTTCCACACCAGCGAGCGGCTCGTCCACATGCGTCCCGAGCGGGAACCCTCGTCGGCGGACAATCTCGTCCCGGTCATGTTCGTTTACCGGGGCAAGGGCAAGAAGGTCTCGGTCGCCGGTGAGTTCAACGGGTGGAATACCTACGGTGGGCGGATGACCCAGAAAGGCGACGAGGTCTGGTACCACCAGGAGCATCTCGCCCCCGGTGAGTACATGTACAAGATCGTGGTCGATGGTCGGTGGATCCTCGACCCGGACAACCGGCTGACGAAGTACGACGGCGACATCCGCAATTCGCTCATCAAGGTCGAGGCGGAGGAAGACGCACCATAGGACGCCGTAACACGACGCCCACGTGAGCATGGCCGCGACCAAGGGCAAGACGGAGCTTGCCCCTCTTGTTGGCCCGTTCACGACTGCCCACGTACCCCTCGCGGCTTGCGCGGGGGGCGCGAACAGGGTAGCCTGTTGACTGGAGTAGCTTTATGTCGAGTACGCTAGGAACAATCTACAGGGTCAGCACGTTCGGGGAATCGCACTGCAAGGGCGTCGGCGCCATAGTCGACGGATGTCCCGCGAACATTCCGCTGACCGAGGAAGACATCCAGCCGCAGTTGGACCGCCGCCGCCCCGGGCAGAGCCGCGTGGCGACGGCGCGGTCTGAGAGCGACACGGTCACGATCATGTCAGGCACCGAGAACGGGGTTACCCTCGGCACGCCCATCGGCCTGTTCGTCCCGAACAAGGATCAGCGTCCCGGCGACTACAAGGAGATGAGCAACATCCCGCGCCCCTCGCATGCGGATTTCACATACCAGTCCAAGTACGGGATTCGTGCCTCGAGCGGCGGCGGGCGTTCAAGCGCGCGCGAGACGATCGGGCGTGTCGCGGCGGGGGCGATTGCCGAGAAGGTGCTGAAGCTCAAGTTCGGCACCGAGATCGTCG
>JAUIFX010000149.1 GCA_030429865.1 Gammaproteobacteria bacterium | reverse complement strand
GCAGTACGCGCCCGCCGCCCGGCAGCTCGCGCAGGATGGCCGACGAGCCGAAGTCGATGTCCGGACCACAGCCTTCCTTGGCCACCGGGTCGGCGTTCGGCGCGACGCAGGCGGTAGTGAAGGCGTCGTCCGCGGTCATCTGCTTGTGCCACTTGATGGCACCGGTCGCGAGGTCCATGGCGACGATGGCATCGGAGGTATCGGCCGCCGGGGCGGAGTAGGAATCGCCGGTCGTGACGTAGAGCACGCCGGCCCGTGTGTCGATGGTCGGCTGCGACCACACCGCGGCACCGGAAGGGCCGTAGAGCTGGACGCCGCTGGTCATCTTCTTCGTCGGCCGGGGCTCCTCGTCGATGACGTAGCGGTGCCACTTGCGCGCGCCGCTCGCGGCGTCGAGCGCGACGACGCTGCCGCGGAAGGTACAGCATTCGTAGCTCGGCGAGCCGCCGGCCAGTTCCTCGAACGAGGCGATACCGAAGTACAGGGTGCCGTCGTGCAGGTAGGGCGAGGAGGTGATCATCGCCCAGGGGTGTGCCTCCGGGCGCAGCCGCCACAACAGCTCGCCGGAGTTCGCATCGAGCGCGTAGAACCAGCCCTTGCGATCGCCCGCGTAGAGGCCGAGCGAACCGTCGGCGCGCGGGGCGACGATGATCGCTGCGCGTACCTCGCCCGCCGTCGTGTACTTCCAGTGCGCGCAGCCGGTCTTGCGATCGAGCGCGTAGATGGCCCCCGTGGGCGAACCGATGAAGATACGATCGCCGACCACCGCCGGTTGCGTCGTGGTGGTCGTCGCGCCGGCATGACCGAACGCCCACTTGAGCTCGAGGCCGTCGAGGTCCGCAGCCGTCAGACCGGCCTGGCCGGCCGGCTGGAAGTGGCTGTGCGCGGCGTCGAGGCCCCAGCCGACCCAGTGCGGCTGATCGAACGCCGCCGCGGTCAGCGGCGTCGAGTCTTCGCACATCGCGAGCGCTTCCGCCGCCCGTTCCTCGTTGACCGTGCCCCATTCGATGTCGGAGAGATAGATCGCGACCGCGCGTTTCTCCAGCTCGTTCAGGGCCGCCGCCTGCAGCGCCATCAGGCCACTCAGCTGGGCCTGGAGAATCTTCTCCGGCGGCATCGTCGCGAGCTGCGCGCGAGACGGCGCCCGCGCGACCGGCGGCTCGCCGTGACAGGCCATGCAGGCCTTCTCGAAGGCTTCCTGGCCGATCGCGCGATCCTCGTTCGCCGCTGCCGCGGCGCAAAGCGCCAGGCCAGCGAGGGCCGCGAGCGCGCGGCCGATGTGCTGGGTCGTCATGTCTCTCTCCCCTCGATTGGTCGACCCGCGCGGACGTCGTCAGACGTCCTTGACGCGGATCATGAGCTTGCCGGTGTTGGCGCCCGTGTAGAGCTTCTTCAGGGTCTGCAAGGCGTTCTCGAGCCCGTCGACGACGTCCTGGCGGATCTTGATGCGGCCTTCGCCCATCCATTTCGACAGGTCGGCGATCGCCTCCGGATAGCGCTCGGCGTAATCGAGCACGATGAAGCCCTGCACCTTGAGGCGCTGCATGAGGATCATCGGGTAGTTCATCGGTCCCGGCGGCGGCTCGGTCGCGTTGTACTGCGAGATGAGGCCGCAGGTCGGGATGCGTCCCTTGAAGTTCATCAGCTTCAGGCAGGCATCGAGGATGTCGCCGCCGACGTTGTCGAAGTAGACATCGATGCCGTCCGGGCAGGCCTTGGCAAGCGCCGCCGGCACGTCCTCGGTCTTGTAGTTGATGGCGGCGTCGAAACCGAGCTCTTCGGTGATCCAGCGGCACTTGTCGTCGGAGCCGGCGAGGCCGACGGCACGGCAGCCCTTGATCTTGGCGATCTGGCCGACGATGGAGCCGACTGCGCCGGCCGCGGCCGAGACCACCACGGTCTCGCCCGGCTGCGGATCGCCGATGTCGAGCAGGCCGAAGTAGGCGGTCGGTCCGACCACGGCAAACGTGCCGAAGGCGTCGATGACCGGCACCGGGCCGGTGTCGCCGAGCGGGTTGATCATGCCGGGTGCGCCAACCTGGTAGTCGGCCCACACGCCCAGACCGCTGACCACTTCACCTTCCTTGAAAGCCGGCGAGCGGCTCTTGACCACCGTGCCGCAGACGACGCCGCGCATCGGCGCACCGAGTTCGACCGGCGGCATGTACTGGTCCATGTCGCTCATCCAGATACGGTTCGTCGGGTCGAGCGAGAGGTAGTTGAGGCGGAACAGGCATTCGCCTTCGGCAGGCTCCGGGATTGCTTCGCTTTCGTAGCTGAGGACGTCGTCGCTCAGTTCGCCGACGGGGCGCTTGCGCAGCCGCCAGACGTGGTTGGTATCGCTCATCGGGTATTCCTCGTTCGTGACAATGGATGGGTATGTTCGGGTTCGCGCCGCGCCTCAGGCGTCGATCGCGAGCAGCTCGCTCAGGTGTCGATCGACCTGCTCGTGGTAGGCCGGCTCGAAGCCGAAGATGCCGAAGTGGCCGCCGAGGCTCTTGATGACGCGCAGCTCGGAACCCTTGATGAGTTTCTGCTCGCGCTTGCAGTCCTCGACCTTGAAGAACATGTCGGTGTCGACCGGCATGACGAAGGTCTTGGCCTTGATGCGCTTGAGCGCGGCCTTGAGATCGCCGCCGGTGTGCCGGCTGACGTCGCCGCGCTGCCACTTCCACGCCATGCACAGCAGGTCGTTCGGATCCATCTGCGTGAACAGGCCTTCCATGAAGCCGACCTGGAAGTCCTCGAGCGAGGTGCAGCCGAGTGCGCGCCACTGTTCCTGGGCGAAGAACTCCGTGCACAGTCCCATCACCGACCACAGCTTGGCCTGGCGGCGCAGGCCCACGTGTACGTCCTCGCGCGATCGGTACCAGCCGCCGTTCCAGCCCGGGTCGGAGGTGATGGCCTCGTTGAGGGTATCGGTGTAGAGGAAATCGTGGTCGGTGTTCTTGGCATAGCCCGCGATGGGCGCGGCGCGCCGGACCATGTCCGGGTAGCGGACCGCCCACTCGTAGGTCTGCTGTGCGCCCATCGAGCCGCCGACGACCAGCGCGAGCTGCTCGATGCCGAACTTCTCGGTCAGCAGCTTGTGCTGGGCGCGCACGTCGTCACCGATGCGCACGCGCGGGAAGCGCGCCATGTTCCACGGCGCCGGAGTATTGTGCGGCGAGCTGGACAGGCCGCTGCCGATCTGGTTGATGCTGATGATGCAGTACTTGGAAGGATCGAGCGCGCGGCCCTTGCCGACGTAGATCTGCTCGGTCAGCTTGCTCGTGCCCGAATACCAGGTCGGGAACAGGATGGCGTTGTCGCGCTTGCGGTTGAGCTTGCCGTAGACGGCATAGGCGAGCTTGAGGTCGGGCAGGTGGCCGCCGTCCTCGAACTCGAACGAACCGGCATCGAAGATGTCGTAGGGGCCGTGCAGTTCCTGGCCGTAGTAGGGATTGTCGATCATCGGTATTGTCTCCTGCGCTCAGAAAATGCCCTTGTGCTGGACGCCGTCGACCGGCAGCGTGACGCCGGAGATCCAGTTCGCGCGCGGCGAGGCGACGAACACGACCGCGTCGGCGACCTCTTCCGGACGGCCCATGCGCCCGGCCGGGCAGTTGGCCAGCGTCGCTTCGTACATCGGCGTCGCGTTTTCCTTGATCATTTCCCAGAAGCCGCCCGGGAAGTAGATCGAACCGGGCGCGATGCAGTTGACGCGGATGTTCTTTGCGGCAAGCTGCGCGGCGAGCGTCTTGGCGTGGTTGAACAGTGCGGCCTTGACCGCGGCGTAGGCCGGCGGCGAGCCGGCCTCGAGGCCGGAGATGGACGAAATGTGTACGATGGAACCGCCGCCGGCGGCCTCCATCCACGGGATCACGTGCTGTGTCGCGCGCACGGTGGCCATGAGGTCGATGTCGACGCTGACTTTCCAGCCCGCCTCGTCGTCGGTCATGCCGAACCCCGATGGATTGTTGACCAGGATGTCGACGCTGCCGAGTGCCGCCCTGGCACCGTCGAGGAAAGCGGCCAGCGCCGCTGCGTCGGCAACGTCGCAGGGCGCGGCGTGGGCCTTGACGCCGCGGGCTTCGATGTCCTTGCGGGTCGCTTCCAGCGCCTCGGCGCCGCGTGCGCAGATGGCGACGTTGGCGCCCTCGTCGGCCAGCGCCAGCGCCGTGGCGCGGCCGATGCCCTTGCTGCCGCCGGTGACGACGACATTCTTGCCCTTGAGTCCGAGATCCATCGTTCGATTCCCCTTGTGGATGGTAGTGGTTCGGGTGGCCGGCGGCGGCCCGCGTTCAGCCGCGGCGCCGGCACACGCCCTTGACGGTGCGCGTACGGCCTTCCTCGTTGTTCCTCAGCGCGTTGTCCATTTTCGAGGTGACGTCCTCGGGCACGATCACGGCGATGCTCAGCGTCGCCGCGTCCGCCTGCGCGACCGCGGCCTTGCGCTTGTGCCCCTGGGCGATGACCGACGTGGTCGTGTCGTCGAGCGCGGCGATGTCCAGCCCGGCCTGCTCCAGCAGCCGTTCGAGCGCGTCGCGCGTGACGAGGTGGCTGAGTTCGGTACGCGACGCCCAGAAACATGGCAGATGGATGGGTTCGCCCGAACCAGCCAGCACGCTCTCGAACGCGAAGCGTCCGCCCGGCTTGAGCACGCGCGCGACCTCGCCGAACAGGGCGGCCTTGTCGGGCACGTTCATGAGCATGTTCTGCGACCACACGGCGTCGAACGAGGCGTCGGGCCAGGGCAGGCTGGCGCCATCGCCATGGCGGAAGTCGCACTGGGCGCTCATGCCGACGCGTTCGGTCAGCATCTCGGCGGCGCGGACGAACTCGCGGGTGAGGTCGATACCGCTCACGCGGCAGCCGAATTCCGCGGCCAGCGTGCGCGCCGGGCCGCCGATACCGCAGCCGATGTCGAGCACGGTCATGCCGGCGCCGAGCCCGGCGTAGCGGGCGAGGTCGCGGGTCGAGGCGATGCCGCCGCCATGGAACTCGTCGATGGCGGCGAGATCGCCGCGCACGAGCTGCGCCGCATCCTTGCCGGCGGCGGCCAGCGCGGCGAGGATGCGCGCGCTGATGTCGGTGCCGCCGTAGTGCCGGTCGATCGCCTGCTCGCCTGCTGCCATGATCAGGCCAGGTAGTCGTGCAGCACGATGCCGTCGTCGAGCGTGAAGGTGCTCTCGTAGAAATAGCCGTCGCGCATGCGCACGATCGGAATGTCGGCGAGGCGATCGGCCGGCGAGGCGCCGAAGTTCAGCGTCGCCGGCCCCTTGTGGACTTCGCCGACGGTGATGTCGGTCAGCGTGGTCGAGGTGAGCTGGTCGACGTCGGGACGTGCGCCGCGCGTGACGTTCGGGATGAACTTCCGGGCGACCCACTCGGCGGTGCCGCCGAGCGCTTCGGGCTCGATCATCGTCGCCATGCGCATCGCGCAGTCGATGACGGTGATGCCGCCGCGCTCGACCGTGGCGCTGACGACGTCGTCGGTCATGTTCATGGTCAGGCGCCCGAGTTTCTTCGGGAAGCCCCAGATCTCACGGCCGCCGCAGATCGCGACGTCGTTGTCGAGAATGAGGTACAGGCTGAAATTCACCAGCCGGCGCTTGTAGGTCGCGTGGGTGAACACGTGGGTTTCGTAATAGCGCCCGAAGCCCGAACACAGGAACTCGGCGACCGAGACGAACATGGTGTTCTCGCGGTTGGGCGTGAGCGGTTTCGGGACCAGCTCGCGCAGCACGGCGGCCTCGGTCTCGAACTCGACCAGGAGCTGGTTGACTTCGCGGTAATGGAACGGCGGTTCGCCGTAGAGCTCGGACAGCTCGGGCATGGAATAGCTGCGGGCGCTCATCGAGCCGGCACGTTTTCGGGCCATCGGACACCTCCCCAGGTTGGACGACGAAGGCGCGCTAGTATAGCGGGAGAAGGCGCCCGCCGAGCGCCGCCCGGCGGGCGCGGCTGGTGACGCCCGCTGCCGGCGCCGATCCGGCGGCCGCCATCCCGCGTACGCGGGATCCCGGGAACCGTGACGACGATGACGGAGGAAGTCGTGCCCGAACCGACCGCATGTCCCGCTCGCCGCCGCATGGCCGGGCGCTTCCCGGCGATGCAGGGCGCATGAACACGCGGCGCCGCGTGCCGCGCAGCGCGCGCCCGGGCGGGCACCGCCGGTGAGGCGCTGGCCGCTCGGCAAGTGCCTGCTCGGACTCGCGGTGCTGCTCGCGGTCGCGCACGGCTGCGCGCTGCAGCCGCGCCACGGCGGCCCGGTCGACGCGCATTTCGACGGCACGCGCTTCTACAACCGCGTGCCGGCCGAGAAGTCACTGGTCGACATCCTGGGCTTCCTGTCGACCTACCGGGCGCGGCGCGAAGCGTGGCCGGAACGCGTGCAGAACGCGAGCTACCCGGCGCCGCCGGCCGCCGGCACGGGCATCACGGCGACGTTCATCAACCATTCGACCGTGTTGCTCGATATCGGCGGTGTGCGCGTTCTGACCGATCCCATCTACGCCGAGCGCGCCAGCCCGTTCACGTTTGCCGGCCCTGCGCGCGTGCGCGAGCCGGGCGTACCGTTCTCCGAACTGCCGCCGATCGACGTCGTGCTGGTGAGCCACGACCATTACGATCACCTCGATACGGACACGCTCGCCGCGCTCGCCCGCCGCGATGCGCCGCTGGTGCTGGCCGGCCTCGGCAACGGCGCGTTGCTGGCCGAGCACGGCATCAGCCGTTTTCACGAGCTCGACTGGTGGCAGCGCCACGAGGCGCAGGGTCTCGCGTTCCATTTCGTCGAGGTGCGGCATCGTTCCGGGCGCGGTCTGCTCGACCAGATGAAGACCTTGTGGGGCGGCTTCGTCGTCGTCGCGCCGGACGCGACGGTCTACTTCGCCGGTGACACCGGCTGGGGGCCGCACTTCGCTGCTGCCCGCGAGCGCTTCGGCGCGTTCGACCTGTGCCTGCTGCCGATCGGCGCCTACCGGCCGCGCGAATTCATGGCGCCGGTGCACCTCGATCCGGCGGCCGCCGTGCGTGCCCACGCCGTGCTCGGCTGTGGCCAGAGCATCGCCATCCATCACGGCACTTTCCAGCTCACCTACGAAGCGATCGACGAGCCCTACACGGAACTCGCCGCCGCACTCGCCGCACACGAGATCCCCGCGGCGGCGTTTCGCGTCCTCGGCTTCGGCGAGTCGCTGCGCCTGCCGGCAGCGCCGCGGCGCTCAGCCGAGGCGGCGCAGCAGGGTGCGGTGGCGCCGGCGCAGGTCGTGCAGTTCGTCGAGCAGGGCGAGGCCGAGGCTCACGCCCGGCCAGTTGAGGTCGAGATCACGGCGCAGGCGCAGCGCGCGGTGCACGCGCTCGATTGAAGGGGCGGGGAAGCGCCACTCGCGCGCATGGTGTCCCCGCGGCTGCAGGATGTCGTGGCTCACCAGCTCGACGATGATGTCGACGCGGACGCCGCTGGCGCGCGCCATTTCGTCGAGGTCCAGGCTGTCGTCCTCGTGCAGGAGCTGCGGGTCGTTCATCGGTCTCGTTCCTCGTCAGGTGCCGAGCCCGGCGCGCGGGTCGAACGGCATCAACTCGGCCATGCGCCGGTAGAGTTCGCGGTGCTCGTCGGTCGTCGCCGGTGGCGTGACGATGCGCAGCGTCGCGTACTGGTCGCCGGCCACCTTGCCGGGCAGGCCACGCCCGGCCAGGCGCAGGCGGCGGCCCGACTGCGTGCCGGGCGGAATGCTCAGCTCGACGGTGCCGCCGAGCGTCGGTGCCTTGACCTTCGCGCCGAGTGCCGCTTCCCACGGCGCCACCGGCAGCTCGACGTGAATGTCGCGCCCCTCGGCGTGGAACACCGCGTGCGGCTCGAACTCGATCTCGAGGAACAGGTCGCCGGCCGGTCCGCCGCCGAAGCCCGCGCCGCCCTGGCCGGCGAGCCGGATGCGCTGGCCCTCGGTGACGCCCTTGGGAATCGTGACGTTGACGGTCTTGCGGGCCTGTTGCGGCTCGCCGCGCGGACCGATTTCGGTGGTGACGAAACTGAACGCGCGCGTGACGCCGGCGTAGGCATCCTCGAGGCGGATACGGATGCGCGCGTTGCGGTCCTCGCCGCGCATCTGGAAGCCGCCACGCGGCCCGCTTCCCGCGCCGCCACCGGGTGCGGCACCGAAGATCGAGGCGAAGAAATCGCTGAAGTCGGCGCCACCGTGGAAGCCACCGCCGTGACCGCGCGGGTCCTGTTCCCAGCCCGGCGGCGGCGTGAACGGCTCACCCTCGCGCCAGTTGCTGCCGAGGCGGTCGTAGGCCTCGCGTTTCTCGGCGTCCTTGAGCACCTCGTAAGCTTCCTGGACTTCCTTGAAGCGTTCCTCGGCGTCGGCCTCCTCGCTGACGTCGGGATGGTACTTGCGCGCCAGCTTACGGTAGGCGCGCTTGATGGCAGCGGCGTCCGCATCACGGGGGACGCCGAGGATGTCGTAGTAATCCTTGTATTGCATGGGCGAACGGTCCGCGTAGCCGGCGGCGGCGCGGAATGCGCCGCCTTCGCCCTCCCAGATGGGGGCGCGCGGCGCGTGCTTCAATGGCCCGGCGCGGGGGCGCGCCGCGACGGTCTCAGCCGACGCCGTAGGCCTGGCGCTGGGCCAGGAAGGCCTGCACGCTGCAGCCCTTGATCAGCAGGTCGTGGTAGTGGCCGTCGCGGTCCTTGACGTGGTCCTTGAGCAGCGCCTCGGGCGTGAAGCCGAGTTCCTGGAACAGCACGCGTGCACCCTCCTGGTCGGGGGTCATGCGCGCGAACAGCTTCTCGATGTCGAGTGCGAGCGCGATGTTGAACACCTCGCGCGCGAGCACCCGGCCGAGGCCGCTGCGCCGCGTACGCTCGGCTGTGGCGACGCGGATGTCGGCGACGTGCCGCGTCCACTCGAGATGGTTGAGATGGATGGTGGCAAACCCGGCCACGCCGTCCGCGTCCTCGGCCAGCAGCGAATGGATGCTGCCTTCCTCGATGTCGCGGATCCACGAATCGATGCCGCGCTGGCTGGTCAGGTCGCGGCGCATGTACAGGCGGTCATGGGCGGGCAGGTCGCGCGCGAACGCCATCAGCGCCGGGCCGTCCGTGGTGCGCATGACGCGGATCGTATAGGACCTGCCCTTGAGCGCCGCCTCGATGGGGTAGGCGGACAAGGCGTTTTCGAGAGCGTCTCGGGACATGCGGGTTGTTCCTCTGCCGGGCGGTAGGAAACGTGCGTTGGTTCAGGTCGCGCGCACGCGAATCCACTGGTCGAGCTGCGGCCACAACCGGAATACGGCGTTGCCTCCGGCGACGAGGCTGACATGGCCGCCTTTCATCACGATCTCCTGTTTCTCCTTGCTGCCGACGAGCCCGATCAGGTCGCGCGAAGCGGCTGCCGGCACGATGTGGTCGTGCTGGGCGGCGACGTGCAGGAAAGGTACCGTGATGCGCGCCATGTCGACCCGCTGGCCGCGCAGCTCCAGCGTATTGTCGACGATCTTGTTGCCGATGATGAAGTCCCGCACGAGGTCGCGTGCGAGCATGCCGGGCACCGGCAGCTGGTCGACGGCCCAGCGATCGAAGCGCAGGTGCGCCTTGACGAAGGCATCGTCCTGCACGTTGTTCAGCAGGCGCATCTGGTTCGCGCTGCGTTGCAGCGGGCGCAGCGCCTGCAGCGACTGGTTGATGAAATCGCCGGGAATATTGCCCAGTTCGTCGACGAGACGATCGATGTCGAATGCCGGCGAGGTCATCCATTTCTTGTACAGCTCCATGCCGTCGCCGTTGGCCGGGGTCGTGAAGCAGACCAGGTTCTTGACCGCGCCGGCCGGGTTGAGCGCGGTGTACATGGCGCTGAGCATGCCGCCCATGCAGTAGCCGACCAGCGTGATGTCGTCCTCGCCGCAGTCGCGGGCGACGGCGTCGATGCAGCCACCGACGAGGTCGATCACGTACTCGGCGAGGCCGAGCCGGCTCTGCTCGCGGCGCGGCGCGGCCCAGTCGAGCATGTAGACGTCGTGGCCCTGCAGCAGCAGGTACTCGACCAGGCTCTGCCCGCGCGCCAGGTCGAGGATGTAGCCCTTGGCGACCGGCGACATGACCAGCAGCAGCGGCACCCGGTAGATCTCGTCGAGCACCGGCTCGTAGTGATACAGGCGCGCCGTTTCGTCGCTGTACACGAGTTCCTTGGGCGTCGGCCCGACGTCGAGTTCCGACTCGGTCTGCGGCAGCGGCGCAAGGCCGGGGATGTTGCGCGCGATGGCGCGGTCGATGATGCGCCCGATACGGCTGTCGACGTCGCCTGTCGGACTCTCGTTGCGTGCGCTGGGTGATTCCATGGGATGGCCTCGGACGCGGGTTCGGCCGCGATCAGGACGGGTTCGGCTCGGCGGTACGGGTCCGGGCGGGGCGCTTGCGCGCGCCCGCTTCGGGGGCCCCGGCGGCGAGCTTGGTGAGCTGCGCGCGCTGGCTGCGCAGCTCGACCTGGATGTGGTTCAGGGTTTCCTCGATGTGTGCGAGGCGATCGCTCATGTCGAGAATGTCGCCGCGCGAGGGGATGTTCAGGTTCGCGAGGTACTGCGCCATCGACTCGCTGAACATGCGATGCGTGTGCAGCGCTTCGTGCATGTAACGCCCCATGCCGCGAGAGAAATTCTCGTCGCCCATCATCTCGGTGAGCGCATCGCTCCAGGCTTTTTCCGATTTGACGAACCATTCGCGCCACAGGCGGATGGGGTCCAGGCTGTCGTCGTTGCTCATGGGTAATGTCCTCAAAGCTTGTCGTCGGGCACGTGCTCGGCGGTGTCGTCCTGCAGGTGAGCGGCGAGGCGGTCGGCCACCGCGCGGTAGACGCGGGCGTCGAACACCATGCCGATATGGCTGCAGGTCACTTCGATGTTGCGGGCCGGGTCGTCGTCGATGCAGCTCGTCCACTCGGCGACGCCGTCCTTTTTCGAGTAGACGGCGTACTGCGGCACGGCTACCGGGCGCGGCGTGTTCATGTTGCGTACGAACGTGCAGGTACAGTGCCCGGTGCCACAGGAGGCGTGCAGGTTGCGGCCGATGAGCCCGCCCTGCGCGAGCTTGAGCTTGTCCCAGATGCCGATGATGGCGGGATGCGCCTTGACCAGTGAGCGGAAGGGCGAACCCAGCGTGATGACCAGTTCGACGTGTCCCGGCACTTCCTGCACGATGCTCTTTGCGAGCATGCCGCCGAGGCTGTGACCGACCAGCACGACGCGGCGCCCGGTCTTGTCGGCCAGCGCGCGCACGCGGTGGATCAGTTTCTGCCCGGTCAGGTTCGGGCAGTCGTTGTTCCAGGTGATGCGCGACAGTGACGAGCGGTAGCCGATGCGGCGCAGCCAGCGATGCATCTCGAGCATCATCAGGTCACCCGACATGAAGCCCGGGATCAGCAGCACCGGTTCGCGGCGCCCGCGCGGTATGCCGACCCCGTAGTACACCGGGTGCAGGCGCAGGCTGGCCCACTCGAGGCCCCAGCGCGCCTCGCGCCACAGCGGCGTGAGTGCCTGCTCGACGGCGTCGTCGTAGTCGAACAGTCCCGGCTCTGCTTCCTGGGCCGGGACTGTCTGACGCTCGTCGTACGGGATCACGGGCGGGAACGCGGGCGGCTGGTGCAACGGTCGCTTACTTGCCGGCGTTCGCCCACAGCCCGGTGAACTTCTCCACCGGCGGGACGAACTCGCGGGCCGATTCGATCGCCTTTTCCGTCGCCGAGCGGAGTTCGCCCGTCGCTTCCGCCTGCTCTTTGTAGACGGCCTTGGCGAGTTCGAGCGCGCGCTCCTGCGCCGCGGTCATCGACTGCATCATGGCTTCCATGTTCTTGCCATAGGCGGTCGGCGCCGCGGCCATGGTCTGGCCGAGCGAGATGGCGTCGCGCTGGCTGTCGATGAGGGCGCTGAAGAACTTGTCGGCAACGCGGGCACTGCGTGCGCGCGAGGCTTCGAACGCCGCGGCGAAGGTCTCGTGACCCTTCATGAGGCGGTCGAGGTAGGCCGTCGCCGATTCGGTGATCTGCTCGGGCACTTCGGGGGTGGTGGATTTCTTCGTGGCCATGTGAAGTCTCCTGAATCCGTATGATGGGGGCGTTAGCGCGAATTGCAGAATTGCTGCAGTGCAATATATGCTACTGCGCAGCCGTTTGCAACGCGTTTCCGCGGAAATGCCGCCCGCGGCGGCACACCGGGGCGACTGCCCGGCGGGCGTCCGGCAGGCGCCACGGCGGGTTGGCCGCGCCGCTGCCGCCGAC
>JAUIFX010000148.1 GCA_030429865.1 Gammaproteobacteria bacterium | reverse complement strand
CATGGTGGGTATGCCGAGCGCGCACACCTACTGCTCGGCCAAGGGCGGGGTCATCAACATGACCCGCGCGATGGCGGCTACCTATGCGCGCCAGGGCGTGCGCGCGAACTGCGTCTGCCCGGGCTACACCGACACGCCGATGATCGCCGACGTCATGAACCTGTTCGACGACGAGACCACGGCCAACTACCTCACCCCGATGGGTCGCGCCGGCCTGCCGATGGAGATGGCCTACGCCTGCCTGTTCCTGGCCTCGGACGAAGCCAGCTACTGCAACGGCGTGATCATGCCGGTCGACGGCGGTACGGTCGCGCGCCAGTAAGGCCGCGGCTCAGGCGCTGGCGGCGATGCCGCCGGTGCGTGCCGGCCAGGTGACCGGCGGCAGCTGCTCGAACGCGGGACGCGCGAACAGGTAGCCCTGGAACAGGCGTACGCCCTGGTGCTCGAACCAGCGCATTTCGTCCTCGCTTTCGACGCCTTCGGCGATGAAGTCGATGCCGAGATCGAAACACACCTGGATGATCGCGCGCACGATTGCCTGGCGCGGACCGCTGCGCGGGATGTTGCGCACCAGTTCCATGTCGAGCTTGACCATGTCGGGCTGGAAGTTCGCCAGCAGGTTGAGGCCGGAGTAGCCGGCGCCGAAGTCGTCGATGGCAACCCGGACGCCGCGTGCGCGGATCTGGTTGACGGTGGCGGTGAAGCGGCCGTGGTCGCTGATTGCCTGGGTCTCGGTGATCTCGAGCACGATACGGTCGGCGGGAAAGCCGAGGCGCGCGGCGGCGGCGAAGGTCGATTCGATCGCGGCGTCGGAGTCGATGATGCTGCGCGGCATGAAGTTCAGGTTCAGCCGCGCCTCCATGCCGAGTGCGCTTGCCAGTTCCAGCGCGCGCTGCCGGCCGGTCTCGTCCAGTGCATGGATTTCCGCGTCGCTCATGGTGCCGAGGATCACACCGGCCGGCTCGTTGTTGGGGCCGCGCAGCAGCGCTTCGTAGGAGAATACGCTACCGCTCGCGACATCGACGATGGGTTGGAACGCGTAGCTGTGCCGCGGCGAGGCGCCGTGCCAGCCGGCGAGGCGCGCGTGGCTCACCCGGCCGGCACCGCGTCCCGGGCGCGCCCTGTCCTGGGAAGCGCGTTTCATGCGCTGCGCAGTTGCCGTGACGCTGTTGCCGGAGGCTGGCGCCAGCGCCCGCAGGCAAAGGCGCGAAGCAGACTCCTGGCCTGTGCGGCGTCGATGTCGCGCAGGCAGGAGGCGTCGCCGAAGAAGTCGTCGAGGCCGGTGGTGGCGAGGATTTCGGTGCGCGAGACGGCCGCGTAACCCATCGCCCAGTCGGGGAACGCGCGGCACCCGATGGGTTCGCGAATGAGTTCGTTCAGGTTGCCGTGTCGCGGGTCGCCCGCGATGCGCAGGAACAATTCGTCGACGACCTCGTGCTCGCCTTCGAGAACCTGGAAGAAGCTGTCATCGACGTCGAGCAGCATGCCGGTGATGCCGAGCCGCCCGTTGTTCGCGCGCGCCTGCCGCAGCAGCCCGCGCCGCGCGGTTTCGTCGAGCCCGTGACTGGCTGCACTGGCGTAGATACAGTGGATCAATGACATAGAAAACCGTTTCCCGGGGCCGTCGCGCCCGGCCCGCCGCTACTCGTGGCGCGCCGTGCCCGCGCCTGTCGAGGGGTAGCGGCGACAGACCGGCGGGCTTTAGCGTTTCGAGCGAGTTTGCCCCTCCGTCGCGCAGCCCGGCAGCCGCCTGCCGGCGGGCTTGTCGGGGACGTTCCGCGATGGGTCTGCGAGCGGCTGAACAGGCGGTCGGCGGGGCCTTCGGCAGCCGCGCCAGGTGAGCCCGGGTCCGGCGGGCTGCTAGGATAGGATTTTCGAGCGCGCGTCGCGGGGAGGGCGGAGAGCATGACGACGGAGATTCGCTTCAAGAGCGGGGGCACCGACTGCGCCGCCGATCTCTATCGGCCCAAGGGGCTGCGCGGCGGCCGCCGCCCCGCCATCGTCATGGGCCACGGCTTCTCGCTCGTCAAGTCGACGCTGGTCGAGCAGGCCACGGCCCTCGCCGACGCCGGTTTCGTCGTGCTGGCCATCGATTACCGCAGCTTCGGTCACTCGGGGGGGCGGCCGCGCGGGCAGCTGTTCCCGCTCAACGAGGCCGAGGACTTCCGCAACGGCATCAGTTACCTGCAAACGCGGCGCGATGTCGATCCCGGGCGCATCGGCATCTGGGGCGCGAGCTTCGCCGGCGCCCTGGTCAGCTACGTCGCGGCCGTCGACGAGCGCGTCAAGGCGGCCTGTGCCGTGGTCCCGGTGACCGATGGCTACACCTGGATGCGCCTGCTGCGCAGCGAGAACGATTTCGAGGCGCTCGTGCGCGCCGTCGAGGCCGACCGCATGCGGCGCTTTGGCGGCGAGAAGGGCGCGCGCATTCCGGTCATCGGTCCGCCCGGTACCCTTTGCGCATTACCCTGCGACGCGCAGATCGCGGCCTTCTTCGAGCCGCTGCCGGCACTGCATTCGACCTGGCGCGACACCATCACGCTGGAGTCGGTGGAGAAGATCCTGGAGTTCAGCCCGCTGTCCTTCGTGCACCGTATTTCGCCGCGGCCCTACCTCATCATCTCGACCGGCGGGCGCGACATCGTCCACCCGGCGTGGACGGTGGCCGAGCTGTTCGAGCGTGCGCGCGAACCCAAGCGGCTGGCGTTCCTGCCTTACGACCAGACGGGACTGTACGTCGAGCCGGGACTGAGCGCGTCGAATACGCTCGCCCGTGAGTTCTTCGTCGAGCATCTCGGGCCGACGACCTGAATGGGCCTCGCGAGCGGTTTCGCCGAACTCGGCGTACGCGGTGACGCGGCGGCGCGCGGCCGCGCCCACGGCGAGGCGTTCCGCCAGCGCATCCACACCACGCGTGATTTCTATTTCGATGAGCTGTTTGCCGGCGGGCCGCTGGACGGCGCAGCCATCGAAGCGCGGGCGGCGACCGTGGCGGCTTTGTGCGAGCAGCTCGCGCCGGCGCAGGCGGCGGAGATACGCGGCATCGCCGCGGGCAGCGGACTCGCGCCCTGGCAGGTCTTCGTGCTCAATGCTCGTACCGAGATCATCAACGCCCGGATCGGCGAGTGCTCGGCGCTTTATCTCGCGCACTCGGGACTGCTGGCGCAGAACTGGGACTGGCTCGAGCCGCTCGAATCCGAGTGCGTGGTCATCACCCACGAGCGTCCCGACGGCCACCGTTACGTCACGTTCGGCGAGCCCGGCATGGTCGGCAAGATTGGCTTGTCGAGTGCAGGGCTGGGCGTTTGTCTGAACATCCTGTTCGCGCCCCACGACCTGACCGGCCTGCCGGTGCACGTGCTCATCGGCGCCTTGCTGAACGCGCCCGGTTTCGACGCCGCCCGCGCTCTGATGACGGCCGCCGGTGCCGGCAAGGCCAGCCACCTGCTGGTTGCCGCTGCCGACGGGCGCGCGGTGTCGATGGAGTTCTTCGGCGACGAGTGTCACGCGCTCGAGCCGGTCGACGGCGTGTTGCTGCACACCAACCATTGCCTTGGCCGCGGCGCGGCCGGACGCACGGCCGAACTGGCCAACTCCTGCGCGCGTTACGACCTGCTCGCCGCCGCTCTCGCGGCCGATGCGCGCCGCGACCTCGATCGCGTCCGCGACATCCTGTCCAGTGATGCCGGCGGCGAGGACGCGCTGCTGCGGCCCTATCGGCCGCAGAGCGTGCTTGGCAACCGCCGCGTCGGTACCTGCGCGACGGCGCTCATGGAACTCGACGCGGGGCGCCTGCACCTGCGGCGCGGGCCGCATGCCGCCGCCCCCTTCGCGACCTTCTCCGTGCACGGCGACCCATGCACCGGAGTCGCTGCCGGTTGACGCCGCCCGCGCACCGGCTGGCGCGATGCGTGATAATGGATGCACCCATGCCAACCGTGCGCCGCCGGCGCGCGCCGAACGACAACCAGTGAGGAACACTCATGGCCAACGAGGGATACCACGAACCGATCGCCGAGCTCAGTGACGCGACGCGGGACATGCACCGTGCGATTGTGTCGCTGATGGAGGAGCTCGAAGCCGTCGACTGGTACAACCAGCGCGTCGACGCGTGCAAGGACGCCGAACTGAAGGCGATCCTCGAGCACAATCGCGACGAAGAGAAAGAACACGCGGCAATGGTGCTCGAATGGATCCGCCGGCGCGATCCGACGTTCGACGCCGAACTCAAGGACTACCTGTTCACCGACAAGTCGCTGAGCCACGACTGACCGCCTGCTCCGGGCTTCTTCGACGGTTCCCGGGGCCTCGGCGCGCATCGTGAAGCAACCGCCACGACCATGACTGAGGGACGCACGCTGCGGCTCGGCGCCTTCATGCGCCCGGTCAGCATCCACACCGCGGCGTGGCGCTACCCGGGCGCGTGGCCGGACGCCAACTTCAACTTCGCGCACTACGTGCGCATGATCCAGACGCTCGAGCGCGGCTGCTTCGATGCTTTCTTCATGGCCGATCACCTGGCCGTGATGAACATGCCGATGCCCGCGCTCAAGCGCAGCGCGACCGTCACCTCGTTCGATCCGCTGACCCTGTTGCCGGCGCTCGCCGTCGTGACCGAGCGCATCGGCCTCATCGCGACGGCGTCCACGACCTACAACGATCCCTACCACATCGCGCGCAAGTTCGCTTCGCTCGATCACATCAGCGGCGGGCGTGCCGGCTGGAACGTGGTCACGTCGGCCAACCCGCACGAAGCGATGAACTTCGGCCGCGACGAACACATGGCGCATGCCGAGCGCTACCGGCGCGCGCGCGAGTTCCACGACGTCGTCACGGGCCTGTGGGACTCGTGGGCCGACGATGCCTTCGTGCGCGACCAGGACAGCGGCATCTATTTCGATCCCGACAGGCTCCACGTGCTCGATCATCGTGGCGAGTTCCTCGCCGTGCGCGGCCCGCTCAACGTCGCGCGCCCGCCGCAGGGCTGGCCCGTGATCGTCCAGGCCGGCGCTTCGGAGGCCGGCCGCCAGCTCGCGGCCGAGACCGCCGAGGTGGTCTTCGCCGGCGTCAACAACCTGGCCGACGGCAGGCGCTACTACGCGGACGTCAAATCGCGTGCCGCGAGCGCCGGGCGCGACCCGGAACACCTGAAGATCCTGCCCGGCGCGTTCGTCGTCGTCGGCGAGAGTGCGGACGAGGCGCAGGAGAAGAAAGCCTTGCTCGATTCGCTGGTCCATCCGGACAGCGGCATGGCGACGCTCTCCGTGCTGCTCGGTCACGACATGTCGGCCTACCGTCTCGACGATCCCCTGCCCGAGCTGCCGCCGAGCAATGCCAGCCAGTCGGCGCGCGAGAAACTCGTCGCCATGGCCGCGCGCGACGGCCTGAGTATCGGCCAGCTCGCGCAGTACGTTGGTGGCAGCTTCTCGTCGCTCGAGATCGTCGGCACGCCGGTCAGCATCGCCGACACCATGCAGGAATGGCTGGAGCAGCGCGGCTGCGACGGCTTCAACGTGATGTTCCCGTTTCTCCCCGCCGGACTCGACGATTTCGTCACGCGGGTCGTGCCGGAGCTGCAGCGACGTGGCCTGCTGCGTGAGCGCTACACGGGGTCCACGCTGCGCGAACATCTCGGCTTGCCGCGGCCGGCGAACCGCTTCTTTACCTGCTGAAACGCGCCGACGCGGGCGGGCAGGCCGTCTCCGCGGTCCATAACCGGTTGACAAAAGGTTACGATTAGGCGGACCGCCGCGCCTGGTACGCGCGACAGTTTTCCGGCCGCCTGCCGCTAACACCGGCAATCGCCGGGTATCCGGACCATCCCGCGCGAAACGCACATGGAGAGAGGAATGGACCAGACCCTGGGCGCGACGCCACCGCGCGCCGCAGCCCGTGGCGCGGACGCTGCCGGCAGCGACAAGGACCCGCGCCACGAACTGGAGCTTCTGCGGCTGCTTGCCGCCGGTATCGGGCCGGCGCTGCTGGGTACCGTCGCGGTCAGCGCGATGGTCGCCGGCCTGTTGTGGAACGAGGTGCCCGGCAGCATGCTGGCCGCCTGGTTCGCCTACCAGATGATCGTGGTCGCGGCACGCAGCGTGCACCTGTGGCGTTTCCGCCGCCAGCCGCCGGAGGCGCCGCGGGCGCTGGGTTTCTACCTTGGCGTCGCCGCTTCGGCGCTCGGCTGGGGCGCGATGGGCCTGTTCGTGCCGGTCCTGGAAGAACCGGCCTACCGCGCCACCATCGTCATTGCCGCGGCCGGCGTGACCGGCGGCAGCGCCTCGTCCTACGCCGTGCTGCTGCCGCTGGTGCGCCTGTTCCTGGGCTTGACCCTGGTTCCGATCGCGCTGCCTTTCCTGCTCGCCGGCGGACGGATCGACGTCGTGCTCGGCATGATGCTGGTCTGCTACCTGCTGGTGATGTGGCGCAACGCGGCCAACATGCACGCCGGAATGGCCGAGAACGTGCGCCTGCGCTTCGAGCATGTCGATGTCGCCGACCAGCTGCGCGTCGCGCAGGGGCGCAGCGCGGCGCTGAACCAGGACCTGCGCAGCAAGCTTGCGCAGCTCGAAGCGACCCAGGGCGAACTCGTGCGTGCCAAGGACGCGGCCGAGAGCGCCGCGGCGGCCAAGGCCGAGTTCCTCGCCAACATGAGCCACGAGATCCGTACCCCGATGAACGGTGTGCTCGGCATGGCCGAGCTGCTGCTCGGCACCCCGCTCAGCAAGCGTCAGACCCAGTTCGCCGACACCATCCACCGTTCCGGGCGGCAGTTGCTGAACGTCATCAACGACATCCTCGATTTCTCGAAAATCGAGGCCGGCAAGCTCGAGATCTCCCGCGAGCCGTTCGACGTCCGCGATCTCGTCGAGGATATCGGCGAGATTTTCTCCGAGACGGCACACAAGCGCAGTCTCGAGGTAGTCTGCGACGTGGCGCCGGAACTGACCACCAGCCGGCTCGGTGACGCCGACCGCCTGCGCCAGGTGCTGACCAACCTGGTCAGCAACGCGATCAAGTTCACCGAGGACGGCGAGGTCGTCATCCGGGTCAGCGAGGAGCCGGCCGACGGCGGCGTGCCGGTATTGCGCTTCATGGTCCGCGACAGCGGCATCGGCATCGCCCCGGAGCACCAGGCGCGCATCTTCGATTCCTTCACCCAGGCCGACGGTTCGACCACGCGGCGCTTCGGCGGTACCGGCCTCGGGCTCGCCATCTCGCGCCAGTTGACCGAGCTGATGGGCGGCACGATCGGGCTCGACAGCACGCCCGGGCACGGGTCGACGTTCTGGTTCACCTGCCCGCTCGAAATCGTCGACGTGGCGCGTGTGCCCGGACGTCATCGCCAGGCGGCGCTGGCGCGGGCGAGTATCGTCGACATGCCCGTGCTGGTGCTTGGCAAGGACGATACCTCGCGTGAGCTGATGGTCGCCACGCTGTCGAGCTGGGGCGCGTGGGTAAGCACCTGCGAAACTGCCAACGCGGCGTTGCAGGCGCTGCGCGAGGCGGCCGGCCGCGGACAACCGATCAAGGCCGTCGTGTTGTCCCGCGAGCTGCCCGACATGCCCGCCGCACAGTTCACCCAGGCGGTGCGCGGCGACGCCCGGCTCGGGGACCCGCGCCTGGTGATGCTGACCACGGTGGCCAACCTCGAATCGACCGGCGAACTGCTCGCCAGCGGCGTCAGCGCCTACCTGACGCGGCCGGTGCGCCAGCGCGAACTCTATGCCGCGGTGTCGGCGGGCGCGCAGGGACTCGCGGATCTCGAACGCACGCAGGGTGAGGCCGCGCCCGGAACCTACCAGGCCCGCGTGCTGGTGGTCGAGGACAACGCCGTCAACCAGGAACTGGCGCGCTGCATGCTGGAGTCGCTGGGCTGCAAGGTACGCGTCGTGGGCAACGGCCGCGAGGCCGTCGAGGCGATCACCGACAGTCCGCTCGATGCGCTGCGCGAGCCCTACGACCTCGTGCTCATGGATTGCCAGATGCCGGTTCTCGACGGCTACGGCGCGACGCGCGAGATCCGCGCCTGGGAGCGCCAACAGGGCGCCACCGCGTTGCCCATCGTGGCGCTCACCGCGAACGCCCTCGAAGGCGATCGCGAACGCTGCCTCGAAGCCGGTATGGACGATTACCTCGCCAAGCCGTTCACGCGCGACGAGATCAACCAGGTGCTCGGCAACTGGCTGGCCGCCGCGCCGGTATCCGGCGCACCGCAGGCTGCCGCGGCACCAGCCGCGCCGTCACGGCCGGCCGTGGTGAGCAGCGGCGCGAGCCCGCTGGATCGCGACGTGCTCGCGCGCATCACCGCCCTGCAACGCGACGGCAGCCCTGACCTGCTCGGACGCCTGGTCGGCTTGTTCCTGGCCAATGCCGCGCAGTTGATGACCGATCTCGAGCAGGGTCTCGCGGCAGGCGACGGCGACCGTGTGCGCCGTGCCGTGCACACGCTCAAGTCGAGCAGCGCCAATCTCGGCGCCACTGCGTTGGCACGCCTCGCGGCTGAGCTCGAGGCCGCTGCGCGCGAGGGCCATCTCGACGAGGTCGCCAAGCGACTCGACGTGCTGCACTTCGAAATGGACGGTGTCATCGCCGCCTTGCGCGAGCTGCGCCCGCAGGAGGCTTGAGACGATGGCAGCAAATGCAGAGAAATTGCTCATGGAAGAATCCCGCACCGCGACGGCTCGCGTGCTCATGGTCGACGATGACGACATGCAGCGCCTGCTCGCGCGCACCGCGCTCGAGAACGCCGGCTTTGCCGTCATCGAAGCAGGCGACGGCAGCGAACTGCTCGACGCTTTTCATGCCCACCAGCCCGACATCGTCGTGCTCGACGTGCTGATGCCGGTCATGGACGGTTTCGACGCCTGTGCGCGGCTGCGCGCCGATGCCCGCGGCCGCCACGTCCCGGTTCTCATGATGACCGGCCTCGACGACCTGGAATCGATCAACCGTGCCTACGAAGTCGGTGCCACCGACTTCGTCACCAAGCCGTTCAACTTCGAGATCCTCGGCCATCGCCTGCGCTACATGCTGCGCGGCAAGCGCGATGCGGATGCGCTCCGTGCCAGCGAGCAGCGCCTGCAGCTCGCCCAGCGCATCGCACGGCTCGGCCACTGGGAGTGTGACGGCGAGGGCCGCTTCACCCATTGGAATCGTGCCACCCACAGTGCTCTGGGCCTGGGTCCGGCGACCGAAGTCGGCGGCTTCGAGGACCTGGTCGGCGCGGTGGCCGCGGAAGACCGCGAGCGCTTCCGTGACATGGTCGCGCGGGCCATGCGGCGCGGCGAGGATTTCACGCTCGAGTTCCGCATGCGCGCGGGCGACGATGAAACGCGCGACATGCATCTCGTTGCCTTGAGCGGCCAGGATGACGACGGTCGGCGACGCTACGTCGGTACCGTGCAGGATGTCAGTGAGCGTCGTCGCGCCGAACAGAAGATTCACCGCCTCGCGCACTACGACGACGTCACCGGGCTGCCCAACCGCTCCGCGATCCGCACCGGGTTGACCGAGGCGCTGGCGCAGGCGTCGCGCCACGAGCGCGTACTGGCGGTGCTGGCGATCGACATTGACCACTTTCAACGCATCAACGACACGCTCGGCTTTGCCTCTGGCGACGAGCTGCTGCGCGCGATCAGCGCCCGCTTCCGGCACACCCTGCGTATCAGCGATACCCTCGACCAGGCCGGTGACGCCAAGCTGCGCGATGCGCTGGGACGGGCCGCGGGCGACGAGTTCATCGTGCTCCTGCCCGAGATCACCGCCGCAGAGGACGCCGCGGTGGTCGCGCAGCGGCTGCGCAGCGCGCTGACCAAGCCGTTCCAGATCGGAGACAAGGAGATCCACGCACGCGTGTCGATCGGCATCAGCGTGTATCCGGGCGACGGTGCCAGCGCCGACGAGTTGTTACGCCACGCGGACGCGGCGCTCGGGCAGGCCAAGCGCGAGGGCCGCGATTGCTACCAGTTTTTCACCAAGCAGCTCAACGCGTCGGCCTTCAAGCGCCTGACGATGGAAATGCAGCTGCGTGGCGCGCTCGAGCGCGGCGAGTTCGTCGTCCACTACCAGCCCAAGCTCGGTGGTGACGGTGAGCTGCGCGGCTTCGAGGCCTTGATCCGCTGGATCCATCCCGAGCTCGGACGTGTTTCGCCGGCCGAATTCATCCCCGTCGCCGAGGAGACCGGCCTGATCGTACCGATCGGCGAGTGGGTGCTGTCCGAGACCTGTCAGCAGCTCGTGCGTTGGGACGCCGCCGGCCTCGGCCCGTTCAAGTGCGCGGTCAATGTCTCGGGTAGCCAGTTTCGCGTGCGTGCGCTGCCCGAGCGTCTCGCGCGGGTCGTCACCGCGGCGGGTCTCGACACGGCGCGTATCGAGCTCGAACTGACCGAAAGCATGCTGATGGAGGATGCCGCGCTCGCCATCGAAACGCTGGACGGGCTCAAGGCGCTCGGTTTCGGTATCGCGGTCGACGATTTCGGCACCGGCTATTCATCCCTCAGCTATCTCAAGCGTCTGCCGATCGACGTGCTGAAGATCGACCAGTCCTTCGTGCGCGACCTGCCGGGTGACGAAGGCGACGTCGCCATCGTCAAGACCATCATTTCGATGGCGCGCGGGCTGGCCCTGCGCACCGTGGCGGAAGGGGTTGAGACCGCTGAGCAGCGCGACTTCCTCCGCGACGCCGGTTGCGACGAGCTGCAGGGATATCTCTTCAGTGAGCCGCGCGCGGCGGCCGAGATGACGGACTGGATCGTGGCCGGCGGCGGCCGCTGAGGAGTCTCCCCGCGCCATGGTGCGGGGAGACCGCGACCGCGTTCAGGTGCGCCGGATGCGCCGGCTGCCGAGCACGCCGGCCAGGCCGAGCGGCACGAGCGTGGCCGGTTCGGGTACCGTATGCACCCTCAACACAAGCTCACCGCCGGCACTGGCGGCGAGCGCAGCACCGCTGCCGCCGGCATCGCGCGACTGCACGAACGCACTGAAGAACAGCGCGTACTCCTGGCCGGCGCGCAACATACCGCTGCTTGCACCAGTCAGGGAGCTGGACCCAATTCTTCTGGCGTCGCCGCGTTTCGAAGCCGCGGTCGATGGCTGCCCGATGATAGGGTGCCGCGGCGCGCCGTGGTCGGGCAGGCGCCGCTGGACACATTCGTTAACGATTCCTACCGCGCATGGAGGGTGCCGGCGGCACGCGCTCAGTGCCCGCCCGCACCGAGGTTCTGCGGCTCACCGGCCTGGTGGCGGATGTAATGCCGCAGGACCGCGAGCTGGTGGTCGTTGAAGTCGTTGAAGTCGGGCATGCCGTTGGCGCGCTTGGCGCCGTTGACGACGACGTCCTTGAACGCGGCTTCGGACAGCACGATGGGCGAGGCGCGCAGGTCGGGCGCGTAGCCGCCGGACACCGCACCGCCGCCGTGGCACATCGAGCACGACTCCTTGTACAGCCAGCTGCCTTCGTCGAGCAGGCTCGCGTCGACCACGAAGTCGGGCGCGGCCAGCGGTTTCGGGAAGGTCGGCGGGTTGGTCTGCGGCGGGATCGACACGTCGCCGTCGAGGGCGAACGTGTAGAGCCTGCGCACCTGCGCCTTGTAAGCCCAGCCATGCTGTGCGGCGATCGAGCCGACCATGGAGGCGCCGGTGCCGCCCCAGCCGACCAGCAGCGAGACGTATTGCTTGCCGTCCACTTCGTAGGTCACCGGCGGCGCCGAGATGCCGTGCCCGAGTTCGACCGACCACAGGATCTCGCCGTCGGTCGCGCGGTAGGCGACGAAACGGCCGTCGGCACGGCCCTGGAAGACCAGGTTGCCGTGCGTCGTCAGCGTGCCCGGGTTCCAGATCCCGGGCAGCGGGTGTTCCCACGCGACCTTCGCCTGCAGCGGATCCCAGGCGCGCAGCGCGCCGGTGCCGGCATCGGCGGGGACGTCGCCGCGCAGCGTGTCGATGCCCGGGTCGAAGCCGAAGTAGGGGGACTTCCACTCTTCGAGCTTCATACCCTTGTCGGTGTAGAAACCGGGCATCTCGACCACCGGTACATAGGCCAGGCCGGTATCCGGGTTGTAGGACATGGCGTGCCAGGAATGCGTGCCGACCGCGCTCGGCCAGACCAGCTCCTCGCCGTCCTCGTAACGCACACCGGCGTTTTCGACCGGACGCCCGCTCTTGAGATCGACGTGGCTGGCCCAGGTCGCCTTGCCGATCTTCTCGGCTGACAGCAACTCGCCGTTCTCGCGGTTGATGACGTAGAAGAAGCCGTTCTTAGGCGCATGAAGCAAGGCCTTGATGGTCTGCTCGCCGTACTTCAGGTCAGCCAGCACGATGTCCATGTTGGAGTTGTAGTCCCAGGTCTCGCCGGGCACGGTCTGGTAGTGCCACTTGTATTCGCCGGTGTCCG
>JAUIFX010000147.1 GCA_030429865.1 Gammaproteobacteria bacterium | reverse complement strand
CGCCGCCGCCGAAGCGATCAATCCAGCAGTGCCTTGTTACTCATGAAGCGGTCGAGAACGTTCTTGGTGATCCGCGACACGTTGTTCTTGTAGTTGTTGTGCGACAGCGAACCCGGCCAGGCGATCGAACTCGTCGCGAACACGCCGCCGCCGTTCGGCGTCTCGTAGAACACGAGGTCGGCACGCACCAGGTCGTTCTCCTGGCCGCCGAGGCCGGGGTAGTTGATCAGCAACTCCTCGCAGACCACGAGGTAGATATCGGTGTGATCCTCGGACGAGGCGAGCAGGTAGGCGTTCGGCGGCGTACCCAGCAGGCGATCGGCGCGGTCGAGCTCGAGGCCCGCGGCACCGTTACCGATGAGGCCGAAGTCGCCGATGCGTTCCTCGTCGCCGACACCCTGCATGATCCAGCGCACCTCCTTCTTGAAGCTGTCGGGCTTGCGCACGTAGTAGGAGGAGATGTCGAAGCCCTGCGCAGTAAAACCGGTACCGACGATGGTCTGCGGCGGACGGCCGTTGCGCCGCCACAGGCCGCCGTACTCACCGGTGAAGGAGTGGTAGTACTCGCCGCTGCGCGCCTCCCAGGCGCGAATGCCGTCCTCGTTGCGGCGCACTTCCATGATGCCGGGCACCTCGGTGTGGTAGGCGATACGCCAGTACCAGCCGTTGGCGCCGAGGTACATGAAGCGGCCGCCGCGCTGCTGCCAGGCGTGCAGCGCGTCCCACATCTGCTTCGAGTGATACTCGGGATGCGAGGACGACAGTACGACCTTGTAGTCCTCGATCGCGGCCGTGCCCTGGTAGTGCAGCTCCTCGTCGGTGATCACATCGTAGTCGTAGCCCATGTTCTCGAGCCAGTTGATGATGTGCGTGTCGGCGTTGAACTGCCACAGCGTCGAGCCCTGGCCGCCGAGCCAGGACTTGTACTTGGGGCGCATGTTGAGGATTGGCCGCAGGCGCGAGGAGTAGCACACGCCGGAGCCGTCGGAGTGCACGTCGTAGCAGCTCGATCCGTACTCGCGGTGCACGTTGCGGTAGAGATCCTGGCGTTCGTGTTCGACGAGGCGTCCGCCGAGCAGCTGCGCGATGGGCGCGTCGGTGCCCATGTGCTCGTTGGCATACGCCATGTAGCTGCCGGTGGGCAGCAGGAAACAGATCTTGGCAGTCGTCCTGCCGCGCGGCGGCAGCACCGCGAACGGCACGTAGTCCTCGTCCTCGAGGTTGTCGCCGCAGCGCAGGCGCGCGCAGTAAAGGCCGCTCCTGAGATTCGCCGGCACGGTCAGCGAGACGTCGACTTCCCAGCCGGCGTCGTAGACGTCGTCGTCGTGGAAGTGGATCGCGCCGTACTGGTCGGGCGCGTGGCGCCAGGCCATCTCTTCGCCGGTCCAGTTCCAGCCGGTCATGCCACGGGCCGGCATGTGAACGACCTCGCCGTCGAGACGGTTGGGCGAGGTGTCGGTGACCTTGAGACCGCTGATGTCGGCGGCGAAGTCCCAGGCGGCAACGAGGTCCTGGCGCAGCGCGCCCTCGATGCGGCGTTGCTTGAGGGCCTCCATCTCGGCGCGTTCCAGTACCCGCGAGGCGATGCGCGGCGAGTCGATCTTGCCGTTGTAGTAGCCGCTGCACACGGTGCGGCCCTTGTCGTGCCGGCTGTAGCGGGCGCCGATGGTGACCGGGGCCTGGCGCTCGCCGAGGCGGGCCAACGTGACCTTGCCGCGCGTCACCGCCGCGTCGCGCGTGCCGACGTGGGTATGCAGCGGCTCCTGGTAGAGGGTGACCTGCTTCTTCGCGGCGTCGAAGGTCGCGGCGACGAAATACCATTCGTGCGCGAGCAGGCTCTTGCCGGTGCAGACGGTCTGGACGCGGCTGCGGCCGCCGCCGAGCGTCAGCGAGAGACCGCCGTTGTCGGCCGCGAGCGAGAGCGCGAAGCCGCGCTTGGCGCGCTCGTCCCAGTGCGCGAGCAGGGTCTGCTCGCCGCGCTCCGGGGTGGTCGGCCAGATGAAGGCCTGCACGGTGAAGCTGTCGAGACCGTCGAGCGCGCTGCCCACCGGGACATCGACGAACGAGCCGGCGTGGATGACCTGGCGCCGTCCCTTGTAGGTGCCGCTGGCCGGGGTGCGCACGACCCGTTCCTGGTAGCCGGGGCCGTCCGGGTTCATGTCGCCGCAGACCAGGCGCACGATGTCCGCCTTGAAAGTCTTCGCCTCGCAGTTGACCATGAAATTGATGGTCTCGCCGGGCGCGACACTGATGCGATCGGCGTAAGCGGTGATTTTCATCATTGTTCGTCTACTCCCCTGGGTCTTGTTGCCCGGCGCGCCACCCGCTGGCGGGTCTCGAGCACACGTGCACGTCCTCGTTGCACCTCGTTCGATGTATCGCGTTCGATGCGCCTCAGGCGCCGAGGGTCTCGCCGGTCAGCGCTTTCCAGCGCTGGCGGAACACGTACCATTCGGCGTCTTCCTGGCTGGTGAAGCGCTGCTTGAGCAGCTTGACCGGCTGCCCGGCCTTGCCGGTGGTCTTGGCGAGCTGCCACTCGCGGTTCGGTTCGACCACGACCAGGCAGTACTTGTCCGCCATCGGTGCGCCGCGCATCCGCGTCAGCAGGCGTTGCAGGTCGGGGCTGTGGTGCCCGATCGGGTTGGCGCGGAATTCCTCGATGAGGCGCCGGTCATCGGCACTCGGGCGATAGTTCTCGTGGGCTTCATTGAGATCCACCATGAACAGGATCCTCCCCTTGGATTGGACGCCGGCAATCGCACCTCCCAGCGCGGAGCGGCAAAGCGACCCGCCGGGCGTCATTGGTGGATGGAACGGAAGCCACAGTATAGCGCCGTCGCGCGGCGCGCCACGCCCGGCGTCGCCGCGTCACCTGCCGGTGATAGACTCGCGGCCATGAGCACACCGCCGGAGCCTTGCATGGACGCGACGGGCCCTGTCGCCCGGCGCGTGGCGGTCCGCATGCTGCTCACCGTGCTGCTGCTCGCCACGGGCCTGCCGCTGGCTGCCCGCGAAGTCGTCATCGGCGTGCTCGACGACGGCCCTGCGGCGCGGCGCTACGTGCCGCTCGAGGCGGTGCGCCGCGAGACCGAGGCCCTGATGGGGCGCGAGTTCACGGTGCGGTTTCCGCGCAGCAAGCGCCGCGAGGGCGCGTGGGACGCGGCGCGCATCGCGGCGGGACTCGACGCGCTGCTGCACGATGAGGAGGTCGACGTCGTGCTCACCAGCGGTCTCATCGCGACGCATCTCGCCGCGCGGCGCGCACAGCTGCCGAAGCCGGTCGTCGGCATGGTCGTCGCCGATCCCGTGTTGCAGGGGTTTCCACGCGCCGGCGGCGCGAGCGGGCGGCACAACTTCGTCTACATCGCCAGCGAGCACACCATCGGTGACGACCTCGCGGCATTCCACGCGCTGGTCGGCTACCGGCATCTCGCCATCGCGGCCGACCGCGTGCTGCTCGAGACGCTGCCGGAGCTGCCGCCGCTGGTCGCCGCCGCCGCCGCGCAGCTCGCGGTGCGCATTACGGTGGTTCCCGCCGACACCACGGCAGCGCCTTTCGTCGCGCGCTTGCCGGCCGACGTCGATGCCGTCTACGTGCCGCCGCTGCCCCGTTTCGACGACGCCGAGCTGGCCGCGCTGGCGGCGGCATTGATCGCGCGCGAGCTGCCGAGCTACACGCTGCTCGGCCAGCGCCACCTGGAACTCGGTTTCCTCATGAGCGGCGCCGGCCGCGAGCTCGACGTCACGCGCACGGCACGCCGCGTCGCGCTCGACATCCAGGCGATCGCGCTCGGCGAAGCGCCCGCCACGCTGCCGGTTGCGCTGGCGCAGCCACGCAAGCTCGCCATCAACATGCGCACCGCCGCGGCAATTGGCTATTCACCGCGCTGGGAGGATCTCGAGGGCGCGATCCGGGTCGACGAACCGGCGTCGCCGCCGGCGACCGAGCTGGGCCTGGTCGCCGCGCTAGAACGCGCGCTGGAGGCCAACCTGGCGCTGCGCATCAGCGAGCTGGACCCGCTCATAGCCGACGCCGAGCAGGCCGAGCGCCGCGCCGCGCTGCTGCCGCAGCTCGCGCTCGATGCGAGCACCTCGATCATCGACCGCGATCGCGCCAACCCCCTGTTCGCGGCCGAGCGCGAAGGGCGCATCGGGGTCCGTGCGCGCCAGCTCGTCTATTCCGAACGTGCCTGGTCGGGCTGGCACATTGCCCGTTACCTGCGCGAGGCCGAGGACGAGGCCTTGCGCGCGGCGGTCCTGGACGTGCTCGAGCAGACCGCGCGTGCCTATCTCAACGTGCTCCTTGCCGACGTGCGCGCGTCCAACGTCGCGTTGACCGAGGCCAACCTCGAACGCGCACGTGCGCGCGCCGACATCGGCCAGTCGGGGCGTGGCGAGGCGCTGCGCTGGCAGAGCGAACTGGCCATCGACCGCCAGGAGCTCTACCGCGCCGAAGCCGGGGCGGGCACGGCGACGATCGAACTCAAGCGCCTGCTTGCGCTCGACCAGGCTGCGGCGCTCGGTGTCAGCGACGACGGCATCCCGGCCTTCATTGCCCTGCTCGGCAACAGCCGCTACCGGCGCCTGTTCGACAACGCGCGCCGCTGGGCCGTGTTGCGCGACTTTCACGTCGAACGCGCGCTCGCCCGTGCGCCGGAGCTCGCGCGCATCGATGCGCTGATCGGTGGCGCCGAACGCCAGCTGCTCGCCACCGGGCGTGCCTACTACGTGCCCGATGTCAGTCTCGTCGGGCAGAGCGCGACCCGGCTGCTGCGGGGCGGACGCGGTGCCAGCCTCGCCGGCGTCGGCCGCGACGAGGACGAGTGGGCCTTCGGCATCGAGGCCGAGTTGCCGTTGTTTCTCGGCGGCGCGCGCGACGCGCGGCGCACGCGGGCGAGCTACGAACTCGCCCGCACCACCTTGTCGCGCGCCGATGCCGAACTCGCCGTGCGCGCCCGCGTGCTCGCCGCGCTCGAGCGCACCAGCGGATCCTATCCCGCGATCCGGCTCTCGCGCGAAGCCGCCACCGCGGCGCGCGACAACCTGGCCATCGTGACCGATGCCTACGCCGCCGGTACCGCTTCGATCACCGAGCTGAACGACGCCCAGGACGCCGCGCTGACCGCCGGCCTCGCGGCGGCGCAGGCGCGCTACCAGTTCATGCTCGATTTCGTCGCGGTGCTGCGCGCGGCGGCGGATTTCGATGTTCTACTCATGCCGGACGGGTTGGAATCATGGTACGCAGAGGTCGACGAGTACTTCCGCGCGGCCGGGCTGCGTTGAGCAGCGCCGCGCCCGCGTCGCGAGGCGCGCGTTCGTGCGCGCTCGGTACGTTGCTCGTGCTGCTCGCGGCGTGCGAGCCCGAGCCGCCGGCGGCGCCGGACGAGCGCGTACGCCCGGTACGTCATGTCGTGGTCGCAGCGGGCGGTGGCGCGGTCGCGCGCACGTTTTCCGGCGCCGCGCAGGCCGACGTCGAGGCGCAGTTGAGTTTCCGCGTCGGCGGTGCCTTGCGTGCACGCCCGGTCGAGGTCGGTGACACCGTTGCCGAGGGGGCGCTGCTCGCCGAACTCGACGCGCGTGACTTCGTCCTGCGCGTGCGCGAAGCCGAAGCGCAGCTCAGCAACGCGCGCGCCGGCCTGCGCAACGCGGAGGCCAGTTATGCGCGCGTGCGCACGCTCTACGAGAACGACAACGTGGCGCTCAGCGAACTCGACGCCGCACGCGCCGCTGCCGAGTCGGCCGCCGCGCAGGTCAGCATCGCCGAACAGAACCTGGCCGACGCGCGTCTGAAGCTGTCCTACACGCGGCTCACGGCGCCCGCGCGCTGCGACGTCGCGGAGACCTTCGTCAAGGAGAACGAGAACGTCGCCCCGGGCCAGGCCATCGTGCGCCTGAGTTGCGGCGGCTGTCCGGAGGTCAAGGTGTCGGTGCCCGAGACGCAGATCCGCGACGTGCGTCTCGGCGCCGCGGTCACGGTGCATTTCGCCGCGTTGTCCGGGCAGCAGTTCGATGCCCGGGTCAGCGAGGTCGGCGTCGCCACCACCAGCAGCGCGACGGCGTTCCCGGTCGTGGTGCAGCTCGAGGGCACGTGTCCGCAGGTCAGGCCCGGCATGGCCGCCGACGTCGAGTTCCGCTTCGACGCGCAGCCGGCCGCGGCGGCAGTGCGCGTCCCCGTCGTCGCGGTCGGTGAGGATCGCGACGGCCGTTACGTGTACGTGCTCGAACGCGTCGACGAGGAGCGTTGGCGCGCGCGGCGGCGCGCCGTCGAGACCGGCGAGCCGCAGGCCGAGGGCATGCCGATCACGACCGGTCTGGAGGCCGGCGAGCGCATCGTCACGGCGGGCGTGCGGCGCATCAGCGACGGCATGATCGTGCGCCTCTACGGCGGCGGCGCGTGAGCGGCGCGCAATGGACCTGACGCGCGGCGCCCTGGCGCGCAACCGGGTGACCGTCACCGCGATCCTCGCGGTGATCGTCGCCGGCGTCATCACCTATCTCGGCATGCCGCGTGCCGAGGACCCCGGCTTCATCGTGCGCACCGCGCTGGTCACGACGCACTTCCCCGGGGCGAGCCCCGAGCGCGTCGAGCAGCTCGTCACCGATCGCCTGGAGAAGGTCATCCAGGAGATCCCCGAGCTCGACTACGTCAGCTCGACCTCGAAGGCCGGCATCTCCGTCATCTACGTCAACGTGCGCCCGGCTTTCACCGACATGCGCCCGATCTGGGACAGCCTGCGCCGCAAGGTCGATGCCGCGCGCGGGCAACTGCCCGACGGCGTGCGCGGGCCTTTCGTCGACGACGAGTTCGGCGACGTGTTCGGCTTCATCGTCGGCCTGCACGGCGCGGACTTCTCCTACCGCGAGCTGGAGACCTTCGCCGAGGAGATCCGCGACGAGTTGCTGCTGTTGCCCGACGCCGCCAAGGTCGAGATCGCCGGGGTGCAGGACGAGCGCATCTTCGTCGAGTACGACAACGCCCGGCTCGCGCAGCTGGGCTTGTCGCCGATGCAGCTCAAGCAGACCCTGGCCGCGCGCAACATCGTCCAGCCCGGCGGCGAACTGCGCCTCGAATACGAGACGGTCGTGCTCGAGCCGAGCGGCAGCTACGGCTCGCTCGAGGACATCCGCGACAGCGTGGTCAGCCCGCCCGGCAGTGCCGCGGTGGTGCGGCTCGGCGACATCGCCACGGTGCGGCGCGGCTACATCGACCCGCCTGCCAGTCTCGCACGCGTCAACGGCGCGCCGGCCCTGGTCCTCGCCGTCTCGATGCGCGAAGGCGGCAACAACATCGAGCTCGGCGCCGCGATACGCGCCGTGCTCGAGCGCGCGCGCGACATCTACCCGCTCGGGGTCGAGTTCACCGTGCTGCAGGACCAATCGCGCATCGTCGAGCGCAAGGTAGGCGAGTTCGAGGCCAACCTGCTGCAGGCGATCGGCATTGTCGTGCTGGTCATGGTGCTGTTTCTCGGGCTGCGCACGGGACTCATCGTGGCAAGCCTGATCCCGGTCTCGATCATCGCCGCGTTCCCGGTCATGGATGCGTTCGGCATCGGTCTCGACCAGATGTCGCTCGCTTCGCTGATCATCGCGCTCGGCATGCTGGTCGACAACGCCATCGTCATGGCCGAGTCGATCATGGTACGCATCGAGCAGGGCGAAGAGCGCGTCGCGGCCGCGGTGGCCAGCGCGGGCGAGCTGCGCATGCCGCTGCTCACGGCATCACTGACCACCGCCGCCGCCTTCCTGCCGATCTACCTGGCCGAGTCGGATACCGGCGAGTACACCGCCTCCCTGTTCAAGGTCGTCACCATCACGCTGCTCGCCTCGTGGCTGCTCTCGCTCACCCTGGTGCCGTTGCTGTGCGTGAACCTCTTGCGGGTCGGCGCGAAAGCGGGCGATGACGCGCCGCCGTCGTGGTTCCATGGCGCCTATCGCGCCGGCCTCGTCGCCATCCTGCGCCACCCCTGGTGGTTCCTCGCCGGCGTCGCCGGGGTGTTCTACCTCGCGGTGCTGGCCATGGCCCTGGTGCCGAACATCTTCTTCCCGCCCAACGACCGCGCGACGTTCACGATGGAAATCGAACTGCCCTTCGGTACGCCATTGGCGCGGACGGCGGCGGTCGTCGGCAGCGTCGAGACCTTGCTCGCCGGCGAGTTGCGGGCCGCTGCGCCGGACGAACCGGGCGTGACCGACTGGGCGAGCTTCATCGGCGAGGGCGCGCCGCGCTTCAACCTGACGTTCGCTCCCCACCCGCCGGCCAGCAACTACGCGATCGCGCTGGCCAACGCGACCTCGACGGCGCACATGAACGAGCGGGTGATTCCGCGGCTGCGCGAATACGTCTTCGAACACTTCCCCGATGCCGAGGCGACCATCCGCCCGCTCGCGCTGGGCGCGCCGGCCTGGCCGCCCGTCGCCATCCGCGTTTCCGGACGCGACACCGACCGGCTGTTTGCCCTCATCGATGCGATCAAGGCACGCCTGCGCGATACGCCGGGCGCGATCCAGGTGACCGACAACTGGGGCGTGCGGACGAAGAAGGCCGTGGTCGACATCGACGACACGCGTGCGCGCCTCGCCGGTATCACGCACCAGGATATCGCGCTGTCGCTGCAGACCTATTTCTCGGGCCTCGCGACGACCGACTTCCGCGAAGGCGACGAGTTGATCCCGATCGTGCTGCGCTCGCTGGCGGCACACGATGCCGGACGCGAGCCGATTGGCTCGATCAACGTCTATGCACAGTCGAGTGGCCGCTCGGTGCCGTTCGACCAGGTCGCCGACGTCGCGCTCGAGTTCGAACCCGGGGTCATCGAGCGGCGCAACCGCCTGCGCACCGTCACCGTCGAGGCGCTGCTCGCGCCCGGCTACACCGCGGCGGAAGTGCTCGCGGCGCTCGAACCCTGGCTCGAGGACTTCTCGCGCGACTGGTCGTTCGGTTACGGCTGGGAATACGGCGGCGAAGCCGAGACCTCGGGCAAGGCCAACGCGTCGATCGCGGCCAAGCTGCCGATCGCGGGATTGCTCATCGTGCTGCTGCTCGTCGCCCAGTTCGATTCGTTGCGGCGGCCGCTGATCATCCTGCTGACGATCCCGCTCGCGCTGATCGGCGTGACTTTCGGGCTGATCGTCGCCGACAGCTACTTCGGTTTCATGACGCTGCTCGGCATCATTTCTCTCGCCGGCATCGTCATCAACAACGCGATCGTGCTGATCGAGCGTATCGATCTCAACGTCGACGCGGGCCTCGATCGGGGCGAGGCCATCCTCACCGCCGGCGCGGAGCGGCTGCGCCCGATCCTGCTGACCACGGCGACCACCGTCGGCGGCATGCTGCCGCTGTGGTTCGGCGGCGGCCCCATCTGGGAAGCGATGGCGATCACGATCATCTTCGGCCTCGCCTTCGCGACGGTGCTGACGCTCGGCGTGGTGCCGGTGCTCTACCGGCTGCTGTTCCGCGTGCCGCCGCCGCAGCGTGCGCTCAGGGCTTCCTGAAGCGCAGCACGAAGCGATCGGTATGGCGCCGGATGGCGTCGTCGAAGACGTTCAGGCTGCGCTCGTCGTCGGGGTTGCGCAGCACGTCGCTGGCGGCATCGAAGACGAAGCCGGCGCTTTCGATGTCGGCGCGTACGAAGGCTTCCTCGATGCGGTGCAGGGCCTGCACCGCCGTCGCGCCGCTGCCTTCGCGCGCGGCATGGTCGACGATGACCAGCGTGCCGCCCGGTTTCAACGCGTCCCACAGCTGGCCGAGCAGCCAGTCGCGCCCGACCAGTGGCGAGAAGTCGGCATGGAAGTAGATGTCGTGGTAGCCGAGACCGACGAACACGAGGTCGAAGCGCGCCGTGCCGAGACCGAGATCGGCGATCTCGGCATCGTGTACGGTCACGTTGGGAATGCGTCCGCCAGCGAAACGTGCCTCGAGCAGGCGCCCGGCAAAGTTGCGGTAGGCCGTGTTGGTATGCGCGACGACGCGGCCCTCCGCACTCACCGCGCGCGCGAACAGCTCCGCCCAGTAACCGCCGCCGGTGTAGAGATCGAGCACGGTCTGGCCGGGTACGACGCCGCTGAACGCGAGGAGGGCGGCGGGATGATCGCGCGCGTCGCGGGTGCGATCGCGCTCCCAGCGATCTGCCGCGGCGAGGGCGGCGGCGACATGCGCCGGCGGTGTATCCGCGCCGCGGGCGGCGGCGATCATCAGCACGCCCAGCAGGACCGTGAACAGGGTGCGCAGCAAGCTGGGCGTCGTGCGGTTGCCATGGCGGGATCGGGTCATGGGGGTGCGCGGCTCCATGCGGACAGGGCGTGGTTCGACGATAGCCGCTCGCCGCGGCGCGGAACAAGCCCCGCCCGAACTCAGAATGGCGTGCCGTGCGCATGCACGTAGTCCGGCCACGCGCGCGCGAGCGCGGCGAGGCGCGGCCGGTCCGCGCCGCCCAGGGTGGTGCCGTCGAGGCTCGCGACACCGACGAGCCCGGCGCCGCTGCCGCTCAGGAAGACTTCGCGCGCGGCGAGGAGATCGTAGTGGGTCAGCGAACGCTGGCTGACTTCGCTACCGGCCGCGCGCGCGATGTCGATCAGCGACGCGCGCGTGAGCCCGGGCAGGGCGCCGTCGCTCGGCGGCGGCGTGACCAGTTCGCCGTCGAGATCCGCGAACACGTTGGCCGCGCTCGCCTCGGCGACGTGGCCGGCGTCGTTCAGCAGCAAGGCATCGTCGAAACCCTTCAGGCGCGCGTCGCGCTTGGCGAGAACATTGTTGAGGTAATTGAGACTCTTCACCTGCGGGTCGAGCTGGTCGCTGCGCGGACGGCGCGAGGCTGCCGTCATCAGGCGCAGCCCGCGGGTGCGCGCGGCATCGTCGAACAGGCGGATCGGCGCGACGATGCAGATCAGCCGCGGTTCGTCGCAATCCGTCGGGTCGAGCGTCAGCTCGCCGACGCCGCGCGTGACGAGCAGGCGTACGTAGGCTTCGGCCTCGCCGTGTGCGCGGGCGGTATCGAGCACGATGTCGCGGATGTCCTCGGGCGGGCAGGGCAGGCGGAGGCCGATGGCGCGCGCCGAGCGCGCGAGCCGCGCGAGGTGGCAGTCGAGCCGGAACACGCGGCCCGCGCTGATGCGGATCCCTTCGAACACGCCGTCGCCGTAGAGCAGGCCGTGATCGAGCACCGGGATGCGGCAGCTCGCCGCGTCGACGATGCGGCCTTCGTACCAGGCTTTCATGGCGCGGCGCCCTCCATGCGCAGTGCGATGCCCTCGGCGACGTGGACCACGCGCCGCGCGGCGGCCGGCGCGCCGAGTTCGTGCAGGCGCGGTGCGACCATCGCGAGCGCGACGGCGCCGACGAGGTCGCCGCGCACGAACACCGGCGCGGCGACCACGGCGAGGCCGGCCTGCCACTCCTCGTCGTTCAATGCGTAGCCGTCGGCGCGGGCCCGGGCGACGTCCGCGGCGAGGGTTTCGGGTGTGTGCCGGGTGGCGGCGGTGTAGGCCGTCAGCTCACCGGGTTCGACCGCGTCGGGTGCGTGCGCCAGGAACAGCTTGCCGGCCGCGGTGGCGTGCACCGGCACGTTCGCGCCGAGCTGCGGCGCGGCGCGCAGGAAGCCGTTGCCCTCGGCCTTTTCCAGCACGCGCAGGCAGCCGGCGCGGGCGACGACAAGGAAGAACGTCTCGCCCAGCTCGTCCGCCGCCGCTTCGAGCAACGGGCGCGCGGCGAGTGCGAGCGGCTCGCGGGCCGCCGCGCCGAGGCCCAGCGCCACGAGGCCGAACCCGGCCTGGTAGCGGCCCTGGGCGTCCTGTTCGACGAGACCGCGGCGCAGCAGCGGGGCGAGCACCCGGTGCGCGCTAGAACGCGGCATGGCGAGCGCGCTGGCGACATCGGTCAGGCGCAGGGCACCCGGCTGGTTGCCGAGCAGGAACAGGACGTCGAGGGCCTTGTCGATCGTGCTCATGCTGTGTGTTCCACTATTCGGAATGTGAATTAAATTTATGGAACAACGATGGGTGGCCGTCAGCGGCCTGTCAAGCCTTTCCGGCCCGGCATTGCGAAAGCCGCCGTGGGATGCCGTTTCGACGCCGCCGCGCCCGGCGTGTGGGCCGTCGGGCCCGGCGAATGCATCGCGTACCGGCATCGCGCCGTTCCGCCATGCGGACAGCCTGCACCCGACCCTCGCCGCGACCGCCCCGTCTCGTCGCGCGCTCGCCCGCGGCATCCATCGCGACGGCAGTCACGCTAGACTTGCCGCCCAGCCGATGCCGCGCAAGCGCCGCGCGTGCTCGTGCGGATGGCCGCGCCGGCGTTACCGGCGCCACTTGAGCGAGGGGAGTCGTGAGCGATGGACAAAACGAAGATGAAGACCATGGCCGAGCGCGTGTTCCGCGACGTGTCCGGCGGCATGGCGGCCGGGCTCGCCTGGCTCGGGACCGAGACCGGCCTGTTCGGCGCCATGGCGGGGGCAGGGCCGCTGACGGTCGCCGAACTCGTCGAACGCACCGGCCTCGTCACGCGCTACGTCGACGAGTGGGCGCGCGGCATGGTCGCCGCCGGGTATCTCGATTACGAGCCGGCGGGTGATCGCTTCGAGCTGATCTGGGTCCACGACCCGGGCGCGAGCTGGCTGGTGGACGGCGCCATCATGGTTGCTCGACACTTTGGCATCAGCGAGT
>JAUIFX010000146.1 GCA_030429865.1 Gammaproteobacteria bacterium | reverse complement strand
GATCCACCACGTCGGCGGCGAGCACGGCGGCCGCCTGGAACGCCCCGCCCGGCCGGTGCGCGCCGGCCCACAGGAGGTAGCACGCGGTCAGCAGCATGAACGGCAGCAGCACGCGCGTCGCCGCCTGCAGCACCGGTGCGGCGGACAGGCGTGCCGGGCGCGCGCCGCGTACCGCGCCGAGGACCCCGAGCAGCGCGGCGAGCAGTACCGCCACCTCGAGCAGGGTGTCGTAGCCGCGGAAGTTGAGCAGCACGGCGGTGACCGGGTGCGACACGCCGCTGGCGGCAAGCGCGGCGGAGACCGCCTCGCGCAGCTCGCCCGAGGGTGCCGGCAGCCCGCGCAGCGCGCCCGCCAGCAGGACGACGATGGCGCCGGCGAGTGGCAGCAGCAGCCAGCGCGAAGCGCCGCGCCGCACGCTCCCCGCCGACTCCCCGCCGAGCGCGTCGAGCAACAACGCGCCGGTCAGCCCGGCGCCGATGACGGCCTCGGCCAGCGCGATGTCCGGCGCCGCGAGGCGTACCCAGGCCAGCGTCATCAGCAGCCCGAAGACGATGAACAGGATCACCGCGGCGTAGCGATCGCGTCCGAGCAAGGCGCCCGCGGCGCTCCACAGCAGGCCGGCGCCGAGCACGAGGTCGAACACGAGATCCGCGCTCATGGCACGTCGTCCGGCGGGCGGCCGTCGAGCGGCACGCCGAGCGCGCGGGCACGTTCGGCAATCGCGTAGCTGACCGCCGCGCTCGCGAGCAGGACCAGCGGCCACACCATGAGCACCTTGAGCCCGGCGGCGAGCCCGTCCGCCTGCAACGCGAGCGCAACGGCGATGCAGCCGACGCCGAGGTTGTCGGCCTTGGTCAGCGCGTGCAGGCGGCTGTAGACATCGGGGAAGCGCAGCAGGCCGACCGTGCCGGCGAGGAAGAAACCGGCGCCGAGCAGCATCAGGGCCGCACTCACGGCATCAAGCATCGCCGCGCTCCGGTGCGCGCCAGCCGCGCCGCGCGAAGGCGATGCCGGCAATCGCGGCGAGCAGTGCGAGGACCAGCGCGACGTCGACGATCGGTGGCTGCGCGAGCGCGAGTGCGCCGAGCATCAGCACCGCGACCCCCGTCGTGCCGAACAGCAGGGCGGCGAGCATGCGATCGGCCGCGCCCGGGCCGCGGGCGACGACGACCAGCGCCGCGGCGAGGTTGAGCAGCAGAAACAGCGCCACCGCTGCCGCGAGCGCGCTCATCGGGGGGCTCCGAACAGCGCGGCGATGCGCGTCTCGAGCGCGCGCACCTCGGCTTCGACCTGCGCAAGGCCGGTGAGCGCGTGCACGACGAGGCGCGCCTCGTCGAGTCTCACGCTGAGCGTGCCGGGCAGCAGGCTGAGCGTGCCGGCCAGCAGGTAGCGCGCCGGGCCCGGCGGCAGGGCGAGCGTGAGCTCGATGCTGCCCGGGGCGAGCCGCGCGTGGGGGGCGAGCGCGAGCCAGGCGACCTGCAGGCCGGCACGCAGCGACTGCACGAGGAAGTAGCCGGCGAAGGCGATGCCTGCGGCCAGGCGCACGCGGGGTCGGGCGCGCAGCGGCAACAGCCACAGGCTCGCCGCGACCGCGAGCAGGACAGCAACCGTGCCGAATGCCCAGGCGTCGTCGCGTCCCTCGCTCAGCGTCCACCAGGCGAAAGCCGCGGCCACGGTGCGCACGGCGACGCTACGGCCGTACCCGGCTGACGATTGCACGGCTGCCGAGCCTCAGGCGGCGTTCCGCCGCGAAGGGACGGGTGTCCCGTGCCGGCTCGTCTGCGCCGCGCGTGGAGCGTACCCGCTCACGATGCTTGTGTTGATGCCGTCCACCTCTCGAACCCGCCGGCGTGCCCAGTTTACCTGTCGCGGACGCGCCCTCGTACAGGCTGCGCTGCGCACGGTTGGCCGTCTGCCCGTGCCGCTTCAGCGCCGCCCGCCGCCGCGCGGTGCGCGGAACCCCGCCGCACGCGCCTGCGCGGTATCGTCGAAGCAGCGGTCACCCTGCGCCGGGCGGATGCGCACCTGGCCCCAGCCCGGCGTGCCGTGCTCGTGGTAGATGCGCTCGCCGGCGCGGTTGACATTGCCCTTGACCGGGCATGCCGCGGGCTCCGTCGCCGGTGTCTCGCGCCGTGCGCGGGCGCGCCAGGCTGCCGGCGCCTCGAAGCTGCCGGCCCACAGGCCGCGGCGCGCGCGGCGTGCGGCGTCTTCGTCGCTGACGTAGGCCGTCGAGTAGCGGCGGTAGGCCAGGGCGTGTCCCTGGGCGACGAGCGCGGCGTTGAGGTTCTCCGCGCCGCGCCAGCAGGTGGCGAGCGCGCGGCCGTAGGCATCGCGCGCCTCCCAGCGGCAGGTCACGGGCCCGGCGGCGAGCAGCGCCGCGAGGGCGTCGCGCGCCGCGACCCCGCAGGCGTTTTCGCGGCCGTCGCGCGTGCAGGACTGGTGCCATTCCGGCGCATCGATGCCGTGCAGGCGGATTTCTTCGCCCGCGAGGGTCAGGCTGTCACCGTCGATCGCTTCGGCACGGCCATGCCGGCTTTCGGTCGCGCCGAGGGGCAAGGTCATTGCGAGCAGCATCAGCGCTGCGGCGCGGCGCGGCATGCGCGGTCGGATCACGGCGCGTGTGGCAGGAACTTGTGCGCGATCTCGGTCAGCAGGGCCTCGGCCCAGGCGTGGCCGGGCGCGTCCGGCTCGACGCTGCCGCTGGTGAGGCGAAGTCCCGCATGGCGGCGCGCGAAGAACACCGGCGAGGTGACGGGGTAGTAGCCGATGTCGCGCAGTTCGTTCAGCGTCAGCAGGAAGCCCTTCATGATCAGCGTGCCGTCCTCCTCGCGCGGCATGCCGGTCGTGGTCAGGCGCACGCGGCCGTCGTCCGAGCGCACCATGAAGTGCATGATGCCGAGGTTGGGCGGGATCGAGACTTCACCCGCGAAGCGGTAGTTGTAGACCTTGCCGGCGGCGCCGCGGTTGCGTTGTGCCTCGGCGAAGGTCAGCGCCGGACGGCGGCTGTCCCAGGTGATCTCGAGTGCGCTCGCGATCAGACGCCCGGGCGTGTCGAACGAGCGGCGCACGGCGAGGTACTCGCCGAGCAACGGCGCCACGGTCTCGTGGTGGTAGCCGCCGAGCGCGGCCGGGGCGATACCGGCGCTGCCCGCCGCGGCATCGGTGCCGAGGCGTACGCCGAGCGCCTGCTCGATCCAGGTCAGTGTCTGCGCGCGCACTGCACGTCCGGCGCGCAGGCGTTCGATGGTCTTGCGATCGACGCCGGCGCGGCGCGCCACGTCCTGCGCGGAAAGCCGTTCGCGCGCGAGGTGCGCGTTGAGCTCGGCGGCTATCTGTGTCCAGTCCGGTGTCGACATCTGCCGGTTCCCTGTCGGCGCCATCGCATCGGCGCGGCCCGCGATGGCCACAGTGTACCCAGCAACCGGCCGGCCCGCTGCGCCGGATGCGGCAAGGGCGACAGTCGCGGGCACTCGCGGGCACTTTGCGACAGCCGCTGACCGGCGCGAGTCGCGGCGCTGACCCCGATTGTCCGCGTGCGTCCCCCACGGTCGCATGTGGCGGGCGAGGCTTGCCGCATCCACCCACGCGGAGTCCGCGCCATGATGCCTTCTCACCCCGTCCTCGTCGTCAGCCGCCGTTGCTCGCTCGCCGGCCTCGCCCTGCTGCTGCTTCTCGCCACGTCCGCCGCCGCGCGCGGGTCGCTGCCGGACGAGATCCGGCACGGCGCGCTGCTGCTCGATGGCGCCGATGCCGACCCACCCGTCGAGGCGCCGCTGGTCGACACCGCGGTATCGATGACGGTGACCGGCCTCATCGCACGCGTCCGCGTCGCGCAGACCTTCACCCATGCCGGCAGCGGCTGGGTGAACGGCATCTACGTCTTTCCGCTGCCCGAGCGTGCCGCGGTCGATCACCTGCAGATGACGGTCGGCGAGCGCCGCATCGAGGGCCGCATCGAACCGCGCGCGGCGGCGCGCAGGGCCTACGAGCAGGCGCGCGAGAGCGGGCGCAAGGCGAGCCTGGTCGAACAGCAGCGGCCCAACCTGTTCACTACCCGGGTCGCCAACATCGGACCGGGCGAGCAGGTCGTGGTGAGCATCGAGTACCAGCAGACCGTGCAGGTCGACGGTGATGCTTTCGCGCTGCGTTTCCCGCTCGCCAGCGGCATCCGCTACATCCCGGGCACGCGGCCGGTGGGTGGTTTCGACGGCGGCGGCTGGGCGCTCAACACCGACGAAGTGCCGGACGCGAGCGCTATCACGCCACCGGTCACGCCGGTCGGCGTCGGTCACGACAACCCGGTCACCATCGACGTCGTACTCGACGCCGGGCTCGAACTCGCCGCGATCGAGAGCCCCTACCACGCGATCGCGCACAGCGAGCGCGCGCCGGGGATCTACGACGTCAGCCTGGCCGCCGGCACGGTGCCGGCCGATCGCGATTTCGAGCTGCGCTGGCGGCCGCGGCCGGCGGCGATGCCGCGCGCGGCGCTGTTCACCGAGCAGGGACCGGACGCGGGTTACGGGCTGGTCATGCTCTATCCACCGGAAGCGCCGCGGGCGCGCGAGCAGGCGCTGGCGCGCGAGGTCGTCTACGTCATCGATACCTCGGGTTCGATGCTCGGCACCTCGATCGCGCAGGCCCGCGCCGCGCTCGCCTACGCCATCGAGCGGCTGCGTCCCGGCGATACCTTCAACCTGGTCGAGTTCAACTCGCGGGTGCGCCGCTTCCAACCGCAAGCCGTGCCGGCCGACGCCGCCAACCTGGCCCGCGCGCGCCGCTGGGTGGACGGTCTGCAGGCGGACGGCGGCACCGAGATGGCGGCGGCCATCGAGGCCGTGCTCGACGGGCGGGAGCACGGCGAGCGCGTGCGCCAGGTCGTCTTCCTCACCGACGGCAGCGTCGGCAACGAAGCGGCCTTGCTGGCCGCGATCGAACGGCGCCGAGGCGCGACGCGCTTGTTCACGGTGGGCATCGGCAGTGCGCCGAACAGCTATTTCATGCGCGAAGCGGCGAGCGTCGGTCACGGCAGTTTCACCTACATCGGCAACGTGAGCGAGGTTGCCGAGCGCATGCGCGCGCTGGTCGACAAGCTCGAGTTCCCGGTGCTCGCCGATCTCCGTCTCGACGGCCTGCCGGCCGGGGTCGAGATCTGGCCGCGTGCACTCCCCGACCTCTACGCCGGCGAACCGTTGATGCTCGCGCTGCGCTTCACGACACGGCCGCAGTCCCTCGACCTCAACGGGCGGCTGGCGGGCCGGCCATGGGCGACGCGCGTGCCGCTGCGCGGCGGCGCGACGGCGCGTGGCCTCGGCGTGGCCTGGGCACGCGAGAAGATCGCGGGCCTGGAACAGGCGCGCGTGCGCGGTCGCGATGCCGCCGACATCGCCGCCGAGATCACCACCCTGGCACTGACCCACCACCTGGTCACCGCCCATACCAGTCTCGTCGCGGTCGATGTCACGCCGACGCGCCCGCGCACGGCGGCGGCGCACGATGCGGCCGTGCCGGGCAAGCTGCCGGCCGGCTGGACGATGCGCATCCCGGGCGGCCTGCCGCAGACGGCGACGCCGCTGGCCGTGCGCCTGCTCGGCATGCTGGCAGCGCTCTGCGCGGCGCTGGTCTGTGCGCGGCGCGGCCGCCGGCACGCGGTGGCCGGGCGATGATCAGGGCAATGATCCCGCGCCACGGGCGCCGCTTCGTGATCGTCACGCTGCTGCTCGTCGCTGCCTGGCAGGGCGGCGACGCGGCGCGCATCGCCCTCAAGGCATGGCTCGCCCAGGCCCTGCTCGCCAACGCCTGGGCGCGCAGCGGCGGCGGCGCGCAGGCAATTCGCCCGTGGCCCGGGGCGGATACCTGGCCCGCGGCGCGCCTCGGCCTGCCGCGCCAGGGCGCGACGGCCATCGTGCTGGCCGGCGCATCGGCGCGCAACCTCGCGTTCGGACCGGCGCACGTGGACGCGTCGGCGTGGCCCGGCGAGGGGCGGGTGAGCATCATCGCGGGACACCGCGATACCCATTTCAGCGTACTCGAGCACGTCGCGCGCGGCGACCCGGTGACGCTCGAGCGGCGCGGGCGCACGCACCGCTACGAGGTCGTCGATACCGCGGTGGTGCATCGCGACGCGGCCGCGATCGCCGCCGCCGCCGATGAACTCGTGCTCGTGACCTGCTGGCCGTTCCGCGCGCTGGCACCCGGTACGCCGTGGCGCTACGTCGTGCGAGCCGCGCCGCGGTTGTCGACGGGTGGATGAGGCCTGCGCAGCAGGGAACGGCGGTGCCGCACAGCGCGGCACCGCCGGGCTCGGCGGCTACTCGGCGAGAACCTTGGCCAGCTGCTTCTCGACGACCTTGGCCGGCACCGGGATATAGCCGTCCTTGATCACCACTTCCTGGCCTTCCTGCGAGAGCACCATCTTGAGGAACTCGCGCTCGAGCGGCGCGATCGGCTTGTTCGGGTGCTTGTTGACGTAGACGAAGAGGAAGCGGCCGAGGGCGTAGTCGCCGCTGACCGCGTTGGCCGGGGTCGCGGGGACGAACTCGCCGCCTTCCTTGAGCGCGATCGGTACCGCGCGCACGCCCGAGGTGCGGTAGCCGATGCCGGAATAGCCGACGCCGTTGAGCGACTTGGTCACGCCCTGCACGACCGAGGCCGAGCCCGGCTGCTCGTTGACGCTGTTCTTGAAATCACCCTTGCACAAGGCCTTCTCCTTGAAGAAGCCGTAGGTGCCGGAGACCGAGTTACGCCCGTAGAGCTGCACCGCGCGGCCCGCCCATTCGCCCTCGAGGCCGAGGTCGCCCCAGGTGGTGATGTCGGCGCGGTAGCCACACTTACGCGTAGCGGAGAAAATGGCATCGACCTGGGGGATGGTGAGGCCGCTGATGGGGTTGTCCTTGTGCACGTAGACCGCCAGTGCGTCGATCGCGACCGGCACGGGGGTCGGCTTGTAGCCGTGCTTCGCTTCGAAGGCCTCGATTTCGTTCGATTTCATCATGCGGCTCATCGGGCCGAGATTCGAGGTACCCTCGGTCAGCGCCGGCGGCGCGGTGGACGAACCGGCAGCCTGGATCTGCACGTTGACGCTCGGGTAGAAGCGCTTGAAGGATTCGGCCCACAGCGTCATCAGGTTGGCGAGCGTGTCAGAGCCGACGCTCGAGAGGTTGCCCGATACGCCGCTGGTCTTCTCGTAGTGGGGGATCGCGGCGTCGACCTCGACGGCCTGGGCGCCGGTGGCGGTCAGCGCGAGTGCGAGCGGGATGGCGATGAGGGTGTGGTGGATCAATGCTGTCTCCTGGGAAATGGCGGTAAAAACGGGGTCCGGCGACCAGCCGCGGGCATTATGTTGCGAATTTATGACGATTATGTGACAGCCCGGACGCTCCCGCTCGCGGTTCCCGGCCCGGTCCCGGGCCGCGCCGTCGCGCGTTGAAGCTTACCGGTCGTCGTCCGCGGAGTCCCCATGCACGCTCATCTCGCCAACGTCGTCGCTATCGTCATCGTGGCCGGCATCGCCGTGCAATGGACGGCATGGCGCTTCCGCATCCCGGCCATCGTCCTGCTCACCGCGGCCGGCTTCGTCCTCGGACCGGCCACGGGGCTGGTCGTTCCGGCGCAGGATTTCGGCAGCCTGCTCGAGCCCATCGTGCAGCTCGCCGTCGCCGTGATCCTGTTCGAGGGCGGCCTCAACCTGCATTTCCACGAGCTCAGCCACGCCGGCAGCGGCGTACGGCGGCTGGTCTCGCTCGGGCTCGTGCTCAACTTCGTGCTCGGCGCCTGTGCCGCGCACTACGTCGGCGGGCTGTCCTGGCCGGTCGCGGTCGAGTTCGGCGCGATCATCGTCGTGACCGGGCCGACCGTGATCCTGCCCCTGCTGCGCCAGGCGCGCCTGCGCGCCCGCCCGGCTTCGCTGCTCAAGTGGGAAGGCATCGTCAACGACCCGCTCGGCGCGCTGCTCGCGGTGATCGTGTTCCAGTACTTCCTGCTGCGCGGCGGCGTGCGCGGCAACCTCGAGCTGGGCGCGACCGTGATCGTGGTGCTCATCGCGGCCGCCGCGCTCGGCTGGTTCGCGGGCGTCGCGCTCGGCCAGTGCTACCGGCGCGGCTGGGTGCCCGAGTACCTCAAGGGACCGGGCATGCTCGCGGCCGTGCTCGGCACCTACGCGCTCGGCAACCTGCTGCTCGCCGAGGCCGGCCTGCTCACGGTGACCGTGTTCGGTGTCGCGCTCGGCAACGCCAACCTGCCGAGCATCGAGGAACTCAGGCGCTTCAAGGAGAACATCACCGTGGCCCTGGTCTCGGTGCTGTTCATCGTCCTGACGGCCGATCTCGACCCGGCCCTGTTACGCGCGCTGGACTGGCACGGCGCGTTGCTGATTCTCCTGGTCATCTTCGTGCTGCGGCCGCTGGCGGTCGCGGTCGCCACGCTCGGCACCGATCTCAGCTGGCAGGAGCGCGTGCTGGTCGGCTGGATCGCGCCGCGCGGCATCGTCGCGGCGGCCGTCGCCGGCGCGTTCTCGGCGCGCATGCTCGAGGCCGGCTACGCCGACGCGGACCGGCTGCTGCCGCTGGTCTTCCTGCTCATCGTCACCACGGTCGTGCTGCACGGGTTCTCCCTGCCATGGGTGGCGCGCCACCTGGGCCTGGCCTCGAAGCGCGCCGACGGTCTGGTGCTGGTCGGCGCCTCGCCGTGGTCGATCGATCTCGCGGTGCGCCTGAAGGAGCTCGATATCCCCGTGCTGATGGTCGACGCGTCCTGGCACCGCCTGCGCCCCGCGCGGCTCGCCGGCCTGCCGATCCACTTCGGCCAGGTGATTTCCGAGTCGGCCGACCGCAACCTCGACCTGTCGTCGATCGGCTACGTCATGGCGGCGACCGACAACGACGCCTACAACGCGCTGGTTTGCACCCGCTTCTCCAACGAGTTCAACCGCAGCTCGGTGTTCCAGCTGCCGATGCCGGGCGCGGATGCCGACGACCGTACCGGCCTCACGCCGACCCTGCGCGGGCAGCGCGTGTTTTCCGGCGAGGCGCTGTACGAAAGCCTGTTGCAGCGCTACTTCGAGGGCTGGCGCTTCCAGAAGACGCGCCTGAGCGGGGAGTACGATTTCGACAAGTACTGTGCGCGCGTCGATGCGGAGTTGTTCGCCGCTCTCGTGGTCAAGGCCGGCGGCGGCCTGGTGCTCGACGTGACGCGTTACGAGCCGGTCGCGGGCGACGTCATCGTCAACTTCCTGCCGCCCGAATCCTGAGCGCGGCGCGCACGCTCGCTCAGGCGGTGCGCGGCAGCGCCGCGGCGATCAGGTCGCCTTCCTTGCACACGCGGTTGCGGCCACCCTGCTTGGCCAGGTACATCGCCTTGTCGGCGCGCTCGAACACGGCGTCGAGACTGTCGCCGTCGCCGAACTCGGCGACGCCGCAGGAGATCGAAACCTGTACCGGTGTGTCCTTGTGGCGGAACGGGCAGCGCTCGATGTGGTTGCGTACCTTCTCGAGCAGCAGGTAGGCCGACTCGAGCGCCGTTTCCGGCAGCAGCAGCACGAACTCCTCGCCGCCGTAGCGGCTCAGGGTGTCGCTTTCGCGGACCATCTCGGTGAGCTTGGTGGCGACGGTCGAGAGTACGCGATCGCCCGCGGCGTGGCCGTAGCGATCGTTGATCTGCTTGAAGTTGTCGAGATCGATCACGGCCAGGCTCAGCGCGCCGCCGTGGCGCTTCCAGCGCGCGACCTGCTTGGCCGCGGTTTCCATGTAGCCGGTCCGGTTGAGCACGCCGGTCAGCGGATCGACGAGCACGCGGGCGTGCTGCTGTTCGAGATCCTCGCGCAGGGTCTCGGCCTGCGCTTCGAGCTCGTGCAGGCGCCGTTTCATGCGGTCGATCGACTCGTTCGCTTCGAACGTGCGCAGCTTCTGCGAAGCGACGAAGGTATTGAGACCACTGCCGATGTTGTCCATGCGCGTCTCGATGGAGGCCTGCAACTCCTCGAGCGTTTCGCTCGCCGCGGCGTCGGCGCGCAGCGCGTCGAGCTCGCCGGAGACGGCGTCGCTCAGCTGCAGGGCGTCGTCATTGGTCTCGATGTGCATTTCGCGCGAGCGTTGCACGAAGCGTTCGAACTCGCGCAGCCTGAGGTCGGTCTCGTGCAGGAAACGCCGCGCATTGTCGAGTTCTTCGCGCAGCTCGTTCTGCAGGTCGGCGACCAGCGCGGCGATGCCGTTGACACCGCCGACGAAGGCCTCGATGCGTTCGGCCGCCTCGATGTTCCGGCGCAGCGGACTGACGCGTTCGTGCAGCGCCTGCGAGACCGGGATACGCTCGAGCAGCTCGAGTAGCAACATTCGGATCGCCGGTGCGTCGACGCAGCTCTCGGGCGAGCGCATCAGGTTCTGCGACAGCGCATCGGCGGTCTGGCCGAGCTGGGCCAGCAGCAGCGCCTTGTCACGGCCGTCGCGCAGTGCGCGCTGCGCCCGCTCGATTTCCGGTTGCAGCGTGTCCGGCACGCGCAGGCTGCGCAGGAAGTGGAACAGCGCCTCGGCGGACGAGTCGGCCTCGGGTGCCGCTTTCGATTCCGGCCCCGGGTCGAGGTCGAGCGAGACGATGGTGTCGACGATTTCGTCGATCAGCTGCTGACGATCTGCCTGGCGGCGGCCGCTGCGGATGAGCAGGCCGAATTCCTTCAGCTTGCGATCGAGTCCCGCGTTCTTGCCATGGTAGGCGAGCGAGAGGCGCAGAATCGCGCGTTGCATCCGTGCGACCGATTCGCGTGCGACCGATTCGCCCGTGGCGCGCTCGCCGGGACTTTCGCGCCGCGGGGCGGGGGAGCGTGAGTTTTGCGCGAGGTTATCCAACTGCCTGGCCGCCCTTCCTGAACTTCCTGCATCGCCTGCCGCGATGCTTCGCGCGCCGTCGTAACGAAGAGCGGCGAAGTCACGGTGCCTGCCGGGTGCCGGGACGCGGCTTCGGGGTGGGTCGCGGCCGGGGCCGCCACCGGGCTGCCGCGCGCAGCTACCGATTGCTTTCCATAGCGGCCAGGTGCTCGGCAACCTTTAGCATCGCCTCGTAGGAGCCGGTCTGTTGCGTGCTGAGGCGGTAGCGGCCGGCGACGATGATCGCGGGCACGCCGCCGATGCCGGACTTGCGCGTGATCGCCATCGCGCGGCGGGTCTTGTTATCGACGTCGAACGAATCGTAGGCCTCGCGGAAGTCCTTTTCGGCGACGCCGTGCTCGGCGTAGAACGTCGCGAGGTCGTCGGGGGTGAACAGGCGGCGGCGCTCGCGATGCAGCGCGGTGAACAGCGCTTCGTGGGTTTTCTCGAGCACGCCGAGCTGCTCGGCGGCGTAGAAGGCCCGCGCGTGGATCTCCCAGTTGCGCGCGAATACCGCCGGCACGCGCGCGAACTCGATGTGCGCGGGCTTGTTCTCCAACCAGGACTCGATGGTCGGCTCGAACTCGTAGCAGTGCGGGCAACCGTACCAGAACAGCTCCATCACCGAGACCTTGCCGTCCGCGGTCTGCGTTTCCAGGGCTGGCTCGATGACCTCGTAGTGACGGCCGGCGACGTAGTCTTCGGCAGTGGCCGCGTGGGTGGCGAGCAGCAGGGCGCAGGCGAGAAGGGCTTTCAGCATGGTGTGAGATCCGTGGTGGCAGTGAGCCTTAGGCGCCCGCCGCGCCCGGGGGTTCCCCGCGCGCGGCCGTGGCGCCGCGATCGCGACGGCCGGCCTCAGTGCAGGGCCGAGACGTATTGCGAGAGCAGTTCGATATCCGCGTCGCTGAGGCGCTTGGCGATGTTGCGCATCATGCCGGCGGGGTCGGTGTCGCGGCTGCCGTCGCGATAGGCCTTGAGCTGCAGCGCGGTGTACTCGGCATGCTGGCCGCGCAGGGCCGGGAAGCCGGCAGGGGCGTTGCCCGCGCCGCTCGGGCCGTGGCAGGCCATGCAGGCGGGAATGCCGCGCGCGGCATCGCCGCCACGATACAGTTTCGCCGCCGCATCGACGTCGACGTCTTCGCCCAGCGTGCCGACCTGGACGGCCTGGGCCGCGTACCAGGCGCCGATCTCGGCCATGTCGCCCTCGCTCAGGTTGGCGGCCATCGGCGACATGCTCGGGTTGTTGCGAGCGCCCGACTTGAAGGCCTGCAACTGCGTTACGATGTACGACGCGTGCTGACCGGCCAGCTTCGGCCAGATCGGGTTGACGCTGTTGCCGTCGGGGCCGTGACAGGCGGCGCAGGCCGCGGTCTTGGCCTGGCCGTCGGCGTGGGCGCCAACGCTCGTGAAGGTCAGGCACAGCAGGGCCGTGAACAGGAACAGGTTCCTCTGGGGCATCTTCTCGCTCTCGGTTGTCGAAGTCGGCGCGGATTATATAACGGCTGCCGGATCGTTATCTGCACGCGCCGGCGCGGCGCCGCGCCCGCGGGCACGCGCCGCCATCGCGCCGCGGAGATGGCCGTGGCGGCTGCCGGCGACGCCGCCGCTTCCGTCATCCGCTGCAGGAGGAATCCGTTTCGATGACCACCGATGTCGCCAAGGCCACGCGCAGCCTGTTGCAGGGCGCGCGATTCGCACTCAGCGTGCCGGAATTGCGCCGCATGCCGCCCGACCGCGGCCGCGAGGTCGCGTTCGCCGGCCGCTCCAACACCGGCAAGTCGAGCGCCATCAACGAGCTGTGCGGTCAGCGCGCGCTGGCGCGCACGAGCCGCACACCGGGGCGTAC
>JAUIFX010000145.1 GCA_030429865.1 Gammaproteobacteria bacterium | reverse complement strand
CAGGTGCAGCTTGCCCTGGCCGGGGGGACGGCATGATTTCCCTCGGTCTTGCCGACGCCGCGCGCATCCTCGGCGGTACGCTGCACGGCGCCGACGCGCGCTTCGACGGCGTTGGCACCGATACCCGCACGCTCGGTGCGGGCGAGCTTTTCTTCGCCCTTTCCGGGCCGCGCTTCGACGCCCACGACAAGCTCGACGATGCCGTGCAGGCGGGTGCGGCCGGCGCGGTGGTGCGCGAACGCCGCGGCGCCGCCCTGCCGCAGATCGTGGTCAACGATCCACGCCGCGGGCTCGGCATGCTGGCGCGCGAATGGCGCCTGCGCTTTGCAATCCCGGTGATCGGCGTCACCGGCAGCGCCGGCAAGACCACGGCCAAGGAAATGATCGGCGCCATCCTCGCCACGCGCCGGCACACGCTCGTCACGCGCGGCAACCTGAACAACGACATCGGCGTCCCGTTGACCTTGTTCCGGCTCGGTCCCGAGCACGAGGCCGCGGTTATCGAGATGGGAGCGAACCGCGCCGGCGACATCGCCTTGCTCGGCGATATCGCCTGTCCCCACGTCGGCGTCGTGACGCTCTGTGCGCCGGCCCATCTCGAGGGATTCGGCGACGTCGACACCGTCGCCCGCACCAAGGGTGAGATCTACACCCGCCTGCCTGCCGATGGTGTGGCCGTCATCAACCAGCAGGATACCTATGCCGGCCTGTGGCGCGAGATGGCCGCGCCGCGCCGCGTACTGAGTTTCGGGTCGGGCGGTGACGTCTGCGCGCGCGACGTCGTGACGGGATCCGGTCCGACCCGCTTTCGCCTGTGCACGCCGGCCGGCGAGCGCACGATTTCCATCGCCCATCGTGGCCGCCACAACGTCGACAACGCGCTCGCCGCGGCTGCCGCCGCGCTGGCCGTCGGTGTCGACCTGGACGACATCGCCGCCGGCCTCGCCGCCGCCACGCCGGTCGCCGGGCGCCTGGTCGTGCACGAGCTGCGTGCGGGGCTCACGCTCATCGACGACTCCTACAACGCGAACCCGGCCGCGCTCGCCGCCGCGATCGCGGTCCTCGCCGAGTGCGCCGGCGCGAAATGGCTGGTGCTCGGCGACATGGGCGAGCTCGGCGACGCGGCCGAGCGCTACCACGCGGAGGCGGGTGCGGCGGCGCGTGCCGCCGGCGTCGATCGCCTGTTCGGGCTCGGTGCACTGGCCGGCCACGCGGTGCGCGCGTTCGGCCCGGCCGGTGCGCACTTCGATGATATCGCGGCACTCGTCGAGGCCTTGCGCACGGCCGTCGCGGCCGCGTCGCCGGCTGTGACACTGCTCGTCAAGGGTTCGCGCTCGATGGGCCTCGAACGCGTGGTCGCGGACCTCACGAGCGCGGAGGGCGCGTCATGCTGATGTACCTGGCCGAGTACCTGACCCGCTACCACACCGGGTTCAACGTGTTCCAGTACATCACGCTCAGGACCATCCTCGGCGTGCTCACGGCCTTGTTCATCGCGCTCGTTATCGGGCCGTCGATGATCCGTCACCTGACGCGCTTCCAGATCCGCCAGAACGTGCGCGACGACGGTCCGCAGAGCCATCTTTCCAAGGCCGGCACGCCGACCATGGGCGGTGTGCTGATCCTGGTGTCGATCATCGCCAGCACGCTGCTCTGGGCCGATCTCGACAATCGCTTCGTCTGGGTGGTGATGACGACGACCTTGCTGTTCGGCGTGATCGGCTTCGTCGATGACTATCTCAAGCTGGCGCGGCGCAACTCGAAGGGACTGCGCGCGCCGTACAAGTATTTCTGGCAATCGGTCGTCGCACTCGGCACGGCGCTGTTCCTCTACCTCACGGCGCAATCGCCCACCGAAACCGAGCTCATCGTGCCGTTCGTCAAGAGCGTTGCCATCGAACTCGGCGCGCTGTACGTGGCGCTGACCTACTTCGTGATTGTCGGCACCAGCAACGCGGTCAACCTGACAGATGGTCTCGATGGCCTCGCGGTTCTGCCGACGGTACTCGTCGCGGCCGCACTGGTGGTGTTCGCCTACGTCGCCGGCAACGTCAACTTCGCGCGCTACCTTGCCGTCCCCTACGTCTACGGGGTCGGCGAAGTGTGCGTGTTCTGCGGGGCAATCGTCGGCGCCGGGCTCGGTTTCCTCTGGTTCAACACCTATCCCGCGCAGGTCTTCATGGGGGACATCGGCGCGCTGGCGCTGGGCGCGGCGATCGGCACCGTTGCGGTGGTCGTGCGGCAGGAGCTCGCGCTGCTCATCATGGGTGGCGTTTTCGTGATGGAGACGGTGTCGGTGATCCTGCAGGTCGTCTCGTTCAAGCTGACCGGCAAGCGCATCTTCCGCATGGCGCCCATCCATCATCATTTCGAACTCAAGGGCTGGCCCGAACCGCGCGTGATCGTGCGCTTCTGGATCATCACCGTCATCCTCGTGCTGGCCGCGCTGGCCACGCTGAAGATCCGCTGAGTCGCCGTTCATGTCGAGCCATGCCATGACCCACCGAGCGCAGCAGCAGACCGCCACCCACGCCGTCATCGGTCTCGGCGCGAGCGGGCAGTCCTGCGTGCGACACCTCCGTGCGCGGGGGCTCGCGGTCGTGGCCTTCGACAGCCGCGTCGACGCCCCGGGCGCGGACGCCGTGCGCCGCGCCCATCCCGAAGTGGAGGTCGTCACCGGCGCGCTCGACGCCGCGCGCCTGGCCGGCTGCCGGCAGCTGGTGATCAGCCCGGGCGTGCCGCTCGATCAGCCGGCGCTCGTGGCCGCACGCGCAGCCGGGGTCGAGCTGCTCGGCGACATCGAACTGTTCGCCCGCGCAGCCCGGGCGCCGCTCGCCGCGATCACCGGGACCAACGGCAAGAGCACCGTGACCACCCTGGTCGCCGACATGCTCGCCGCGGCCGGGCGCGACGTACGCCGCGGCGGCAATCTCGGACCGCCGGCGCTCGACCTGCTGCAGGCGCACGAGCCGGACTGCTACGTGCTCGAACTGTCGAGCTTTCAGCTCGAACTCACGAGTTCGCTCGCGCCCACCGTCGCCGCGATACTCAACATCACGCCCGACCATCTCGATCGCCACGGTTCGTTCGAGGCCTACGTCGCGGCCAAGGCGCGCATCCTCGACCGCGCAGGCATCGCCGTGCTCAACGCCGACGACCCGGTCGTCGCTGCGCTGCCGGTACGCGGCGAACGCGTCAGCTTCACTCTGGGCGCTCCGGGTCCGGCACGTTTCGGCCTGCGCCGGGAGGGCGCGCGCACCTGGCTGGCCGGCCCCGGTGGCGACCTGCTCGCCGTCGACGAGCTCGTCATGGCCGGCCGGCACAACGTTGCCAATGCCCTCGCCGCCGCGGCTATGGCGCGTGCGCTCGGGGTCGACGAGGCGAGCGCCGTGCGGGTGCTGCGCACTTTCCGCGGCCTGCCACACCGGGCGGCGAATGCCGGCACGATCGATGACGTGCGCTACATCAACGATTCCAAGGCGACCAACCCCGGCGCCGCGATCGCCTCGATCGAAGGCCTGCTCGGTGACCGTGACGGCGTGCTCATCGCCGGCGGCGACGCCAAGGGTGCGACGTTCGAGGCTTTCGCCGACGTCGTCGCGCGCCGTGCGCACACCGTCGTCCTGATCGGCCGCGCGGCGCGCGACATCGAGCAGGCCCTCGCCGGGCGCTGCGACTGCGTGTTCGCGACCGACCTGCCGGCCGCGGTGCAGGCCGCCCGCCGCGCCGCCCGTGCCGGCGACACGGTGCTGTTGTCACCGGCCTGCGCGAGCCTCGACATGTTCGCCAATTACGCCGAGCGCGGCGAGATCTTCGTCGCCGCGGTAGCGGCGCTGGAGGGGAGCTGATGGAAGCCGCGGTCGCGCAGCAGGCAGTACCCCAGGCCGTGCCGCAGGGCGGACGCGACGAGCGCGCGTTCGCCGCCTACGACCTGTGGCTGATCGGCGCGGCGCTGATGCTGCTCGCGATCGGCGTCATCATGGTGGTGTCGACCTCGGTCGCGATCGCCGAGCGCCGCGAACTCGATGCGCTGTACTACTTCTGGCGGCAGCTCGTCGGCGGCGGGCTCGGCATCAGCGCCGCCGTCATCATCACGCGCCTGCCCTTGCGCCATCTCGAACAGATGAGCTCGGTGCTGCTGTTCGGCGGCATGGCGCTCGCCGTCGCCGTGCTCGTGCCCGGGCTCGGCCGCGAGGTCAACGGCAGCATGCGCTGGATCGGCCTCGGACCGCTCACCCTGCAGGCGTCCGAGTTCGCCAAGCTCGCCGTGGTCGTCTATCTCGCGGCCTACCTCGTGCGCCACAACCAGCAGGTGCGCACCGATTTCATCGGCTTCATCAAGCCCATCGGCGTGCTCACGGTGATTGGCGGCCTGTTCGTCATCGAACCCGACTTCGGCGCCGCGGTGGTGCTGTTCGCGACCGGCCTCGGCATGCTCTTTCTCGGCGGCGTGCCGATGCTGCGCTTTGTCTTCTGGGGGCTCGCCGCGCTCGCCGCGCTCGCCGCGCTGTCGATGCTCGCGCCCTACCGCGTGCAACGCCTGATGACGTTCATGGACCCGTGGTCGGATCCGTTCAACAGCGGCTTCCAGCTGACCCAGGCGCTGATCGCCTTCGGTCGCGGAGAGTGGTTCGGCGTCGGTCTCGGCAACAGCGTGCAGAAGCTGTTCTACCTGCCGGAAGTGCACACCGACTTCGTTTTCGCCGTGATCGGCGAGGAAGTCGGGCTGCTCGGCAGCATGGGCGTGATCGCGTTGTTCCTGTTCCTCGTCTGGCGCATCTTCTATCTCGGTGGCGTGGCGGAGCGCGCCAACCAGTTGTTCGCCGCCTACGTGACTTACGGTATCGGCCTGCTGATCGGTATCCAGGCGTTCGTCAACATCGGCGTCAACATGGGGCTGTTGCCGACCAAGGGCCTGCCGCTGCCGTTCCTGAGCTATGCGAGCAACAACCTGGTCGTGAACTGCGCGGCGATCGGCATCGTGCTGCGTGCCGGTCACGAGGCGCGCCGGCCGGCGCCGCCGTCGGCGCGCACGGGAGCCGCCACGTGAACCGCGCCGTCATGATCCTTGCCGGCGGCACGGGTGGCCATGTCTATCCGGGGCTTGCGGTGGCCGAGGCTTTGCGGGACGAAGGCTGCGAGTTGTTCTGGATGGGCACACGGCGCGGCATCGAGTCGCGCCTGGTTCCCGCTGCCGGTCTGCCGCTGCTGACCGTGCCGGTCGCCGGACTGCGACGCTCCGGCGCGTGGCGCTGGCTGAGCGCGCCGGTAACGGTGGGTGCGGCACTGCTCTGCGCACTCGTGCACATGATCCGCGTCCGGCCCCGCGTGGTGCTCGGCATGGGCGGCTTCGTCAGCGGCCCCGGCGGTGTGGCTGCGTGGCTGTGCCGGCGTCCGCTCGTGATCCACGAACAGAACGCCATTCCCGGGCTCACCAATCGCCTCCTCGCACGCATCGCGAGCCGCGTCTGCGAGGCGTTCCCAGGCACGTTCGCCACCATCCGCGCCGCGCAGACGTGCGGCAACCCGGTGCGCCGCGACATCGCGGCGGCCGCACCGCCCGCGCAGCGCATGGCGGCGCGCGGGACGCCGAGCGTGCTCGTTTTCGGCGGCAGTCGCGGCGCGCGCGCACTGAACGAGACAGTGCCTGCCGCCCTCGCCGCGAGCGGCGTGGACGGGCTGCGCGTGCTGCACCAGTGCGGCGACGCGGATGTTGCCGGTACGCGTGCCCGCTACGCGGCCCTCGCCGGGCGGGCCGAGGTCGAGGTCACGCCTTATATCGAAGACATGGCGGGTGCCTACGCCGCGGCCGACCTCGTGATCGCGCGTGCCGGCGCGTTGACCGTCGCCGAACTCGCTGCTGCCGGCGTCGCGTCCATCCTCGTGCCCTATCCCCACGCGGTCGACGATCACCAGACGGCCAACGCGCGTCATCTCGTCGAGGCCGGTGCGGCCTTGCTGATGCCGGAGCGCGAGCTCGACGTCGCGCAGCTTGCTAGCGAAATCGCGCGCCTGCTCGCCGATCGCGGCCGCCTGCTGGACATGGCCGAGCGTGCACGTACGCTGGCACGCCCGGACGCGGTCGCGCAGGTCGCGCGAGCCTGCCTGGAGTACGTCGATGCCGACTGACGAACGCCAGCTGATGCACCGCGTCGAGCACATCCATTTCATCGGTGTGGGCGGTGCCGGCATGAGCGGGATCGCCGAAGTCCTGCGCAACATCGGTTACCGCGTGTCCGGCTCGGACACGGCCGAGTCGCGGGTCACCGCGCACCTGCGCGGCGCCGGTGTCGAGGTCGTCATCGGCCATGCCGAGCACAACATCGCCGACGCCGACGTCGTGGTCTACTCGAGCGCGGTCAGGGCCGACAACGTCGAGCTCGAGGCCGCGCGCGCGCGGCGCATCCCGACCGTGCCGCGCGCCGAGATGCTCGCCGAGCTGATGCGTTTCCGCCACGGCATCGCCATCGCCGGAACGCACGGCAAGACGACCACCACGAGCCTGGTCGCCGCGGTGCTGGCCGAAGCCGAGCTCGATCCGACCTTCGTGGTCGGCGGCCTGGTGCGCAGCATCAACGCCCATGCGCGGCTCGGTGAAGGCAAGTACCTCGTTGCCGAGGCGGACGAGAGCGACGGCTCGTTCCTGCTCCTGCAACCGCTGATGGCCGTGCTGACCAACGTCGACGCCGACCACATGACGACCTACGAGGGGGATTTCTCGCTGCTCAAGTCGACGTTCGTCGAGTTCTTCCGGCGACTGCCGTTCTACGGCGTCGCCTGCGTGTGTCTCGACGACGAGCACGCCGCCTCGCTGATCCCCGAGATACGCGCACGCGTGATCACCTACGGATTCCACGCGGACGCGGACGTGCGCGGGCATGACCTGCGCCACGTCGATGGCCGCGAGCATTTCTCGGTCAGCTGCCGGTTCGCCGAGGCGGGCGGCGAGTTCGAACTGAACCTGCCCGGTGAGCACAACGTGCAGAATGCGCTCGGCGCGATCGCCGTGGCGCTCGAACTGGGCATCGCGCCGGCGGCGATCCGGCGCGCGCTGGCGCGCTTCCAGGGCATCGCGCGGCGCTGCCAGATCCATCCCGAGGTCGCGCTCGGCGGGCACGCGGTGACGCTCGTCGACGATTACGGCCATCACCCGCGCGAACTCGATGCGGTGCTCGCGACCATCCGCCGCCGCTGGCCGGGGCGCCGCCTCGTCGTGGTGTTCCAGCCGCATCGCTACACGCGCACGCGCGACCTGCTCGACGATTTCGCCGACGTGCTCTCGCGTGCCGACGTGCTCGTACTGCTCGAGGTCTACGCCGCCGGGGAGGCGCCCATTGTCGGGGCGGACGGGCGCGCGCTGGCGCGCGCGATCCGCTCGCGCGGACAGGTCGAGCCGGTGTTCGTCGACGAGCCGCGCAAGGTCATCGAGGTCGTCGGCGGCCTGGTGCAGGATGGCGACGTGGTCGCGATGCTGGGCGCGGGCAACATCGGCCACATTGCCGAGGAGATGGTGGCATGAGGGGGCGGGCGTGATGACGGCACATCTCGAGCGGCCCGGCCAGGCGATGCTGCGCGGTCGTCTGCGCCACGACGAGCCCATGGCACGCCACTCGACCTGGCGCTGCGGAGGTCGGGCGGCGCGTTATTTCGAGCCCGCGGACCGTGCCGACCTCGTTGCCTTCCTGCGCAGCGAGCGCCGCGCCGATCCGCTTTGCTGGCTCGGACTCGGCAGCAACCTGCTGGTGCGCGACGGTGGGCTGCACGGCACCGTGATCGCGACCGCCGCCGGCCTCAACACCCTGCGCTGGGAGTCCGACAGCCTGCTCTATGCCGAGTGCGGCGTGACCTGCGCGCGGCTCGCACGCGAAGCTGCCCGCCGCGATCGCGCCGGTCTCGAGTTCCTCGCCGGCATCCCGGGCACGCTGGGCGGCGCGCTGCGCATGAACGCGGGTGCGCTCGGCAGCGAGACCTGGCAGTTCGTCGCCGCGGTCGAAATGATCGACGGCGGCGGTGCGGTGCGCCGCTACGAGGCCGAGACGTTCGCGCCCCGCTACCGCGGCGTGGCCGGACCGGATGGCTGGTTTCTCGCCGCCTGGCTGCGCCTGCCGGCCTCGGCGGCGGGTGGCGGTGCGGCGCGCATCCGTGAAGTGCTCGCGCAGCGCGGACGTACCCAGCCGACCGGGCAGGCGAGCTGCGGCTCGGTATTCAAGAATCCGCCGGGCGACTATGCCGGCCGTCTCATCGAGCAGTGCGGGTTGAAAGGTTACCGTCACGGCGGTTGCCAGGTATCGACCGTGCACGCCAACTTCATCGTCAACGACGCCGACGGCAGCGCCGCGGATATCGAGGCGATCATCGAGCACGTGCGCGCGACCGTCGCGCGCCTGACCGGCATCGTGCTCGAAAGCGAAGTGCAGATCGTCGGTGACGTGGAGAGCGCGTCATGAGTATGCTCGACGCGGACCGCCGTCGCCTCACCATCGCCCGCGCGGGGCGGGTCGGCGTGCTGATGGGAGGCGTCTCGGCGGAGCGCGAGATCTCGTTGCGCAGTGGCGCGGCGGTCCTGGCCGCCCTGCAGCAGGCGGGCATCGAGGCGCAGGGCCTGGATTGGAACGGACGTCTCGACAATACGCTGCTGCAGGCGGAGGTCGATCGCTTCTTCATCGCCTTGCACGGGCGCGGCGGCGAGGACGGCCAGCTCCAGGCGGTGCTGGATCTCATTGGAAAACCCTACACGGGGAGCGGGGTGCTGGGCTGCGCGCTGGCCATGGACAAGTCGCGTGCCAAGCTCACCTGGCTGGGTGCGGCGTTGCCCACTCCGCCGTTCGAGGTGGTCGATGACGGGGCCGATGTCGAGGCGCTGCTCGCGCGCCTCGGCGCCCCGGTGTTCGTCAAGCCGGCGGGCGAAGGGTCGAGTATCGGTATCAGCAAGGTCGACAACGGCGAGGCCCTGGCGGCCGCGATCGCCGCCGCGCGGCGCTACGACGAGACGGTACTGGTCGAGCGTGCCGTCGACGGCGCCGAATACACGCTCTCGATCGTCGGCGGTGAGGCGTTGCCGGCGATCAAGCTGGAAACCTCGCGCGAGTTCTACGACTTCCAGGCCAAGTACGTCGACGACGACACCCGCTACTTGTGCCCGTGCGGCCTCACCGCCGCGGCCGAGAGCGAGCTCGCGGCGATCGGGCTGCGCGCGTTCGAGGTGCTCGGCGCGCGTGGCTGGGGGCGCGTCGACTTCATGCGCGACGCGGCCGGCAACAACTGGCTCATCGAGCTGAACACGGTGCCCGGCATGACCGATCATTCGCTGGTGCCGATGGCGGCGCGCGCCGCCGGCATGTCGTTCGAGGACCTCGTCGTCGCCATCCTGGCCGCAAGCATGGACGAAGGGGGCGACGCATGAGCCAGGCCGTGGCCAAGACGCCGCCCGTTACGCAGTCGTTGCCGTCACCGACGGTCGTGGTCTTTTCGCTGATCCTGCTGGCCACCATCGGCGCGATCGCCTGGGCCGCCAGTGAGCTGAGCGATCCGACCGCGCTGCCCATACGGCGCGTCCAGATCGAGGGCGAGTTCAAGCATCTCGACCCGGCGCACCTGCAGGAAGTCGTGGTGGGCGTGGTGGATGCGGGATTCTTCCGCGTCGACGTCGCGCGGGTCCGGGAACGCCTCCTCGACGAGCCGTGGATCCGCGAAGCGACCATCCGGCGCGTGTGGCCGGAAAGCCTGCACGTGAGTATCGTCGAGCAGACGCCGGTCGCCCGTTGGGGCGAGCAGGCGCTGCTCAACGAACGCGGCGATATCTTCGCGCCGCCGCGCGAAGCACTGCCGGCCGGGCTCGTGCGCCTCGATGGCCCGCTCGGGGCCGAGGTCGAGGTGCTCGACACTTACCGGCGTATGCGCGAGCGGTTGGCGAGCGTAAACCTCGACATCGTCGCGCTCGAGCTTTCGGCGCGTCATGCCTGGCGGCTGGAGCTCGCCGGAGGCAAGGAGGTCGCCTTCGGCCGCCGCGACGTGGAGACCCGGCTCGAGCGCTTCCTCGCCGCCTGGCGGCAGGGCCTGGGCGACGTCTGGACGCGCGTCGGACGGGTCGACCTGAGGTACACCAACGGCTTTGCCGTCAGCGAGCGGGCTGCGCCGCGAGCGCACAGCCAAACGGATGAGAACAGTTAATGGAGGCGCTCGCAGGCGTCGTCCAGGACAGGTATTGATGGCCAGGAAATCGGACAAGAAGCTGCTCGTCGGGCTCGACATCGGCACCTCCAAGGTGGTCGCCATCGTGGGCGAGATCTCACCGGACAACGAAATCGAGGTGGTCGGGCTCGGCTCGCACCCCTCGCGCGGGCTGAAAAAGGGTGTCGTGGTCAACATCGAGTCGACCGTGCAGTCGATCCAGCGCGCGATCGAGGAGGCCGAGTTGATGGCCGGCTGCGAGATCCATTCCGTCTATGCCGGCATCGCCGGCGGCCACATCCGCAGTCTCAACTCGCATGGCATCGTCGCCATCCGCGACAACGAAGTGACGGTCAACGATGTCGAGCGCGTGATCGACGCGGCGCGCGCGGTCGCGATCCCCGCGGACCAGAAAATCCTGCACATCCTGCCGCAGGAGTTCATCATCGACGGCCAGGAGGGCATCCGCGAACCGATCGGCATGTCGGGCGTGCGCCTGGAAGCGCGTGTGCACATGGTGACCGGTGCGGTGTCGGCGGCGCAGAACATCGTCAAGTGCGTGCGACGCTGCGGCCTCGAGGTCGACGACATCATCCTGCAGCAGCTCGCCTCGTCTCACGCCGTGTTGACCGATGACGAGAAAGAACTCGGTGTGTGCCTGTGCGACATCGGTGGCGGGACGACCGACATGGCCGTCTTCGTGCACGGCGCGATCCATCACTCGGCCGTGATTCCGATCGCCGGCGACCAGGTCACCAATGACATCGCCGTTGCGCTGCGCACCCCGACGCACCATGCCGAGGACATCAAGATCCGCTATGCCTGCGCGCTGACCCAGCTGGCCAATCCCGACGAGACCATCGAAGTGCCGAGCGTCGGCGATCGCCCGCCGCGGCGCCTCGTGCGCCAGACCCTGGCCGAGGTGGTCGAGCCGCGCTACGAAGAACTCTTCAACCTCGTCGCGACCGAACTCAGGCGCAGCGGGTTCGAAGAGATGATCGCGGCCGGCGTGGTGTTGACCGGCGGCGGCGCCAAGATGGAGGGCGTCATCGAACTCGCCGAGGAAGTGTTCCACATGCCGGTACGCCTGGGCACGCCGCAGTACGTGGCCGGGCTCGTCGACGTGGTACGCAACCCGATTTACGCAACCGGCGTCGGCCTGCTGCTGTTCGGCGCCCAGGATGGAACCGGTTTCACGCAGCCTGGACGCTTCGATACCACGACGTCCCTGTGGGAACGCATGAAGGCCTGGTTCCATGGGAATTTTTAGAACAGGCGATGAGGAGCGACGCATCGCCGCATACAACGCTGGATATTCTTGCCACTAGAACGAACTCCCGCCACGGCGCGGGAAACGATATGCAGACGGAGGGAACGACATGTTTGAACTGATGGACTCCTACAGCCAGAGGGCGGTCATCAAGGTGATCGGTGTGGGCGGTGGCGGCGGCAATGCCGTCGAACACATGCTCAACGCCTCCATCGACGGGGTCGAGTTCATTTGCGCCAACACCGATTCGCAGGTGCTGAAGAACTCGTCCGCCAAGACCACCCTGCAGCTCGGCGCCGACATCACCAAGGGACTCGGTGCGGGCGCCAACCCGGAGATCGGGCGGCAGGCCGCGATCGACGACCGTGAACGCATCGGCGACGTCCTCGAAGGTGCGGACATGGTGTTCATCACTGCCGGCATGGGCGGTGGCACCGGCACCGGGGGGGCGCCGGTGGTCGCGCAGATTGCCAAGGAGATGGGCATCCTGACCGTCGCGGTGGTCACGCGCCCGTTCCCCTTCGAAGGCCGCAAGCGCGGTGAGATCGCGAGCGAAGGCATCAAGGAACTCGCGCTCTACGTCGACTCGCTGATCACCATCCCGAACGAGAAGCTGCTCAGCGTGCTCGGTCGTGATATCAGCCTGCTCGATGCTTTCAAGGCGGCCAACAACGTCCTGTTCGGCGCCGTGCAGGGCATCGCCGAACTGATCACCTGCCCGGGCCTGATCAACGTCGACTTTGCCGACGTGCGCACGGTCATGTCGGAGATGGGCATGGCGATGATGGGCACCGGCGCCGCGCGGGGTTCCGACCGCGCGCGCGTCGCCGCCGAGGCGGCCATCTCGAGCCCCCTGCTCGAGGACATCAACCTGGCCGGTGCGAAAGGCATCCTGGTCAACGTGACCTCGGGCCTGGACCTCAAGATGGGCGAGTTCGAGGAGGTCGGCAACACGGTCAAGGAATTCGCCTCCGACAACGCGACGGTGGTCGTCGGCACGGTGATCGATCCCGAGATGGAGGACGAGATCCGGGTGACCGTGGTCGCCACCGGTATCGGCGGCGAGGCGCGCGCGCAGCAGCCTGCACCGCGCGAGGAGCCGGTTGCCGCCGTCGCCGTGCCGCGCAAGACCGAGGACGATGTCGACTACAAGCGTTTCGAGCGCCCCACCGTGATCCGCAACCGCGACGAGCGCTTCGCGGGCGAGAGCGCCAACGAGACCGACACCGACTACCTGGACATTCCCGCCTTCCTGCGGCGCCAGGCCGACTGAAGCGGCAGGGGCCGGCGCGGCAAAATAACAACAGGGTTTTCAGGGTGATAGAAACTCATGCTATCATTCCGCAAAAAACCAGCCGCGCCAGGGGGATGCGGGCACGATGATTAAACAGCGGACCCTGAAGAACGTCATTCGGGCGACTGGCGTTGGCCTGCACACCGGCCGCAAGGTGTTTCTCACGTTGCGTCCGGCGCCACCCGACACCGGCATCGTCTTCCGTCGCGAAGACCTCGACACGCCGGTCGAGATCCCGGCCAAGGCCTC
>JAUIFX010000280.1 GCA_030429865.1 Gammaproteobacteria bacterium | reverse complement strand
CGCGGACCACTCGCCGTGACCGTGGCGAGATCGACACCGAGTTCGCGCGCCTCGCGCCGCGCGGCTGGTCCGGCCGGCAGCGGACGGTACGGCGGCGGCGCGGTGCACGCGGTCCCGGCACCCGCGTCAGCAGGTCGGAGCGCGCCATCGCGCGGTGCGTGAGCCGTCGCGGCGAGGTCGGCCGCCGGTGCGCCAGCGCTATCCGGGGCGGCGCCACCCGGTTCGGCGTGTCCGTCGTCGCGCGGTGCGCCGGGCGGGGTTGCCGTCCCCGCGCCCTGCCCTGCCGGCACGCCGGCACCGGCCACGGGCGCGTCCCCGCCCCCGCCCCCCGGCTCACCGCCCGGGATATCACCCGGTGCATCCTCGGGTGCCGCGGCCAGCTTCAGCACCAGGTCGCCCGGACGCACGACCTGCTCCGCGACAACTTCGACGGCGACGATGGTCCCGCCGCGCGGCGCGGGGACTTCCAGCGTGACCTTGTCGGTCTCGATCTCGATCACCGACTGACCCGGTTCGAGCACATCGCCGGCGGCGACCAGCACCGCGGTGACCGTACCTTCCTCGATGCCCTCGCCGAGATCCGGAATCCGCAATTCGCTCATCACGGCCTACCGGGTGACCGGGTCGGTCTTGTCGGGGTCGATGCCGGACTCGGCGAGCCAGGCCGCAACGTGCTCGCGCGGGAGCGCGCCGCCTGCCGCGAGCCCGTCCAGCGCCGCCAGCACGATGTGCTCGGCACTGACCTCGAAGAACTCGCGCAGCGCGGGGCGTGCGTCGGAGAGACCGAACCCGTCCGTGCCGAGGACCCGGTACTCGCCCGGGATCCAGCTCGCGATGCGCAGCGCCAGCGACTTCTGGTAATCGCTGACCGCGACGAAGGCGCCGTCCTGCGCGCCGAGCAGCGTCTCGAGATGCGAACGCATCGGCGGTGCATCGGGATGCAGCCGGGCATGCCGCTGACAGGCCACGGCGTCGCGGTAGAGTTCGTTGAAGCTCGTCACGCTCCACACTTCCGCCGCGATGCCGCGCGCCTCGAGCGTCTCGGCTGCCTCGAGCGCCACCATGACCAGCGGCCCGGCGGCCAGGAGGTGCGCGCAGGGCGCATCGTCCAGGTGGCGCGCGCGCAGCCGGTACATGCCGCGCAGGATGTCGGCGCTCGGATCGTCGTCCGGCAACGGCGGCATCGGGTAGTTCTCGTTGTAGAGCGTGAGGTAGTAGAAGACCTGCTCGCCCTCCGCGTACATGCGCCGGATGCCGTCGCGCACGATCACCGCGAGCTCGTAGCCGAAAGCGGGGTCGTAGCTCTTCAGGCACGGCACGGTTTCGCCGACGACCTGCGAGTGGCCGTCCTCGTGCTGCAGCCCCTCACCGTTGAGGGTGGTACGCCCCGCGGTGCCGCCGAGCAGGAAGCCGCGGCACATCATGTCGCCGCAGGCCCAGATCATGTCGCCGACGCGCTGAAAGCCGAAGATGGAGTAGAAGAAGTAGAACGGAATCGTCGGGATGCCATGCACCGCGTAGGCCGTGCCGGCGGCGAGGAACGAGGCGATGGCACCGGTCTCGCAGATCCCCTCCTGCAGGATCTGGCCATCGACCGCTTCGCGATACGGCAGCAGGGAATCGGCGTCGACCGGGCGGTAGTTCTGGCCTTGCGGCGAATAGATCCCGGCCACCCGGAACAGGCTCTCCATGCCGAAGGTGCGCCCTTCGTCCGGCACGATGGGCACGACGTAACGCCCGATGTCCGCATCCTTGAGCAGGGTCGCGAGCAGGCGCACCATCGCCATGGTGCTGGAGACGGCGCGGCCGCCGGAGCCTTCGAGCAATTCGCGGAACAGCGCGAGCGGCGGCGCCGCGAGGCGCGGACAGTCGACCTCGCGCGCCGGCAGGTAACCGCCAAGGCGCTCGCGCTGCGCGGCGAGATAGCGGCGCTCCGGGCTGTCCGCGTCCGGGCGATAGAAGTTGGCCCGCACGATGGCCTCGTCGGCGAGGGGAATGCCGTACTCGCGCGCGCAGGCGATACGTTCTTCCGGCTTGAGCTGCTTCTTCTGGTGCGCGGTGTTGTGACCCTGCAGCGCGCCCATGCCGTCGCCCTTGACGGTCTTGACGAGGATCACGGTGGGCTTGCCGTCGGCGGCCAGCGCACGGGCGAACGCGGCATGGATTTTCTTCGGATCCTGCCCGCCCCGCTTGATGTTGCGCACCTCGTCGTCGCTGAGACTGTCCATCATTCGCGCCAGCACGGGGTTGTTCTCGATCCAATGCTCGCGCTGGATGTTTCCCGGCGAGACCGAGTACCACTGGTAGTCGCCGTCGACGGCCTCCTCCATGCGCCGCCGCAACACGCCCTCGGTGTCCTGAGCCAGAAGGCCGTCCCAGCCACTACCCCAGATCACTTTGATGACATTCCAGCCGGC
>JAUIFX010000144.1 GCA_030429865.1 Gammaproteobacteria bacterium | reverse complement strand
GGAAACGATGAAAATCGTCATCTCCCGCTAGTTTGAGAAGTGGAAGCATGATCGACTGATAGTCCGGAATGTGCATGCACGACCCTCGGAAATCTTCACTCTGCTGTAAATCGGCGACGCAAAGAGAGTTCGCTGCGGTGGGCTTTCTGCGACGTTAGGGGCACTTCTTTTTTGCTCCCCTCAGAGGGACGACGTCCGCACCAGTGGCGAGCTCGTCCAAATAATCTGCCCAAGCCTGCATCATGCGCCGGCGCTCGGGTAGGTGCTCGGCGCGATTGTATGCCGCCCGAACGCCGTCCCGCTCGGAGTGGGCGAGCTGACGTTCGATGGCGTCGCGATTCCAACCGAGCTCGTTCAGCAGCGTCGAAGCTGTCGTTCGGAAGCCATGGCTGGTCATCTCATCCTTGCTGTAACCAAGTCGGCGCAGGGCGGCGTTCAGCGTGTTCTCGGACATTGGCCTGGCCCGGCTGCGGAGGCCAGGAAAGACGTACTGACGGTCGATGCCGGGACGCTCCCGATGGGTCAGCGGAGCGAGACCCCGCAGGATGGCGACGGCCTGCTTCGATAGCGGCACCAGATGATCGGCGCGCATCTTCATTCGCTCGGCCGGGATGCGCCAGAGAGCATCGTCCAGGTCAAACTCTTGCCACTCAGCGGCCCGTAGCTCGCCGGGACGCACGAATACGAGCGGGGCGAGCCGAAGTGCCGCCTGAGTGATGGGTTCGCCGTGGTAGTCGCGGATTGCCCGCATGAGGGCGCCGACGGCCTTGGGATCAGTCAGGGCGGCATGGTGGCGCGTGCGCTGCACCTCCAGTGCGCCCCGGAGGTCGGCCGCAGGGTCCCGCGAGGCTCTGCCGGTGACAATGGCGTACCGGAACACCTGGCTGAGCACCTGGCGGACGCGTTGAGCGATCTCCAGAGCACCGCGGCTCTCGACCTTGCGAAGCAGGTGGAGCAACTCGGGGGCTTCGATGCTGGCGATCGGACGCTGGCCGAGATGAGGGAACACCTCGCGCTCGAGACGGTGCAGCCGGGAGGCGGCGGTGGAGGGGGCCCAGGCCTTCGCCTGCTTGGCGTGCCACTCCCGGGCAACGGCTTCGAGCGAGCTCTCTTTGGCCTGCAACTTGGCAGCTCGCTCTGCCCGTCGGACGGTGGCCGGGTCGATGCCTTGCGCCACCAGACGGCGGGCGTAGTCCCGCTTGTCGCGCGCACCTTCGATGTAATCGCCCGACCTTTTGTCCTGGCGGCCGGCGAGGGGTATCTCGGGGTACGAACCGAGGGAGAGCGTCGAGTCTTTCCCCTCGAACCGATAGCGGAAGCGCCAGAGTTTCTTGCCGGCAGGAGTGATGAGCAAGTAGAGGCCGTAGGCGTCGGCCAGCTTCTTCGGTTTGGTGCCGGCCTTCGCGTTCTTGCAGGCCGCGTCAGTCAGTGGCATGGGGTACGCTCCTTCGGTATAGGCGCGCGTGCCCCGGATCCTACCCCTCTTTACCCCCGGCTGCCTGCGTGTTGTGGCGGACAGTAGCGGACGAGAAAGTGGCGTTTCTCGCCGAGATTCGAAGGGTTTTGCGGATGTCCACGGACGTGGACGGATGCGATTTTGGCTCCCCGGGACGGGCTCGAACCGCCGACCTAGTGATTAACAGTCGCCATTTTGACCCTAACGAACCATAACGCGACGAAACGCCATAAGGTCGGAAATTGCCGTATAAACAGGAGGTTTAGCGTTTCTCGCGTACCGCTGCATAACCTGCTATAACGCTGCCTAACGCGCCGATTGGTTACCCCGGGTAACCACCGGCGGCCGGGATTCACCGCGGTTACCCCGGGTAACCGAGGAGGGGGCAGACCATGCGAAAGCGACTCACCGAGATCACCGTCACGCGACTCAAAGCGCCCGATTCTGGGCGGCTGGAGGTGCATGACACCATCACGAGCGGCTTCGGTGTCAGGGTGACACCACAGGACGCGCGCAGCTACTTTGTGCTCTACCGCGTCGCCGGCGACCGTAAGCTGCGGCGCCTGACCCTCGGCGACGCCCGGACGCTGAAACTGGCGGAGGCGCGAGAACGCGCGAAGGAGGCGCTCGCACTGGCGCAGACCGGCGCAGACCCCAGGGTGCGGAAAGAAGCGGCCGCGGCGGCGGAGCGGGCGGTCGACGAGGACTTCGAGAAAAATCGCTTTTCGAAGGTCGCCGATCTGTACATCTCGCGATACGCGAAGCCGAACCTGCGCCAGTGGCGCCCGCTCGAGCGCATGTTCAAGGGCAAGCTCAATCCGGCGTGGGGCGAGCGGCAGATCGGCACCATCACCCGTCGCGACGTGGTGGAGCTGCTCGACGGCATCGGCGACACGGCGCCAGTAATGGCGAACCGCGTGCATGCGCTGCTCAGCCGCTTTTTCGGCTGGTGCGTCGAGCGAGAGATAATCGAGGTCAGCCCCGTGGCTGGCCTGAAGAAGCCGCAACGGGAGCGCAGCCGCGACCGCGTGCTGAGCGCTGCCGAGATCCGCGCCCTGTGGGCCGCGGCCGGCGAGGTCGGATACCCGGGCGGCGCCCTGGTGCGCCTGCTGCTGCTGACCGCGTGCCGACTGAACGAGATCGGGCAACTGACGAAGGAGCAGATCGGCAAGGACGCGCTACACCTGCCCGAGACGAAGAACGGGAGGCCGCACGTCGTGCCAGTGTCCAAGGGAGTGCGCGCGATCTTCGACGAGCTGCCCGAGTTCGAAGGCCCCTATATGCTCACCAGCACCGCCGGCAAGCGGCCGATGCAGAACTTCAGCGACATCAAGGCTAGGCTCGACGAGCTGAGCGGAGTCACCGACTGGACCTATCACGATCTGCGCAGGACGGCCGCCAGCGGCATGGCGGAGCTCAAGATCCCGCCGCACGTCATCGAGGCCGTGCTCAACCACGCGAGCGGGACGGTCTCGGGCGTGGCGCGCGTCTATAACCGCTTCGACTATGCCAAGGAGAAGCGGCAAGCGCTCGAGCGCTGGGCGGCCGAGGTGGCGCGCATCGTCAAGGGCAAGGCGGCTGCCAAGGTTGTGGAGCTGCGGGCGTGACTGGCGCTAAGCGCGGGCTCGACACCTTCGGGCGGCGGGCGGCATGGGTCGAGAGCGAACGATTCCCGGCGGCCATCATCCGAGACAAATGCGGCGCATTGTCCGAGCAAGTGATCGACGAAATTCGCCCCGCGTGGCAGGAGTATCGAGCGAATGAACGCTTGCACGCCACCATCGGCACAAGACAAGAGCAGATCGCCGCCGCGCGGGAGCTTGCCGCGCTATGCCGAGACGCCGGAAAGGCGTTGATGAAGACCCAGATCGACCACCTGGAGGCCGACGCCTGGCACGCCGCATCCTTGGCGGGATTCGACCTCGAGGCCGAGAAACAGGAGATTGGGCGGCGTCTCCGCGTGATTGCCGGCGCTTACCTCGCGGCTGCCGAGCGAGGCGCCGCACCCGTCCGGACGAAACCGCCAAAGACGGCCCGCAATGATCTGGTGCTCGCCGTTTACCGCGCCGTGCGCCCCTCTGTGGAACGCGAAACTGAAGCCGCGGACATCGTCGCATCCGTGATAGCCGAGGCTGGGATCGTCATGAAACCGGCCACGCTCGAGCGCGTCATTCGAGCGGGGAAATAAGCGGCGAAACTCGGCGCGCGCAGGGGCGAGAATTCGCCGCTTTTTTGCTGACAGGGCCGGTCGTATGTGAATAATCAACTGCGCACTACGTAACGTGCGCACGAGTGCAGCGGACCCTCCCGCTTAGATAGCGCACCCTCGAATCGAGGGCACCGCAATGCGATTGATTCCTTCCCGGGTTACCCGTGAGCGCTTCGGCGGCATTTCGACGATGAGCGAATGGCGCCGACGCCGCGCGGGCTTACTGCCGCCGGTCGTCACCATCAACGGCCGCAACTTCGACCCTGAGCACGAGGTCGACGCGATTCTCGCCGCGTACGCTGCCGGCGCGACGGATGACGACATCAAGGCGATGGTGTCGAGGCAAATCGAGGAGCGTGCTGCCGCTGCGGCTGGCACGGGTGAGGCAGCCTGAAATGAGCGCGCCCCTACATGAGGGGCGCGGCGGAAGGCGAAACAATCTCGACGTCCTGGCAGACGCAAACGATTGTACGCCGCCCGCCGCGTCGCGCAACTTCACATCGAGTGTACCGCCTTCGCGCTGCGCCGGGTCCGCCGGAATGGATCCCGACGCCGCCGCGCACGCGCGTGCGCGCGCCGCCAGGATCATCGCGCGAATCGTCGAGATCTACGGCGCATCGCGCTGGCGGGCTCAACATGGGACGGTCGATCCGATCGGCGCCTGGACAGCTGGGATCGCTGACCTGACGAACGACGAAATCAAGAACGGCCTGCGCGCGTGCATGGCCAGCGGCGAGACTTGGCCGCCGAGCCTGCCGGTCTTCAGAGCGTGGTGCCGGCCGGGCGGACGATTCCGAAAGGCGAGCGACACGCCGCCGGCTGGGCTGGGCCTTCCGCACAAGCTATCCGATGCAGAGCGCGAACGAGGGCGTCGTGGCGTCGCCGAGGCTCTCGCGGCCCTCGGCCGGCGGCCGGTGACCGCCCGGTGAAGCTATACGAGCGCATGCAGGCCATTCTCGCGATCCGCGACCTGCGCGCGGCGTATCGAATGGTGCTTGTCTGCCTGGCGTGTCACGCCAATCGCGAGATGCGAGCGTGGCCATCCGTGGCCACGATTGCTGCTGAAGTCGGAGCCGACCAGGGCACCGTGCGACGTGCGCTGAAGGTGCTACGAGAGAAGGGCTACATCGACGGACAGTTCAGCGAAGGAGGACGGACGCACCGGCTTACCGTGCACCTTGAACCCCTGCAAAACGCATGTGTAGAGGGTGGAAGCACCCATGCGAAATGCAGGGGTCCAGAAGCCCTCGACCACTCCTGCAGAACGCAGGTGAAACCCCTGCAGAATGCAGGTGAAACCCCTGCAGGATGCACGGGGAACTATTCAAGAACTGTTCAAGAACAGATCTATCCGCCTTCGGCGGGCGCCAAAGGCGCCGCCCCGCGCGCGATGCGTTGGACGGAGGCGATCTACTCGCTTACGTCCGCAGGGGAGTCGGAGCGCGCTGCTCGCGGCCTTATCGCGATGCTTTGCAAGTCATACGGCGACGAGGTGGTCGAGGGCGCCGTCGCGCGAATGCTCGCCGAGGCGCCCATCGACCCGGCCGCGTGGCTTGTCGCCGCTGCGCGCGCCGCAGGGCCGAACGGCGCGAACACTGCGCAGCACTACATCGCCGAAGCCGAGCGCATCGAGCGCCAGTTCGGCATCCCGCGCGAGGACCTTTTCTAGCGTCGCGGTGTCGCGGCGGACATCAACCACGAGAGGACCCAGATTATGAACTCAACTCCCGCACGCGCGGACCAGCGGCGCGCCCCAATCCACCCGAACCACGCGCTCGCCGCGTACCTCGAGAACCACCGCGAGCAGCTCCTCGCTGCGCTGCCCCGTCACCTGACACCGGAGCGCATGATGCGACTGGCGGCAACCGCGGTGAACTCGTCACCGAAGCTGCGCCAGTGTGATGCCGAGAGCGTGATCGCGGCGGTTGTCACCGCTTCGCAGCTCGGCCTCGAGATCGGCGTCGGCGGGCAGGCATTCCTCGTGCCGTACCGAGATCGCGACGGGAAATATCACGCGCAGCTGGTGCCAGGCTGGCAGGGCTACATCGACCTGGTAGCGCGCGCCGGTCGGGCCTCCGCGTGGACCGGCGCGGTCTATGCGGGCGATGAGTTCGACTTCGAGCTCGGCAGCGCGCCCTACCTGCGCCACAAACCGATCGGGGACCGGACCGATCCCGACCACCTGGTCGGCGTCTACGCGTGCGGCAAGGTGAACGGGGCCGATCACCCGATCATCGAGTACTGGCCTATCGCGCAAGTGTGGGCGCATCGTGACCGCGGCAACCGGCAGGGCGACGATCACTATTCGTTCCGCTTCCCGGAGATGTACGCGCGCAAGGTGGTGCTGCTGCAGGTGCTCAAATACCTGCCCAAGTCCGTCGAACTCGTCGAGGCCCTCGACCTGGCGAAGGGCGACGGCGGGCTCGCCATCCGCGGCGAGTACCAGGTGCTCGACGGTGAGGCAGCAAACGATGACGGCGACGGCAATGGGCTCGCGCTCATGCTCGATGCGATCGCCGAGGCGGACACGCCCGAGCAGCTCGACCTGCTGCGCTCACAGATTGACGAGCTGCCGAGCGGCCAGCAACGCCACGCGTACGACGCGCTGACGGCGCGTGCTCGCGCGATGCCGGTCGAAGCCTGATGGCGAGCCCAGCATCTGACGTGCCGATGAACGAGCGCCTCCTCGCGTGGTTGCAGGAGGCGTGCGTCCTGGCTGAGTACGGTCTCGGCAAGCTACCGGACACGACTTACTTCAGGCTGCAGCGCGCCGTCGAGGTCGGCGTCACGCGCCTGGTGCTGCGCGTCGAGTTTGAGCCGGAGCCGATGCTGCTGGTGCAAGCAGTGACGGGCAAAGCGGAGGTCGAGATATTCCGCGCGGGGTTCGAGGCGCCGACGCACTGACCAGGGGGGCGCCTGAATCATGAAAATGCCTTTGCGATAGACCGCCCCCCCAACCCTTTACGTACTCGCGAACTTTAGATTCCGGAGACGCGACCATGCCAGCAAGAACCAAGACCGCCGTTCAGATCCTCACGGAGAAGGGCGTCTTCGATCGCGCGCGCGAAAGCAAGCCCGCCGAGAAGCCGCAGGAAGCCCCGTCACCGCCCGCGTACTTCAACGAGCCGCAGGCGACCGCCTGGCGAGACATCTGCAAACCGCTGTGCGAGGCGCGCGCGTGGAAGGACGCGCTCGCACTCTGGGCCGAGTCGTTCGCGCTGCTGCTCGCCGAGGCGCGCGAGCAGGGCGAGACGAAACCCAACCGCGCGCAGTTGCGGTTGTACTGCAACGATCTGCGGCAGCTGGTAGGCGACGCTGCGCCGGCTGAACCGAACCCGTTCGACGAGTTCTGACAGGCCGATGTTGACACTGTTAACATCATGTGCGAATGTCTCGGATGACATGGCACTAATCTCCGAAATCACCGCCGCGTACGCCGTCACGCTTGATGCAGAGCGCAAGACTGTGAAGGGCTACGCGCGCGCCTTGCGCGAGGCAGGTCTCCTGTCGCAGAAGGGCCGCGGCCGTGGCGCTGCGCACGCCAGCGCGAAGGACGGCGCTGTGCTGCTGTTGGGCCTGTCCGCAAGTGAAACGGCCGCCGGCTCGCCAGAAGCCGTGCGCCGTTACTTTGAGGCAATGCCCATCCTGCACCCGGTCAAGGGACTCGAGGCGAGCTTCGAGGCGCACTGGCCGCCGCTCGATCTGTTGGCTCGCCCAGCGTGCACAGGACCCGAGGCGCGCACCACCTGGTCGAGCCGCACCTTCGGCGACGTCCTGGTCGGATTGTTCACCGCCGCCGAGCGTGGCGAGCTGCGCGATGCCGACAGCGGGCGCGCGTTCAGCGACCTTTACGTCGAGGTATCGCGCAAGGAATACAGCGCGTGCATTGGCCTGACGTGCGGAGATCGGCAGTGGTTCATCGAGTTCTACCGCCGCCCCGACGAGACCGACGACCTGGAGCGGGGCGAGCTGGAGAAATGGCACGCCGAGCGCGGCAAGTATTTTCACGTCGCGGCGAGCTTCGGTAAGAGCACCATCGAGGCGCTCAGCCGTGCCGTCGCGGGACAATTCTCATGAACGCGTCGCGAGTCCGAGAGCTCGCGGCACGGTGCGTCGCTCGCATGATCTTGCCGTGCGATGCACGCGGCGGCGTATAGGTAGACACTGCGCCGCCGCACCCTTCTATCAGGCCCGCCACCTGCAAGAGGGATGATGATGAACATTCAGGAAATCCGAGAGCAGCGCGCAGCCGTCATCGCCAACATGCGCGCTCTGGAAACCACGGCAGAGCGCGAAGATCGCGATCTGACTGACGAAGAGCTGCGCCGCTTCGACGAAGGCAAGGCCAAGCTCGCCACGTTCGACAAGCGCCTCGAGCGCGCCGAGGTACTCGCCGCGGCAGAGCGCTCGATGGACGTCGACCGCAATGCGCCGCGCGCCGGCCATGACGGCACCTTCGAAGAGGCGTGCCGCTCGTTCCAGGTCACGCGCGCGATCGCGGCGATGATCGCCCCGGGCGAGGTCGACGCCGGCCGCGAGTTCGAGCTGTCGCAGGAAATCGCGCGCCGCAGTGGCCGCAAGCCGACTGGCCTGTATGTGCCTCACGAGGTGTTCCTGGAGCGCCGCGACGTGCTGACGTCCGGCAGCGGCGGCAATCTGGTGCCGACTCAGCACCGGGCGGATCTCTTCATCGACCGCCTGCGCGCTTCGCTGCAGGTGCAGGCCCTCGGCGCCACGGTGCTCAATGGCCTGGTCGGCGATCAGGACATCCCGCGCCTGACCGGCAGCGCGACTGCCTACTGGGTCGCCGAGCACGGAGCGATCACCGAGAGCAATCACACCTTCGACACCGTGAGCCTGTCGCCGCAGACCGTGGGCGCGGAGGTCGAGTACAGCCGCCGCATGCTGATCAACGCCGTGCCGGCCGTGGAGGCCCTGGTGCGCGGCGACCTGGCCAACGTGCTCGCGACCGAGATCGACGCCAAGGCCATCGCCGGCGACGGCACCAGCAACACGCCGACCGGTGTGCTCAATACCTCCGGCATCACCTGGGTCGCGCTCGGCACGGACGGTGACAACATGACCTACGAGCGTGCGCTCGAGGTGATTTCGACGGTATCGAGCGACAACGCGCTCGGCGGCCGTCTCGGCTGGCTGACGCACCCCAAGTTGGTCAAGGTCCTGCGCCACACGCCGCGGATCTTCGGTGCCACGAACACCACCCCGGCGACCGCCTGGACACCGAGTGACAATCCGTCGTTCGTCATGAACGCACCCGACGACCTGGCCGGCTACCCGCTGCGCCAGAGCACGCAGGTCCCGATCGACCTGACAAAGGGAACCGGCACGGACCTGTCCGCGGCCATCTTCGGCAACTGGTCTGACCTGCTGATCGGCTACTGGTCGGCCGTCGACATCCTGGTCAACCCGTACCATTCCGACGTGTACTCGAAGGGCGGCGTGAAGATCAACGCGCTGCAGGACGTCGACATCGCGGTCCGACACCCCGAGAGCTTCTCGGGCGTCAAGGATGCACTGCTCACGCCGTACGTGTGGACGGTCAGCTAAGCATGTTCGAGATCCGCTCAGCCGCCGAGCTCCGCGCAGCGCCCGGCGGCAAGCTCGAAGGTTACGCGGCGGTGTTCGATTCACCGTCGCGCGACCTGGGCGGCTTCATCGAAACGGTACGACCTGGTGCGTTCACGCGCACGCTGCGCGATGCCGCCAACGTGCTCGCGCTCTACGACCACGACCGGCGCAGCGTCCTGGGCCGCGTCGGCGCCGGCACGCTGCGCCTAGCCGAGGACACGCGCGGCCTGCATTTCGAGGTCGAGCTACCCGACACGCAGATCGGTCGCGATCTGCGCATCCTGGTCGACCGTAAGGACGTGGCCGGCGCATCGTTCGCGTTCACCGTGCCGAAGGGCGGCGACACATGGGACGAGCGCGGCGGCAAGTACCACCGCGAGCTGCGCGACGTGAACCTGCACGAGATCACCGTCACGGCCGATCCCGCCTATCTCGACACGACCGTCGCGCGCCGTCACATGCCCGGGCGCGGATTCCCGCGGCGGTCCCGGCTCTCGAGGTACCTGGCGACATGCTGAACGCGATCCGCTCCCTGTTCACGCGCTCGCACAAGGGCGGCACGAGCAACGACCCGTACCTCGCCGAGATGTTCGGCATGCGGGCCACGGGCAGCGGCGCGTACGTGTCGCCGGACAGTGCCTCGGGCATCCCGGCCGTGCATGCGTGCGTGCAACTGATCGCAGAGTCGATCGCCTCTCTGCCGCTTGCCGTTTACCGGCGGGCCGATGGCGGCGGCAGGGAGGTGGATCGTCTGCACCCGCTGTATCGCGTGCTGAACGAGCAGGCGAACGCGGTGCAGACCGGCATGGAGTTCCGCGAGTGGCTGCTCGCGTCCTGCCTACTGACCGGCAACGGCTACGCGCTGAAGGAGATCGACGGCCGCGGCGTGATTACGGCGCTGCATCCGCTGCTGCCCGGTACCGTCTACCCCGAGAAGCTGGTCAACGGCCGCGTGCGCTACGTAGTGAGCCGCGAGACTGGCACCGAACGCTACACGCAGGACGAGGTGTTCCACCTGCGCTATCGCACGGCAGACGGCTACACGGGCCTGTCGCCGATTACGATTGCCCGCGAGACGCTCGGCGTCGCCCGCGCCCAGCAACAGCACGAGGGCGCCTTCTACCGCAACGGGGCGCGCTTCAGCGGCCTGCTCAAGACGGCAGGCTCGATGGATCAAGACAAGTACGAGCAGGTGCGCCAGCGGCTCGACGCGCTGCACGGCGGCGCGGAGAACTCGCACAAGATGCTCATCCTTTCCGGCGGTCTCGAGTTCCAGCCGTTCAGCATGAACCACCGGGACGCCGAGTTCATCGAGTCCCGCCGGCTGACGATGGAGGACATCGCGCGAATCTTCCGCGTGCCGCCGCCGTTCATCGGCATCCTCGCCGATGCCACCTACTCGAACATCACCGAGCAAGGCCGCTGGCTGGTCATGCATTGCCTGCGCCCGTGGTTCGTTCGAATCGAGCGCGCGATGGCGGCGCAGCTGCTGTCAAGCGACGCCCGTCGCTCGATCACCATCGAGCACAACGCTGAGGGCCTGCTCCGCGGCAGCACGAAGGACCGCTTCGAGGCCTACCGCATGGCGCGCGAGTGGGGTTGGATGTCGGTCAACGAGATCCGCGAGAAGGAGAACATGGCACCCGTCGAGGGCGGCGAGCGATATCTCGAGCCCATGAACATGACCGGCGCCGGTGTTGCGCCGGATGTGGGCGCAGCGTAGAGTCAAAGCAGCCCGGCAAGGCGCGCCAACGCCAAGCCGGGCCTAACCACCCTGGCAACCTGGTGAGAGGCTGCTCGAATGGCTACCCGCATTCTATCGATCTGCGATCTGTGCGTGCAGTCTCCGCCCTACCGTGGAGGCAACACGCCATGAGCAATTCCGAAGTGTCCGCTCAGGACAGACTCGACGAATCCATCCGCGCCGCCAAGGCGCTCGCCGATCTACTCGCATGCGCCGCGCCGCAACGCGACGTCAACTTGCTCGAAGGCACCGTAACCGCGGCTGCTTTCGAGATTGTGCGCCACCTCGAGGCGGCAGAGGCTGCTGCCGAACAGCTTACGCAAGCAGACGCGGAAGGGAGGGCAGTCCAATGACTGACAGCACCATCAACGGATCGCGCGCCGACGCTCTCGCACGCTTCCGCGCCGCCAGGGATGCCGGATACCTGCCGGCTTGGTGGCGCTGTGACCCGCACGGCGAGGCGATTGACCTGTCCGACTGCATTGATTCGCTGGGCGCGCTGCACATGCGGCTTCTCGGCTACGGGGCCATGCTTGCTGAGCCCGGGAAGAAGATCGACGCATCGCCTGTAGGCGACGCCATCGTCGATCTCGCGGAGGAGCTGCACAAGTTCATCGAGGTGCTCGACGCGTGCCGACCGCGAGTGCAGTCCGTGGATTGAAGGATGACGAGAGCGCAGCCGCGACGCCCGACGTTCACCAATGCCCCGCCCCGTGCGGGGCTTTTTTTGTGCGGCTGGTTACCCCGTGGTTACCCGGGGCGTGCATAGTGAGGGAGGGGTGGGCCTGAGAGCGGCCTAACTATCGGATTTGATTGGCTCCCCGGGACGGGCTCGAACCGCCGACCTAGTGATTAACAGTCACCCGCTCTACCGACTGAGCTACCGGGGAATCGTCGGAAGGCGCGTATGGTACTGACGGCTCGCGGAAGGGTCAATTCCGTGTGCGTGGCTCAGCCGAGGGCGGCTGACAGGCGCCGTGCCGCGTCTTCCAGCGATGCTTGCGGCACGGCGCAGCAAAAGCCGAGATGTCCGGGCGCGCCGCATGCGCTGTTCGGGATGGTCAGGATGCCGGCGGTGTCGAGCAGGGCGGTGGCCAGTTCGATGTCGTCGTCGATGTCTGTGCGGCTCGCGATGCGTTCGCGCACGTCGGCGAGGAGATGACAGCCGCCCGTGGCCGGCACGACTGTGGTACCGCTCAGGCCGGCGAGGCTGCCGAACAGCAGGTCGTGACGCCGGCGCAGGCTGGCGCGCCAGGCGTCGTGCGCGCCGTTGTCGGTGCGTAGCGACGTCAGCGCGTCGAGGAGCGTGCATGCAGCGGGCGCCGTGGTGCCGAGTGCGAGGTGGCGTTCCATCGCCGCGACGAGTGAGGCGGGCCCGGCGGCAAAGCCGAGGTTGCCGATGACATTGATGACGACGGTGCGCGCGTGCAGGCGCGGCGCCGCCTTGAGCACGTTGACGTGAGGCGGCGCGGTCCAGGCGTCGCGCGCGTGCACGTCGTCGCTCAGCACGACCACCTCCGGGTGTTCGCCGAGCACCGCGGCCAGCGCTTCGAGTTCGCCGCGCGGGTAGACCGCGCCGCTCGGTCCGGCCGGACTCGCCAGGACCAGCAGCCGCGAGCGCGGGCCGAGCGCGCCGTGCAGTTGCTCGGGCGTCATGCGGTAGCCGCGGCGGGCCGCGGTGCGCACGATCACCGGTTCCCCGCCGGCGAGCCGCACGAGGTCCGGGCAGGCATGCCAGTACGGCGCAGGCACGACCACCTCGTCGTCGTCGTTCAGCAGCGCCTGCAGCAGCGCATGCACCAGCGGCCGGGTGCCGTGCGCGAACAGGATCTGTGCCGGTGGGAACCTGAGGTCGTTGTCGCGCTCGAACTGAGTGCTGAGCAGGCCACGCAGGCTTGCTGCGTCGGCCGTGTCGGGGTCCGGGGTCGATGGGTGACCGGGTGGCTTGCCGGTGTGCCGGTCACCATCGGGCGCGATGGCCGGCGTACGCGCGACGCGGCTGAGGTCGATGACGTCGCGGCCGCTTGCGGCCAGCGCCGCGGCGCGTTCGCGCAGGCTCGAAACGACAGAGGGTTTGATACTTTGCAGACGATGAGAGGGCTTGATACCCAAGG
>JAUIFX010000143.1 GCA_030429865.1 Gammaproteobacteria bacterium | reverse complement strand
CCTCGTCGTCGGGCTGTTCCTCGCCCGTTCGTCGGCGGTCGCGCGGCGCGCCGCGCAGCAGGCCGCGTTGGCCGGCGGCACGATCGACGCGGGCCGCCTCGCCGCACTGGCCGCGCCGCTGGCGACCCTGCCGGCGCGCCAGCGGCTGCCGCTGGTCGAACTGGCCCTGCCTGCCCTGAAGATGCTCGACACGCCGGCGCGGGACCGTCTCATGGCAAGCCTGCGCGCGGTCGCCGCAGCCGACGGCCGCTTCTCGGTGTTCGAGTTCGCCATGTTGCGCATTCTCGACGATCATCTCGGTGCCGACGCCGCGCGCGCGCCCCGCGTGCGCCACTACGCGTACGCACCCGTGGCGGAGGCGCTGCGCCTGCTGCTGAGCGTGCTGGCGTATGCGGGGCATGCCGGGGCCGGTGATGCCGAGGCCGCCTTCACGGCGGCCTGGATGCCGTTCTCGCTTCCAGGCGAGGCGGCGCCGGTGGCGCGCGGCGCATGCCGCCTGGAGAGGCTGGAACAGGCGCTGGCGGAGCTGGCCGCCCTCACGCCGCTGCTCAAGCGCAACGTCGTTCTCGCCGCGGCGGATTGCGTCATCCACGACGGCACCGTCACCGCGGCCGAGGCGGAACTGCTCGAGGCCGTGGCCCTCTCGCTCGACTGTCCGCTGCCGCCGCTGCTGTGACGGCCTGCTCAGGCGTGGCGCGTGAGCAGGCGATCGAGGCTGTCGGCGAACGCCTTGCGTTCGGCCTGTCCGTAGCTCGACGGGCCGCCGCTGTGCAGACCGCTGCCGCGCATGGTGTCCATGAAGTCGCGCATGGCACGCTTGGCGCGAATCGTGTCCGGCGAGTAGACCTCGCCGCGCGGGTTGAGCGCATGGGCACCACGTTCCAGCGCTTCGGCGGCGAGCGGGATGTCGGCGGTGATGACGAGGTCGCCAGCCTGTAGCCGGGCGACGATGGTGTCGTCGGCGGCATCGAAGCCGGACGCCACGCGCACGGTGCGGATGAGGCGCGAGGGTGGCACCCGCACGGCCTGGTTGGCGACCAGGGTCAGCGGCGTGCCGGTCCGTTCGGCGGCGCGAAACAGGATCTCGCGGACCACGGCGGGGCAGGCGTCGGCGTCGACCCAGATGTGCATCTTCAGGCCTGCACTAACCGGCAACGCTGCCGCGGCGCGAGTTCATTGCCACCGCGCCTCGCCGGCATGTTCCCAGATCTGGATCATGTTGCCGTCGTCGTCGTAGAAGAGGAACGAGCGGCCGATGTCGGCGCAGGTCCACACGTACTCGGTCTGCGTCTCGTATCCGGCGGCGCGCACCTTCTCGAAGAAGGCGTCGATGTCGTCGACGACCAGGCCGAGTTCGTGGAAACCGGTGTGGCCGTAGCGCAGCTTCTCTGGCGGTGTCTTCTCGATCGCCGGCACTTCGCACTCCTGCAACTCGATCAGGGCGCCCTCGGCCGAGGCGAGCAGCGCCATTTTCGAGCGCGCACCCTTGACCTTGAAAATGTCGTCGAGCAACGCCGGGTACATGTAGACATCGGGTGCCGGCGCAGGGCCGTCCGGTATGGTCTTCTCGACGATGAGCTTGAAGTCCATGACGTCGCGCCACAGGCGGATCGCGGCGTTCAGATCGGAGACGAAGATCGCCATGTGGTGGAATCGCATCGTTGGTCACTCCCCTCGTGCACCCCGGGCGGGCGAGAGCAGAGTGTAGCGCGCCCGGCGCGCGGGGCATGCCCGCGGTTCACGCTGGGGCGACCGTTTCGCTGCGGAATTGCAGCGCCGCGAGCCGCGCGTACAGGCCGCCGGCGGCGAGCAGATCGTCATGGCTGCCGCTGGCGACGATGCGGCCCTGGTCGAGTACGACGATGCGATCGGCGCGGCGTACGGTGGCCAGGCGATGCGCGATGATGAGCGTCGTGCGATCGCGCATCAGACCGGCGAGCGCCTGTTCGACCAGTCGTTCGCTCTCGGCATCGAGGGCACTGGTCGCCTCGTCGAGCAACAGGATGGCCGGCTCCTTGAGCATCGCGCGGGCGATCGCCAGGCGTTGACGCTGCCCCCCCGAGAGGCGCATGCCCCGCTCGCCGAGCACGGTCGCGTAGCCGTCCGGCAGGGCTTCGATGAAGCTGTCCGCGGCTGCCGCCCGGGCCGCCGCGCGTACCTCGGCATCGCTCGCGCCGGGGCGCCCGTAGCGGATGTTCTCGGCGACGCTGTCGGCGAACAGGACGGTTTCCTGGGGCACGATGGCGATGTGCCGGCGCACATCCTGCGGCAAGACCTCGGCGATATCGATTCCGTCGAACAGGATACGGCCCTGCTGTGGCTGGTAGAAATCGAGCGCGAGCTGCAGCACCGTGCTCTTGCCGGCTCCCGAGGGGCCGACCAGGGCGACCGTCTCGCCGCCGCGGATGTCGAGGTCGAACTCGCTCAGTGCCGCCGTCCCGGGACGGCTCGGGTAATGAAAACCGACGCGCTCGAAGCGCAGGTGTCCGGCCGGGCGCGCGGGCAACGCGCGCGGCCGCGGCGGCGGCGCGCGGTCGGGCCGTGCCGCGAGCAGCTCGGTGAGGCGTTCGGTGGCACCGGCGGCCTGCTGCAGTGCGCCCCAGATCTCCGACAGGCCGGCGGTGGAACCGCCGACGAACACGGCATAGAGCAGGAACTGGCCGAGTTCGCCGCCGCTCATGCGGCCCGCGGCGACGTCCGCGGTGCCGAGCCAGAGCACGCCGATGAGGCCGCCGAAGATCGTCACGATGGCCCAGGCGGTGAGCGCGGCCCGCGCGCGGATGCGCCGCCGCGCGCTGCGAAACGCATCCTCGACGGCACTGGCGAAACGCTCGCCCTGGCGCTCTTCCAACGTGAATGCCTGCACCAGCGGCATCGCGTTCAGCACTTCGCCGGCCAGCGCGGAGGTGTCGGCGACGCGGTCCTGGCTGGTTCGCGAGAGGCGCCGCACGCGCCGGCCGAACAGCACGATGGGCGCGATCACCAGCGGTACACCGAGCACGATGAGCCCGGTCAGCTTGGGGCTGGTCACGGCCAGCATGACCAGCGCCCCGACCAGGGTCAGGGCGCTGCGCAGCGCGATCGAGACGCTCGAACCGACCACGCTCTGGATCAGCGTGGTATCGGTCGTCAGGCGGGAGAGCAGCTCGCCCGAGCGGGTCACCTCGAAGAAGCTTGGTGAGAGTCCGAGCACGTGGCGGAACACGGCGCTGCGCAGATCGGCGACGACCCGCTCGCCAATCCACGACACCAGGTAGAAGCGCAGCGAAGAGAACAGCGCGACGCCGATCGCGAGTGCGAACAGGACCATGAATTGCTGCTCGAAACCCTGCGTCGCGCTCGCGCCGAAGCCGGCATCGATGACGTGACGAACGGCGACCGGCATGCCCAGCGTGGTCGCCCCCGCCGCGAGCAGGGCGAGCAGGGCGGCGGCGATCGTGGCGCGGTAGGGGGCGAGGAACGGCGCGAGCCCGCGCAGCGCGCCGAGGTGGCGCGAGCGCCCGGTCGGGGTCTGCGGTGCGGCTGGCATAGGCAAAGCGATGGCGCTGGGCAGGGCGCGCGACGATACCATAGTCGCGCCTCGCCCGCGGCGGGCGCGGCCTACGCGAGCCGATCAGAGCGCACCGATGGACAAACCCTTCATTCCCGCTGCCGAGAACAACAAGCACGCGATTCTCGCGGCTGCGCGCGGCTGGCTGGAAGGCGTGGACCGTGTGCTCGAAATCGGTGCGGGCACGGGTCAGCACGCCGTGCACATTGCCGCGGCCTTGCCGCACCTGGCCTGGCAGCCGAGCGACCTGGCAGCGAACCTGCCCGGCATTCGGGCCTGGGCGGCGGAGGCGGCGCTGGCCAACCTGTTGCCGCCGGTCGAAATCGACGTGCGGGTGCGGCCGTGGCCGGTAAGCGGCTTCGACGCGGTTTACGCGTCCAACCTCGTGCACTACACGGCGTGGGAAGCGGTCGTCGCCTTCTTCGCCGAAGCCGGCGCCCGCTTGCCGCCCGGGGCGCCGCTGCTGCTCTACGGGCCGTTCAATTACGGCGGACGTTACGTGAGCGAGGGCAATCGCCGGCTCGACGCCTGGCTCGCCGCGCGCGACCCGGCATTCGCGATCCGCGATTTCGAGGCGCTCGACGCGCTCGCCGTTCGGCACGGCCTGGATCTGTGCGAAGATGCGGCGCTGCCGGCCAACAACCGGCTGCTCGTATGGCGCCGCCGGCGCGGCGCCGGATAAAGCGTGCGCAGGCACGGGGCCGGCGGGGAGGCCGGCACGATGACCACACTGCTCGAGATCCTCGACGACGCCCCGGGCCACCGCGTGGCGTTGCGCTACCGCGAACGCGACATGAGCTTTGCCGAACTCGGCGATGCGAGCGCGCGCGTCGCGGCGGGGCTCGCGGCGCTGGGCGTGACGCGCGGCGAGCGTGTCGCGCTGTGGCTGCCGAACGTGCCTGCCTGGCTGGTCGCATTCTTTGCCTGCGCACGGCTCGGTGCCATCGCGGTGTCGGTCAACACGCGCTTCCGCGCCGCCGAGGTGGCCGACATCGTGGGCCGCTCGGGCGCCCGCGTGCTGATCGTGTGGCCCGACTTCAACGGCATCGACTTCGCCGGCATCCTGCAGGCGATCGAGCGTCCCGCGCTGGCCGCCGTCGAACACGTCGTTGCCTATGGCGAAGGGGGCACGGCTCCATCGCACCTGGCCGGCGTCGCGGTGACGCCGTGGACGGCGCTCCTGGCGCACGGGCCGCTGCGCGACACGCGGGGCAGGGCAGAGGATCGCTGCGTCATCTTCACCACCTCGGGCACGACGCGCGCGCCGAAGTTCGTCTGCCACGTACAGCGCACGGTCGCCGCGCATGCACACGACGTCGTCAGGGCGCTCGCGCTGGAAGCTGAAGATACGCGCATCCTCCAGGCCTTGCCGATGTGCGGCGTGTTCGGTTTCACCCAGGCACTCTCGGCACTCGCCGCGCGCGCGCCGATGGACCTGCTCCCGGTGTTCGATGCGGTTGCCGCGAGCCGGCTCGTGCGCGAGCGCGCAATCACCCACATGCACGGTGTCGACGACATGATCGCGGGGATGCTCGAGTGCGTCGACGAGCCGCGGCCTTTTCCTTCGCTGAAGCTGTTCGGTTTTGCCGGCTTCAACCCGGCGCTGGACGACATCGTCGAGCGCGCACAGGCGCGCGGCGTGGTGCTCTGCGGCCTGTATGGCATGAGCGAGTGCCATGCCTTGTACGCGATGCAGCCGCCGGAGCTGCCGCTGGAGGAGCGCCGCAAGGGTGGCGGCCGCCCCCTCTCGGCGGCGGCCGCGGTGCGCGTGCGTGACCCGGCCAGCGGCGAGCTGCTCGGGCCCGGCCAGGCGGGAGAACTGGAGGTCAGCGGGCCGAGCCTGTTCGCCGAGTATTTCGACGATCCCGGCGCCACCGCGGCGGCCATGACCGGGGATGGCTTCCTGCGCACCGGCGACCTCGCCTACCTCGAAGGCGACGGCCGGTTCTGCTACGTGGCGCGCCTGGGCGACGTGCTGCGGCTCGGCGGCTTTCTCGTCAGCCCGCTCGAGATCGAAGCCGTCATCGATGCCCATCCCGGTGTCGACGCGAGCCAGGTGGTGGCGATCGAGCACGACGGACGCCTGCGCCCGATCGCGTTCGTCACGGCAGCATCCGAACCCGACGAGGAGGCGGTCCTCGCCTGGTGCCGCGAACGCCTGGCGGGCTACAAGGTGCCCGCCCGCGTATTCGCCATCGACGCGTTTCCGACCACGGCGAGCGCGAACGGTACCAAGATCCAGAAGGCGCGCCTGCGCGACATCGCCGTTGCGCGGTGTCACGCGGACGCGACGACATCCTGAATGATCATCCCGATTGAGGAGAGTGAAACATGGCTCGATTGAGCAAGCTCAGCCGCAGCATCGCCGGCAAGGTTGCCCTGGTCACCGGGGCGGCCAGCGGCATGGGGCGGGCGACGGCCCACCTGTTCGCCGACGAAGGCGCGCACGTCGCGGTGACCGATCTCGACCAGGCCCGGGTCGATACCGTCGTCGCCGAAATCGAAGGCGCGGGCGGCAGCGCCGCTGGCTGGGTTCTCGATGTCAGCGACGAAGCGCAGCGCCAGGGCGTGGTCGCGGAGATCGTCGGCCGTTTCGGTGGTCTCGACATCCTCGTCAACAACGCCGGCATCGCCATCGAACGGCCACTCGACGCGCCCGATTACGCGGCGGCCTGGGCACGCACGCTCGACGTGCTGTTGACCGCCCAGGCGATGTTGATCCGTGCCTGCCTGCCGCATCTCGAGGCGAGCGGCGGCGGACGCATCGTCAACATCGCCTCGACCGAGGGACTCGGGGCGACCAAGGGCATCAGCCCCTACACCGCGGCCAAGACCGGCGTCATCGGCCTGACGCGCTCGCTCGCCGTCGAGCTCGCCGCACGCGGCATCACGGTCAATTGCATCTGCCCGGGGCCGATCCGGACCGGCATGACCGATGCCATCCCGGAGGAGGCCAAGGCAGAATTCGCACGCCGGCGCGTCGCGCTCAAGCGCTACGCGGAGCCGGAGGAGGTTGCCCACGGCACGCTGAACTTCGTCCTGCCCGCGTCTCAGTACATTACCGGCACCCATCTCGCGGTCGACGGCGGCCTCACGATCAAGAATGCCTGAGCCGGCCGGCAGCGATTGATCCCGGTCATCCTGTGGCAGTATCGGAGATCAACGGCAGGCGGTTTCCATTACACTTGGCCCGACATCGCATCATCGCGTGCCATCATCGTCCGGCAAATCATCATCGAGGAGAGGTCCATGACGACAGCTACCGATTCCAACCTGGCCCGGCGTCTCGCGCGTGGCGTGGGCGCCCTGGCCCTGACCGCCCTGCTGAGTGCCTGCGGCAAGCAGGACTCGGCGCTCACTGCCGATGGTTTCGTGCTGCCGGATGGCGACGTCGAGCGCGGCAAGCAGGTGTTTCTCGATCTCGGCTGCCGCCAGTGCCACGTCGTTGCCGGCCTCGACCTGCCTGCCTACGACGGGGTCTCCTCGCTCGAGATCGAACTCGGCGGCAAGCGCGCGAAGATCAAGGACTACGGTGAACTGCTGACCTCCGTGGTGCATCCCAAGCACGTCATCTCCGACGAGTACAAGCGCCTGCTCAACAAGGAGGAGAGCGAGCGCGGCGAGACCGCGATGCCCGACTTCAACAGCCGCATGACGGTAGCCCAGCTCATCGACCTGGTGCAGTTCCTGCACTCGCGCTACGAAGAACTGGTCCCGGAATACCGGGGTTACCAGTACTACTACGGGCCCTGAGTCCCACGCCGGCAGGGAAGCCCGGCACGGAAGTCCGGCAGGGGACGCCCGGCCGCGGACGTCCCGCGTGAGCGGCGCCGGCGCGGCCGGCGCCGCGCTGCGGCGTGGCGTCAGGTGACGATGGCGCGCAGGCCCTGCGGACTCAGGATCTCGATCCAGTAGCCGTCCGGGTCCTTGATGAAGGCCAGCCCTTTCATCTTGCCGTCGTCCGGACGCTTGACGAACTCGATGCCGAGTTGCTCGAAGCGTTCGCAGGCCGCGTAGACGTCCGGCACCGAGACGCCGATGTGGCCGAAGCCCTGCGGCTGGGCATTGCCGTCGTGGTAGCCGGCGAAGTCGGCATCCGACTCGGTGCCCCAGTTGTGCGTCAGTTCGATCAGGGCCGGGCGGCCGAAGACCCATTGCGCGCGCTCGCCGGCGTCGCTGGGGATAGTCTCGCCGGCGCCCAGGTATCCCATGAAATACAAGGAAAACTGCATCGCTTCGAAGTCGAAGCGGTCGAGCAAGGTCATGCCGAGCACGTTCGAGTAGAAGTCGACCGAGACCTTGGGATCGCGCACGCGCAGCATGGTCTGATTCATCACGAAACCGTCGGTGGGGGAACTGCCAGCCATGTGTATCCTCCGCAGATGTAGATGCTGGTTTGCAAGCGCCGCGTCGCCGGCGCGCGCACACTATAGCCGTTCGGCGCGCCCGTTCGGCAGCACCGGCCGCCGCAGCGCGCGGTGACGCGACCTCAGTGCAGCAGGCTGTCGGGACGCCGTGGACCGCCGTGCGCCGTCCCGGCCTGCTGAATGCGGTCGCGCCCGGCGGCCTTGGCCGCATAGAGCGCCTTGTCGGCGTGTTCGATGAGCAGTTCAGGCGTGTTGCCGTTGCCGGGGACGAGCGCGGCAACGCCGAAGCTCGCGGTCAGCACCTGGGCCACCAGCGAACTCTCGTGCGGCAGGCCGAGCTGCTGCAGGGCCTCGCGAATGTTCTCGGCCACGGCAGTGGCCTGGTCGACGTCGGTGTCCGGCAGCAGGATCGCGAATTCCTCGCCACCGTAGCGCGCGGCGAGGTCGCCGCCGCGGCGCAGTGAGCGCTCCAACAGCTGTGCGAGCTGGCGCAGGCAGGCGTCACCGGCCTGGTGCCCGTAATGGTCGTTGTACTGCTTGAAGTAATCGAGATCGCACAGGATCAGGGCCAGCGGCTGACGACTGCGCTGGGCGCGGCTCCATTCGCGCGCAAGCGTCTGGTCGAAACGGCGCCGGTTGGCGATGCCGGTCAGGCCGTCGAGCGAGGAGAGCCGTTCGAGCGTGTTGGTGAGGCGTTCGGCGCGCGCCATCGCCTCGCGCAGCTCCGCCTCGATCTGCTCGCGGCGCTCGAGATCCGCCTCGAGGTTGGCATTGAGGGTTTCCACCGCGCTCTTCTCGCGTTCCAGGGCCTCGGCCAGCTGTTCTTTCTCGAACGCGGTGATGGTGCCGCGCATCAGCAGTGCGTTGTTGCGCACCGCGACCATTGCCATGGTCGGCAGGAAAATGGCGATCGCGATGGCGACGAGCTGCCAGAAGCGATCGCCCGACAGCATCAGTGCCACGGCGAGCGGAACGAGCTGCACGGCGAGGAAGCCGAGAACGGCTTCGAGCAGCAGGGTATAGGCCGAGACCACCCAGGCCGCGCAGCCGGCCAGCCAGATCAGCACTGCGCTGCGGTTGGTGATGGCGTCGGCGGGCGCGAAGAGGAAGAACGCTGCCGCCCACATCGAGGCATGTGCGACGAGACTCAGCGAGAACAGTGTCTGCATGCGCGCGCGGGCGGTCGGCGAGGCGCGGGCGTGCGCGAAGTAGATCACCAGGCGCAGGAGCGACAGGGCATTGATGACGACGAGCCAGGCCACGAGGGCGCTGCGATCGGCGTCACCGGCGAAGATCGCCGCGAGGACGATGGAAATGACCAGGTTGCCGAAAGCGTCGGTCGGCCCGTGCTGGACCACGGCATCGAAGCGCCAGCGCCGCGCACGTGCGTACAGCGCGTCGTCGCGGGTGTAGATGTCGAGCAGCTCGCCGAGCAGGCCGCCGCTCACGACCGGCTGCGTCCGCTGCCGTGCCCGCCCGGCGGCACCGGCCGGTTCATCGGACCTTGAACATGTCGTCGACCTCGACCTGGAGGGCGGTGACCAGCCCATTGGTCTGGTGGGCCATGCCGACGACCGCGAGCAGCTCGGCGTACTGCTCGTCGGTCATGCCCTTGCTGCGCGCCGCGGCGGTATGCGAATGGATGCAGTACTCGCAGCCGTTGGCCACGGAGACGGCGATGTAGAGCAGCTCCTTGGTCAGCGGGTCGAGCGCGCCGGGGGCCATGACGGCCTTGATCTGCTGCCATGTACGCTCGAGCTGCGCCGGGCTGTGCGCGAGCGCTTTCCAGAAATTATTGATGTCGTCGGTCTTGCGCGTGGTGCGGATGTCGTCGTAGACGGCGCGTACGGCGGGACTGGCGTCCTCGTACTCGATCAATTTGACAGTGCTCATGGCTATCGTCCTTTTTCTGCGCTGTCCGGCTCAGGCGCCGGCGCCGCTGGCGAATCCGGCGGCAGTCACGTCGATGGTGGTGGTCCAGCCGTAAGGATCGGGACGTCGCCCGTACTGCAGGCCGGTCAGCTCTTCGTACAGGCGCGTCGCGACCGGGCCGGGCTGACCGTCGCGCACGCGGATGTCGTCGCCGCGGTAGTGCAGGCGTCCGACCGGGGCGATCACCGCGCCGGTGCCCATGCCGAAGATTTCGCTGATGCGCCCTGTAGCCAGGCCTTCGAGCACCTCGTCGATGGTGATACGGCGTTCCTCGACCGGGTAGCCGAGATCGGGGGCGAGTTCGAGCAGGGAGCGGCGCGTGATGCCCTTGAGGATCGCGCCGGTCAGCGTGGGCGTGACGATCTCGCGCCCGTCGATTACGAAGGCGATGTTCATCGCGCCGACCTCGTCGATGTAACGCCGCTCGACGCCGTCGAGCCACAACACCTGCTGGTAACCCTTGGCGAGCGCGACCTCGGTGGCCGCGACCGAGCCGGCGTAGTTGCCGGGCGTCTTGGCTTCGCCGGTGCCGCCGCGCACCGCGCGCACGTAGTCGTCGGAGACGTAGACCGAGACCGGGGCGAAGCCGTCGGCGAAATACGGTGCGACCGGCGAGAGGATGACGTAGTGCAGGTATTCGCGGCTGGCGCGGACCTCGAGCGTCTTCTCGGTCGCGATCATGACCGGGCGGATGTAGAGGGCCGTCCCCGGGCGATCCGGCACCCAGCGGTGCTCGAGCCTGACCAGCTCGGTGATCGCGGCGACGTGGGCTTCGACGTCGACCGCCGGCATGCCCATGCGCGTCGCCGACTCGTTGAAGCGCTCGGCGTTCAGGGCGGTTCGGAACAGGTTGATGTTGCCGTCGTCGCGACGGTAGGCCTTGGTGCCGTCGAAGATCATCTGCCCGTTGTGGTAGACCGTCGTTGCCGGGTCCAGGGTGATTGGGCGGTAGGGTCCGATGGTGGCGTCGTGCCAGCCGCGTCCGGCCTCGTAGCGCTGGGTGAACATGCGGTCGGTGAACACGCGTCCGAAGCCGAGGCTGTCGGGCAGGACCACCGGTCGCGTTTCGGCGACCGGCTCGATACGGAGATTTTCAATCATGGTGGGGCGGGTTCCGGGAACGAAGGAAGGGCGGGGCAGCGGCTCACGTAACCGGGCTGCTCCATTGCGGGTCGCCGTGGGCATCCCAGTAGGCCTGCCGCAAGGTGCGCGTGAGGGGGCCGGGGCGGCCATCGCCGACGGGTTCGTCATCGAGCCGGGTGACCGGCATGACCCCGCCGGCAGTGCTCGTGATAAACAATTCGTCCGCCGCTTGCAAGCGTTCGGCGCCGAACATCGCGGTGCGCGTCGGGATCCCGGCGCGGTGGGCGAGTTCGAGCACGGTGCGGCGGGTGATGCCTTCCAGCACGCCGGTCGCCGGTGTCCACAGGGTGCCGGCGCAGACGGCGAAGATGTTGAACCCGGGACCCTCGGTGACCTCGCCGGCGGCGTTGAGCAGTACGACGTTCTGGGCGGCGCGGTCGTAGGCTTCGAACAGGCCCGCGACGAGGTCGCCCCAGTGGAAGTTCTTGACCGTCGGGTCCACCGCGCGCGGATCGATGCGCACCGTGTCGCGCGCGATGACCATGGCGATGCCCGCGTCCTGCTGTTCCGGGCGCACCAGCCACACGTAGGGGATGGCGAAGGCATAGAAGCGATTGGCGAAGCGGCGCGGGTCACGCTCGCCCGCGACCGGGACGCCGCGCGTGACGATCATCTCGACGTAGGCGTCCGTTAGGCCGCTCGCGCGCACGCAGTCGTGCAACACGTCGCGGATGGCGGCGCGATCGAGCGGCGGCTCGAAGCGCGCACGGCGCCACGATCGCTCGAAACGCTCGAGGTGGTCCTCGAGCCGGAAGAAACGCCCGTTCCACACGGCGACCACGTCGTAGGTACAGTCGGAACGCGTGAAGCCGGTATCGAGAATGGGGATGCGTGCTTCGGCGATCGGGACGAGTGCGCCATCGATCCAGGCACAGCCAGCGGCATAGCGGTTGTGCGCTGCCGACGGCGAACGCTCGGGCTGGTTCATCACGGTTCCTCCGTTCTCGGCGGGGCGGCTCGCGGGGCCGCGGCGTACCCCGTCGCCGCCGCGCGCGACGCGGCCAGCATAGCCGCAGCGCGCCGGCTTGTGCAGCCCGGCGGGTGAGCGTCGAAACATCACGCCCGCCTCGGTAGACTAGATGCGGTTGGCCGCGATTCACCGCGGTGTCCCGGGGAGGAGTTGTATGAGCCGTTTTCTGCTGGGCGTCGACGTCGGCGGCACGTTCACCGATTTCGTCGCCTGCGACCGCGAAACCCACGCGGTCAGTGCCTGGAAGAACCTGACCGTGCCGGACGATCCCACGGCCGGAATCCTCGCCGGCCTCGGCGCGCTGCGGGATCCGGGTGCCGTGCGCACGTTGCGGCTCGGAACCACCGTCGCCACCAACGCGCTGCTCGAACGCAAGGGCGCGCGGATCGCCTACGTCACCACGGCGGGCTTTCGCGACGTACCGTTCCTGCAGCGCGGCAACCGGGCGCACCATTACGACAGCGGCTGGATCAAGCCGCGGCCGCTGGTGCTGAGGCGCGACTGCTTCGAGGTCGACGAGCGCGTCGCCAGCGACGGACGCATCCTGCAGCCACTGGACGACGAAGCCGTGCGCGAGCTGGCCGCGCGTATCGCGGCGGCCGGCGGGATCGAGGCCGTCGCGGTGAACTTCCTCTTCTCCTACCTCGAGCCGGCGCACGAACGGCGCGTGCGCGAGCTGCTCGCCGAGCTGCTCGGCGACGTGCCGGTGTCGATTTCGTCCGAGGTGCTGCCGAAGTGGAAGGAGTACGAGCGCGCCTCGACCGTGCTCGCCGATGCCTATATCAAGCCCGTGGTGCATCGCTACCTGCACGACATGCAGGGACGCTTCCGCGCCGCCGGCATCACGTCGGCGCCGGTGGTGATGAAATCCAACGGTGGCGAGATGACGCTGGCCGGGGCTGCCGCGCAGCCGGTGCACCTGACACTGTCCGGACCGACCGGCGGCACCGTGGCGGCACGCCATGTCGCGGCGCAGCTCGGCCACGATCACGTCGTGACGTTCGACATGGGCGGAACGTCGACCGACTGCTCGACCATCGTCGGCGGCGAACTCAGCTTCACGACCAGTTTCGAACTCGAATTCGGCGTGCCCATCCAGGTGCCGATGATCGATATCCGCACCATCGGCGCGGGCGGCGGTTCAATCGCCTGGATCGATCGCGGCGGTATGCTGCGCGTGGGGCCGACGAGCGCCGG
>JAUIFX010000279.1 GCA_030429865.1 Gammaproteobacteria bacterium | reverse complement strand
ATCTGCTCGAAGGTCTGCGGGTTCATGAAATACCATTCCGAGCCGTCGGAGTAGACGTACTGCATCTCGACGTCGACGACGTCGGCAGCCTCGACCGAATCGCCCGACTTCAGCGTCTTCTCGATGACCCGGCCGGTCTTGAGATTACGGATTTTGATACGATTGAAGGCCTGCCCCTTGCCGGGTTTGACGAACTCGTTTTCGACGATCGTATACGGGTCGCCGTCGAACAGGAGTTTGAGTCCGGGCTTGAACTGGTTGGTGCTGTAGGTAGCCATGGTCGGTGTCGCGGTGCCTGGAAACGATTTGCAGCCGCCAATGATAACGCGAAGCCCCGCCGTCGAGGATAGGCCGGACTGGCGCCGCGCGCTCGCCCGCGCCTGGCGCGATCCGCTCGCGCTGCTCGGCTCGCTCGGGCTCGACGCGGCCGCCGTCGGCCTCGATGCGGACGCCGCGGCGCGGTTTCCGTTCCGTGTCACCCGGGAATGGGCGGCACGCATCCGGCCGCGGGATCCGCACGACCCCCTGCTGCGCCAGGTCCTGCCGCACGTCGACGAGGGCCGCGCGGTGCCGGGCTTCGGCGCCGACCCGGTCGGCGAACAGCACCTCGCGCCGCGCGGGAGCCTGCTGCAGAAGTACGACGGCCGCGCCCTGCTGCTGCTGACCGGCGCCTGCGCCATCCACTGCCGCTACTGTTTCCGCCGCGAATATCCTTACGGCGAGCATGTCGGCCACGGCGCGCTGCTGGCCGGCCTCGAGGCCATCGCGGCCGACCCCGCCATCGACGAGGTGATCCTGAGCGGCGGCGACCCGCTGGTGCTCGATGACGAAACCCTGGGTGAAGTGCTCGAGCAACTCGCGCGGGTCCCACACCTGCGCCGTGTTCGCCTGCACAGCCGCCTGCCGGTCGTGCTGCCACAACGCGTCACCGCGCGGCTGCTCGAGCTCTGCGCGAGCCAGCCGCAGGCGGTCGTGCTGGTGGTGCACGTCAACCACGCGCAGGAGATCGATGCGGCAACGCGCGCCGCGCTCGCGCGCTGCCGCGCAGCCGGTATCACGCTGCTCAACCAGGCGGTGTTGCTGGCCGGCGTCAACGACGATGCCGACAGCCTCGCGGCGCTGTCCGAAACGCTGTTCGAGGCCGGCGTGCTGCCCTACTACCTGCACCTGCTCGACCGGGTCGCCGGCAGTGCCCACTTCGACGTCGGCGAAGCGCGCGCCGCGTCACTCGAAGCGGCCTTGCGCGCGCGCTTGTCCGGCTACCTCGTACCACGCCTGGTGCGCGAGATCGCCGGCGCGGCCTCCAAGGTACCGTTCGTACCGCCACTGCGCGACGCCGTTTCTTGACGCCCCGCGGGCACTGACCTAACGTGGCCGGGCGCCACCGGGGGGCGCGTGCCGGGGGACCGCCTTGCTCGACCTGCTGTTCGACTTCAACGCCGCGCTGGCGTACGGCACCGACGTGGTCGCCTACCTGGTGATGGCAATCGCCGGAACCACGTTCTTCGCACTCAGGCTCCTGCTGGCGCTGTTCGTCGGCGGCGATGGCGGCGGCGAACTCGGCCTGCACGACGTCGCCACCGACGCCTCGTTCAACTTCTTTTCGCTGCTCTCCATTCTCGCCTTCTTCATGGGCGCCGGCTGGATGGGGCTGGCCTGCCGCGTCGACTGGCAGATGTCCAGCCTGGCGTCCGCCGCCGCGTCGGCCGGCTTCGGCTTCGCCATGATGAGCCTCGCCTCGGGCCTGATGATGTTTGCGCGCCGCCTCGGACGCAGCGTCGAGTACGACCTCGCCACGGCGGTCGGGCGCACCGCCCGCGTCTACCTCACGGTGCCGCCCAAGGGCGCCGGGCGCGGCCAGGTCGAAGTCGACGTGTCCGGACGCCGCAAGGTGCTCGATGCCGTCAGCAGTGACGGCAAGCTGCCGCAGTTCACCAGCGTGCGCGTGCAGTCGGTGCGCGACGACGGCACGCTGGTCGTTTCTGCGCTCGATGCCTGATTCGCGCGGCATGGCGCGCGCACGCGTTTCCCCGCCGCCACGCCGGGCGGCCACGGCGGCCACGTCCGCCATGCCCCGCGCAGCCACCCGGCGCGCGCGGACCGCGCCCTGATTCCCGCCGTTTCAACCACGAGGAAGCCGTCATGGATGTCTCTCCCGGTCCCCTGATGCTGGTCGTCTCCGTCGTCCTCATCTTCAGCTTCTTTCTCGCCATCCTGGTGCTGCAGTACAAGCGCTGCCCGTCGAACCGGGTGCTGGTGGTCTACGGCAAGGTCGCCGGCCAGCGCGCCGCGCGCTGCATCCACGGCGGCGGCGCCTTCGTCATCCCGCTGCTGCAGAGCTACGCCTACATGTCGCTCGAGCCGATGACCATCGACATCGAACTGAGCAAGGCGCTGTCGAAGAAGAACATCCGCGTCAACGTACCGTCGACGTTCACCA
>JAUIFX010000142.1 GCA_030429865.1 Gammaproteobacteria bacterium | reverse complement strand
TGCACGCTGTTCGACGTGCTCAACGCGACCGACCACGTGATCCCCGCCATCGAGATCATCGACGCCCGCATCCAGCGCATCGATCCCGCCACGCAGCGCACGCGGCGCGTGTTCGACACCATCTCCGACAATGCCGCCGATGCCGGCGTGGTGCTCGGCGGGCGCGCGTTCCGCCCGCACGAGCTGGACCTGCGCTGGGTGGCCGCGGTGCTCTACAAGAATGCCGTGGTCGAGGAGTCCGGTGTCGCCGCGGCAGTGCTCAACCATCCCGCCAACGGCGTCGCCTGGCTGGCCAACAAGCTCGGCGCCCACGGCGTCGCGCTCGAGCCCGGGCAGGTCATCCTGTCGGGTTCGTTCACCGCGCCGGTGTTCGTCGGCGCGGGCGACACCATTCATGTCGATTACGGCCCGGCGGGTGCCGTCAGCATGCGATTCGTGTGACGCCCATGGAGCTGCCGCGCAACACGTTCAAGGCCGCCCTCGCGGCGGGGCGCAAGCAGATCGGCCTGTGGCAGGCCCTGGCGAGCCCGATCACGGCCGAAATCTGCGCCGCCGCCGGCTTCGACTGGCTGCTGATCGACGGCGAGCACGGTCCCAACGACATCCCTACGCTCGCCGCCCAGCTGCGCGCCGCCGCGCCGTTCGACACCCATGCGGTCGGGCGCGTGCCGACGGGCGAGGTCCACCTGATCAAGCAATACCTCGATCTCGGCTTCCAGACGCTGCTCGTGCCGATGGTCGAGAGCGTGGCCCAGGCCGAGCGCCTGGCGCGCGCCTGCCGCTACCCACCCGACGGCATTCGCGGCGTGGGCGCCGGCCTGGTGCGCGCCTCGGGCTACGGGCGGCGCGGTGACTACCTCGCGCAGGCCGACGCCGAAGTCTGTCTCATCGTGCAGATCGAGACGCGGCCGGGCCTCGAAGCGCTTGACGGCATCGCCGCGGTCGACGGTGTCGACGGCGTGTTCATCGGGCCGGCCGATCTCGCCGCGGCACTCGGCCACCGCGGCCAGCCGGCTGCGCCCGCCGTGCAGGACGCCATCGCCGACGGCGTGGCGCGCATCCGCGCCGCCGGCAAGCCGGCCGGTGCGCTGGCGGGCGACGATGCGCTGGTCCGGCGCTACCTCGAACTCGGCATGACATTCGTCGCGGTCGGCTCGGACGTCGGGCTGCTCGCGCGCGGCTCGAGCGAACTCGCGGCGCGCTACGGCGCGGCCGCCGGCGCGGCGCGCGGCGACGGCTCGTACTGACAATTCGCGATCCCCGGGGAGGCAACGGCGGTGAAGCTCTATACCTACGACGAATCGGGCAACAGCTACAAGGTGCGGCTGCTGCTCGCGTTTCTCGGCATCCGCTGTGACGAGGTCGTGGTCGATCTCATGACCGACGAGCAGCACAGCGAGGCCTTCCTGTCCGTCAATCCGCGCGGCGAGGTGCCGGCGCTGGTCGATGGCGACCTCGTGCTGCGCGATTCGGCGGCGATCCTCGTCTACCTCGCCGGCCGTCACGGCGGCGGCTGGTGGTCTGCCGACGCCGCCGAGCAGGCGGCCATCACCGAATGGCTCGCGTTCGCCGCGAGCTGGGTGCAGTACGGCGTGTTCACGGCGCGCGCCAAGGTCGCTTTCGGCATCCCGGCCAACGGCCTGCCGGCCGATTTCCCCGGCGACGTGCTGGCCGAGGCGCGCATCCGCGGCGAGAAGTCCCTCGCCATCCTCGACGCGCACCTCGACGGGCGCGAGTGGCTGACCCTGGACCGGCCGACCATCGCCGACATCGCGGTGTTTCCCTACATCGCGCTGGCGCCGATGGGCAACATCGCGCTCACGCCCTATGCCAACGTCGAGGCCTGGATCGCGCGCTTCCGCGCCTTGCCCGGCTTCGTCCCGATCGCCGGGCTCGACGATCCCCATTACCGCGGCTGAGTGGCGGCAGGGAAGGGGAGCGGCGTGCGCCGCGTCCCCTTCCTCGAGCGGTCAGAATTTCTTCAGCTGGTGTCCGCCGGCCACGTAGTCCTTCATCATCTCGAGCGCGCGTTCGTCGGTCGCGATCAGGTTGCCGAACAGGTCGCCTTCCTCGTCCACGCCGTCGGCGGTGGTCTTGCCCCAGCTCGAGCGCAGCACCTGCTTGATCGCGGCGAGCGCGGCGGCCGGCTTGTCGAGGAACTCGGCGGCCATCTCGTGCGCCGCGGCGAGCACGTCGCCGTCGATGTAATGGTGCACGAGCCCCTCGGCTGCGGCTTCCTGCGGCGAGAACGTGCGTCCGCGCAGCACCCACTCGAGCGCCTTGCCGGTGCCGACCAGGCGCGCCAGGCGCGTGGTGCCGCCGGCACCCGGCAGGATACCGACGAGGATCTCCATCTGGCCGATGGTGTAGTCGCCGGGGCCGGCGAGGCGGATGTCGCAGGCCAGTGCGAGTTCGCAGCCGCCGCCCCCGCAGTAGCCGTTGATGGCGGCGATGGTCGGTTTGCGCGTGTTGTCGATCTCCTCCCACAACAGGCGCAGCGGCGTCCGTGCGAAGCGCGGGTCGGCCTGCCCGCGGGCGCGGCGGGCGCGCAGCGCGGCGGTCATCTCGATGATTTCCTCGACCGAGAAGTGGCGGATGAAGACGTCCGGCAGGCCGCCGGTGAAGACGATCACGCGGACCTGCTCGTCGTTCTCGAGATTCGCGACGATCTCGCGCGTCTGCGCCACCATGTCGGACGTGAAGAAGCCTTTCGGCGGGTTGGTGAACGTGACGGTGGCGATGCCGCCTTCGATCTTGCAGTCGACTGTGCCCATGCTGTACTCCCCGGTAAACGCGGCTAAGATGACGGAGGCCCCGCACCAGAGCGCACCTCGCGTGCTGCTCGGCGATGCGCCTTGACGACGCCTGGCGCGTGCCGGCCGCCTGCGGTGCGCGCGTCGCTGCGGAGCGTCCCGGAGCGCGCAAGATAGCAGCGTTCGGCGCCGCGGACACCGTCGTTGCGACGCGCCATGCGCGGGCGCCGCGTCAACGCCCGCGGCGGCGGCCAGCACCATCCATCAACCATCCATCCATCCGTACGGGGAGAACGACACATGGCGGCGGCGAATTGCTGGAACGACGAAACCGATTACGACTTCGAGGCGCTGACCGATGGCCTCTACCGCTACCTGCGCCTGAAGGCGATGCCGATCGGCATGAAGCGTTTTCGCACCGTGGCGGAGATGGAGGCGGTACCGCGCGTGCGCCGTCCGGACCCGGCCGAGAAGTTCGCCACCGACCAGATCGTCGGCCAGTGCCGTTGGATCGGCTGGACCATCGGCATCACGATGGACAACCTCATGGGCCAGCAGTGCGGCACCGTGGTCGGACTCGCGCCGCGCGACAAGCAGTGGCTGTCCGGCGACAAGATGCACGGCGTATGGTTCGGCACGCTCGAAGACAGCGCCGCGCACCAGGCGGCGATGACCTGCGCCTCGCACGGCGATTACGAGGCGCTGGTCGTCTCGCCGCTGACCGCGGGGCGCATCGACAACCCCGACATCTGTCTCGTCTACGCGACGCCCGGACAGATGATCACGCTCATCAATGGCCTGCAGTACACCGGTTACAAGAAATACACCTTCACGGTGGTCGGCGAGAGCGCCTGCGCCGATTCCTGGGGCCGCGCGCTCGCGACGGGCGAACCGTCGCTGTCGCTGCCATGCTATGCCGAGCGCAAGTTCGGCGGCGTGCAGGATGACGAGCTGCTCATCGCGCTGCCGCCGAGCTACCTGCCCAAGCTGGTCGAGGGGCTCGCCAGCCTGAGCCGGAACGGCCTGCGCTACCCCATTCCCAATCACGGCATCCAGAAATCGCCGCTCGACAGCATCGAAACGAGCTACGGCAAGGCCTGACGCGCGCCGCGTCGGGACGTCATTCACCGGGTACGCGAGCGGGGGTGGCGGCCACGCGCGCCGCATGGCAACGTGTTGCCGGGAACCACGCATCGGCCGGCGGCCGATCGCAGCCGCGAACGCGAAGAGGAGACCAGGACATGGCAACGCGCAAGGACATCATTCCGCCGGGCATGGAAATCATCCGGGAACGCTTCCATTACGCGCCCGGCGTGCTCGTCGACGACACCCTCTACATCGCTGGCCAGGTCGGGCGCAACGAGCGCCTCGAAGTGGTCAGTGGAACCGAGGCGCAGTTCACGCAGGCGTTCGAGAACGTCGGCCGGGTGCTCGCCGCGGCTGGTGCCAGCTTCGACGATGTCGTCGACATGATCACCTACCACGTCGACATGCGCGACCTGCAGCTGTTCATGCAGGTCAAGGATCGCTTCTTCACCAACCGCGTGCCGGCCTGGACCGGTATCGGCGTCACCGCGCTGGCCATGCCTGGCTTGATCGTGGAGATCAAGTGTGTCGCCAAGCTGGGCACCGGCAAAAGCTAGAATTTTTCTAGAAAAATTATATAAGTGTCTGATTATAAATAAATAATTTCTATAATCTAGAAATGACTCGAACTGCGGAGCGTGACCGGGGCGGCTGCGCCCGCCGTTCATGGCACGATGCGCGGCACGGCCGTCCGGAGCGAACCGCGCGGGTGGTGGACACATGACCGACGACCGTGCCGGCCGGGACGACGACGACCCGTTGCGCCGCGCCAGCATCGAACTGCTCGTGTGCAACGCGGCCAGCGGGGTCGTGCCAGACCTGCTGGTCGGTGCATTGTGCTGCGGCTTCTACAGCGTCACCGGGCTCGCCCCGCGACTGTGGTTGTGGTGGCTCGTACTCGCGTTCGTGCGCCTCGCCGGCCAGCGCGCGATGCGGCGGCGCGGCAGTGCCGCGCGCGGCGCGCTGCTCGCGACGCTCGCCGCGAGCGGCCTGCTGTGGGGCATCGCGCCGCTCCTGGTTGCCTGGCTGGCGGGGATGGATGCCGCGTTCGCCGCGATCCTCCTCGCCGCCGGCATCGCCATCGCCGCGTTCGGCAGCTACGGCATCGATGCACGCGCGGCCCTGCTCGCAACCCTGCCGATTGCCGTGGCCATCGTCGGCCTCGCGCTCGCCGCGGCCAGCCTCGCCGGCTACGCCGTCGCGGCGGCGGTGCCGCTGTTGTACGCACACCAGTGCCTCGTCGCCGTGCAGGCGCGGCGCACGCTGGCGGCGCAGATCCGCCGCCGCGTCGAGAGCGAGGCGCTCGCGGCCGAGCGCGGCGAGCGCGCCGCGAAGGCCACTGCCGAACTGGACCGGCGTCTCGAGACCGAACGCATGCTGCGCGCCTCGCGCGATCGCGCCGAGCGCCTTTCCAGTACCGATGCGCTGACCGGGATTGCCAATCGGCGCTATTTCGACAAGCGTCTCAGGGCCGAGGTGTCGCGCGCATTCCGTGCCCGCTCGCCCTTGTCGCTGGTCCTGGCAGACCTCGATTACTTCAAGCAATACAACGACTTGTACGGGCATCCTCAGGGTGATGAATGCCTGCGTGCGTTCGCCGCCCTGCTCGAGTCGTATTGCCGGCGTGGCGGCGACCTCGCCGCGCGCGTCGGCGGCGAGGAATTCGCGCTGCTGCTGCCGGAGACGGACTACGCGGCCGCGTGTCATCTCGCCGAGCAGGCGCGCGCCGCGTTCGACGCGGCAGGCATTTTGCACGAAGGTTCGCAGGTGAAAGACAATGCCACGGCAAGCTTCGGCGTGGCCTCGGTGACGCCGGACGGACTCGAGGCCGGGGAGGCACTGCTCGCGCAGGCGGACGCGGCGCTCTACCGTGCCAAGGGACAGGGCCGCAATCGCGTCGCCGGCGCCGCCGGGGCGGCGACCGGGGCCGCGGCGGCGCCGTGACGGTCCGCGATGGGACCGCGTGAGCCATGCGGGAGCGAGGGTGCTCGCGAGGCCGGGACCGCGGGCCGTAGCGGCCCGGAGCAGGCGGCCGCGCGTGCCGCGTGGCCGCGATTGCCCGTCATGGCGTTTCCTGGGACTGTTAGGCTAGAAGCAACCGCGAGGGGGACGCCCGCCCCGCGGCGGATACGAGGACCGGTCGCCGCCCCGTGATCGGCGCGGCGGCGACCATGACAGGAGTGCATTCATGAACGTTTTGTTGATCATTCTCGCTCTGCTCGTCGGCGCCGGCGTGCTCGCCTACCTGCGCGCGCCGTTGTCGATCGCGACCGCCGCCGCGGGCATCGGCCTGCTGGTACTCACCGACGTCGCCCACGGCGTGCTCGCCGGGCTCGTCATGCTGCTGGCCTGGATCGCCTGGGCCGGGCTGCTGGCGATGAACAGCGCGGCCTTGCGCCAGCGATTCCTGTCGCGGCCGGTGCTGACCTCGCTGCGCAAGGTCATGCCGCCGATGTCGCAGACCGAGCGCGATGCGATCGATGCCGGTACCGTGTGGTGGGACGCCGAGCTGTTCTCCGGGGCGCCGGACTGGCGCCGCCTGCTCGAACTGCCCAAATCCGCGCTGAGCGACGCCGAGCAGGCGTTCCTGGACGGCCCGGTCGAGGAGCTGTGCCGCCGCGCCGACGAGTGGCAGATCGGCCGCGACGGCGACCTGTCGCCCGAGCTGTGGCGTTTCATCAAGGACCAGGGCTTTCTCGGCATCATCATCCCGAAACGCTACGGCGGTCTCGAGTTCTCCGCCCGCGCGCACTCCGCGATCATGATGAAGCTCGCTTCGCGCTCGGGCACCGCGGCAATTTCGTGCATGGTGCCGAACTCGCTCGGCCCGGCCGAACTGCTGTTGCGCTACGGCACCGAGGCGCAGAAGGACCACTACCTGCCGCGCCTCGCGCGCGGCGAGGAAGTACCGTGTTTCGGCCTGACCAACCCCCACGCCGGCTCGGATGCCGCGAGCATTCCCGACTTCGGCGTCGTCTGCGAGGGCGAATTCGAAGGGCGCACGGTGCTCGGCATGCGCGTCACCTGGGAGAAGCGCTACATCACGCTCGGACCGGTGGCGACGCTGCTCGGGCTCGCTTTCCGCCTCTACGACCCTGACGGCCTGCTCGGCGACGAGTCCGACCTCGGCATCACGCTGGCGCTGATCCCGACCGACCATCCCGGGGTCGAGATCGGCCGGCGCCACTACCCGGCGCGCCAGGCGTTCCAGAACGGTCCCAATAGCGGCCGCGACGTGTTCATCCCCATGGAGTGGATCGTCGGCGGCCAGGAACGGTGTGGTGACGGCTGGCGCATGCTGATGAACTGCCTCGCCGCGGGACGCTCGATTTCGCTGCCGGCGACCAGCACCGCGGCGCTCAAGATGGCGGCCTGGACGACCGGTGCCTACGCCCGCGTGCGCCAGCAGTTCAACCTGCCGCTGCACCGCTTCGAAGGCGTGCAGGAAGCGATGGCACGGATTGCCGCCAACACCTACCTCGTCGATGCCGCGCGCGACGTCACCGCCGGCGCGCTCGACCGCGGCGAAGAGCCTGCCGTGCTGTCCGCGGTGCTCAAGTACCAGTCGACCGAGCGCATGCGCGAGGCGATCAACGACGCCATGGACGTGCACGGCGGCCGCGCGGTGTGCGACGGCCCGTCGAACTACCTGTTCAACGCCTACATGGCGACGCCGGTCGCGATCACCGTCGAGGGCGCGAACATCCTCACCCGCTCGCTGATCGTCTTCGGCCAGGGCGCGATGCGCTGCCATCCCTACCTGCTCAAGGAGCTCGAGGCGGTTGCGGTGGTCAACCCGGAAGAGTCCCTGCGGCGGTTCGACAAGGCGTTCCGCGGGCACCTCGGGCACATCTTCGCGAATTTCGCGCGTGCCGCGTTCCGCAACCTCACCGGCGGCGTGCTCGGCAGCGATCCCTCGGTCGGCGAAGTCAACTACTGGTATGCGCAGCTCGAGCGGGCCAGCGCTTCCTTCGCGCTCGTCGGCGACAGCGCGCTGGCCCAGCTTGGTGGCGCGCTGAAGCGCCGCGAGATGCTCTCGGGACGCTTCGCCGACATCCTCGGCGAACTCTACCTGCTGAGCGCCGCGCTCAAGGCTTTCGAAGACCGCGGGCGGCGCAGCAGCGAGCTGGCGGTGCTCGAGTACGCCATGCGCGAAGGCCTCTACCGCGTGCAGCAGGCCCTCGACGAGATCCTCGACAACCTGCCCGAGCGCGGCGTGTGCTGGGTGCTGCGCCGCGTGGTGTTCCCGTTCGGACGGCGCTGGCAGCGGCCATCCGATGCCCTGACGCGCGAAGTCGCGACCGACCTCGCGGAGTCCGACGAACTGCGCGAGACGCTCGCCGCCGGGATCTACCGCGATGCCGATCCGGAAGGCGTCATCGGGCGGCTCGATCACGCGGTGCGCCTGACGCTGGCCTGCCAGGGCATGCTGGACCGCGTACGCGAGGCGCGGCGGGACGGCCGCATCGCGCCCTACAGCGGCGACGTCCCGGCGGCGGCGCTCGCCGCCGGCGTCGTCAACGAGGCCGAGGCGGCGCAACTCCGTGCGTACGAGAAGGCACTGCGGCTCGCCATCGACGTCGACGATTTCGACGCCGATGCCCTGTGGGATGCCGCCGCGAAGGGCCAGCACACGGCCAATGCGGCCTGATCCCGGCGCCGAGGTGCTCGACGTGGTCGACGCCGCGAACCGCGTCATCGGCCAGGCCACGCGCGCGGAGATCCACGCGCGCGGCCTGCGCCACCGCGCCGTACACATGCTCGTGCTCAACGCGGCCGGGCACATCTACGTACAGCGCCGCGCGCTCAGCAAGGACTCGCAGCCGGGGCTATGGGACACCTCGGCCGCGGGCCACGTCGATCACGGCGAGGACTGGGAGGCGGCCGCGCAGCGCGAACTCGTCGAGGAACTCGGTCTTGCCGACGTCGCGCTCGAAGCGCTCGCCGAGCTGCCGGCGAGCGCCGATACGGGCCACGAGTTCGTGCGCGTCTATCGCTGCCGGGTGAGCGCGGAGCCGCGCCCGGACCCGCACGAGATCATGGACGCCGGCTGGTGGAGCCCGGAAGCGCTGGCGGCCTGGATGGCGCGCCGCCCGGGCGACTTCACCGCCGCCTTCCATGCCGTCATGCGCTGTCACACGGGCGGTGACGCGGCATGATTCGCATCCTGCTCGTCGACGACCAGCGTCTCGTGCGGCGTTGCGTTTCGGCGCGTCTGAACGCGGTCAACGACTTCGAGGTCGTCGCCGAGGCAGCGAGCGGCGAAGAAGCGCGCGAGGTGCTCCGCCAGCACACTGCCGACATCATCCTGATGGATCTGAACATGCCCGGCATCGGCGGGCTGGAAGCGACCCGGCGCCTGCTCGCGCTCGACCCGGGGTTGCGCGTGATCGGATTGTCCATGTACGTCAGCGGACCTTTCCCACGGCAGTTCCTGCGCCTCGGCGGCGCCGGCTACGTGAGCAAGAACGCCGATACCGCCGAACTCGTCGCCGCGATCCGCAAGGTCCACGCGGGCGAGTGCTACATCAGTGCCGACGTCGCGCGCAACATCGCGGTCAGCGGCGTGCTCGGTGCGCGCCGCAACGGCATTGACGCCTTGTCGCGGCGCGAAGTGCAGGTGCTGCAGCAGATCGCCAACGGTCTCTCGCCCGAGGAGATCGCCGCGCAGCTCTCGCTGAGCGTGAAGACCGTCGCCCATCACCGCCGACTGCTGCTGCGCAAGCTCGAAGCGCACAACGATGTCCAGCTCGCCACCATCGCGCGCGACCAGGGCATCGCCGACAGCGATACGCTCGGGGCGTACTAGAACCGGCCACGAGTAATCTCGAGACCGGTTCTGGAACCGCTCGTTGCCGCGATGGTCGCCGCCGTGCGCCGGGGCCGCGTATGATCGCGACGATGCAGAGTGCTTTCCCCGCCGCCATGTTCGATCCTGCCTGCCGGCGTTGCGCGCGCCTCGCGGCGTTTCTCGACGAGGTGCGCGCGGCACACCCGGCTTACCATGCCGCACCGGTACCGCCGTTCGGCGCGCCCGACGCGCGCCTGCTGGTGGTCGGCCTCGCACCCGGCATGCACGGGGCCAACGCGACCGGGCGTCCGTTCACCGGCGATCATGCCGGCATCCTGCTCTACGCCACGCTGCATCGCTTCGGCTTCGCCAGCCGGTCCGAATCCCGCGATGCCGGCGATGGCCTCGAACTCCGTGACTGCCGCATCACCAACGCCGTGAAGTGCCTGCCGCCGCAGAACAAGCCGCAGCCCGGCGAAGTCGCGCAATGCCGTGACTACCTCGCCGCCGAACTCGCACTGCTCGCGCCGGGCGCGGTCGTCGTCGCGCTCGGGCGCATCGCCCACGAGACGCTGTTGCGCGCCTGGGGACTGCCGCTCAAGGCCCACGCGTTCGCCCACGGTGCCGAGCATGCGCTCGGGGCGGCCGGGGTGACGCTGCTCGATTCCTATCATTGCAGCCGCTACAACACCCAGACGCGGCGTCTCACCCCGGCCATGTTCGAGGCCGTGTTCGCCCGCGCGCGCACGCTCCTCGACGGGGCGGCCGCGTGAGCGATACTGCCGATCCGCGCCTCGAGGCGTTGCGCGGAGCCTGCCGCGAACTGCCCGGGCTGCCCGGCGTCTACCGCATGATCGACGCCCGCGACCAGGTCGTCTACGTCGGTAAGGCGCGCAACCTGAAAAAGCGCGTCGGCAGCTACTTCATGCGCCAGTCCGGGCACACGCCGAAGGTCGCGGCGATGGTCGCGCAGGTCGCGCGGTTCGAAGTCACCGTAACGTCGAACGAGAACGAAGCACTGATCCTCGAGAGCAATCTCATCAAGGACATCCGACCGCGCTACAACGTGGTGCTGCGCGACGACAAGAGCTATCCCTACATCTACGCCGACCTCGAGCAGGCGTTTCCGCGCCTGCGCTTCCACCGCGGCGCGCGCAGCGGCAAGGGACGTTACTTCGGGCCGTTTCCCAACGCCGGGGCGGTACGCTCGACGCTCAACCTGCTGCAGAAGCTGTTCCGAATCCGCCAGTGCGAGGACAGCTTCTTCAGCAATCGCAGCCGACCCTGCCTGCAATACCAGATCGAGCGCTGCACGGCGCCGTGCGTCGGCCTGATCGAGCCGGCCGAGTACCAGGCCGACGTGCGTCACGCCGTGCTGTTCCTCGAAGGGCGCGACGAGGAGGTCATCAGCTACCTCGTCGCGCAGATGGAGCAGGCCTCGGCGGCGCTCGAGTTCGAGCGTGCCGCGCGCATCCGTGACCAGATCACGAGTCTCAAACGCGTGCAGAGCGAGCAGAACGTGGCCGGTACGGACGGAGACTTCGACGTCGTCGCCGCGGCGGTACGCAACGGCGTGGGCTGTGTACAGGTGTTCTTCGTGCGCCACGGCCGCATGCTCGGCAACAAGGCGTTCTATCCTGCCCATACCGGCGAAAGTACCGTCGCAGAGGTGCTCGAGGACTTTCTGCCGCAGTTCTACCTTGCCGAGCATCGCGACCGCGACATCCCGCGCGACATCATCCTGGCCGAGCCGATCGAAGACGCCGCGTGGCTCGCCGAAGCCCTCGGTCAGCGCCACGGCCGGCGCGTCGGCATCCGCTCGGGCGTGCGCGGCGAGCGCGCCAAGTGGGTGCGCATGGCGTTGGACAACGCGCGCCTCGGTGTCGACCAGCGCCTGTCGACCGAGGCCGGCCAGCTCGAGCGCGTCACGGCCCTGGCCCGCGTGCTCGGCAACGATCAGCCGGTCGAGCGCATCGAGTGCTTCGACATCTCGCACCTGCGCGGCGAATCGACCGTCGCCTCCTGCGTGGTCTTCGATGCCAACGGTCCGCGCAAGGCCGACTATCGCAAGTTCAACATCAAGGAAGCGCGTGCCGGCGACGACTACGCGGCGATGCACGAGGCGCTGGCCCGGCGCTACAGCCGTCTCAAGCGCGAGGATGCGGCGATGCCCGACGTGCTCCTGATCGACGGCGGCAAGGGCCAGGTGGCGCAGGCGGTCGAGGTGCTGGCGGAACTCCAGATCGACGACATCACGGTGGTCGGGATCGCCAAGGGCACCACGCGTAAGCCCGGCCTCGAGACCCTGCTGCTGCACGACGGCACGCGCGAGCTGCGCCTGCCGCCCGACTCCCCCGCGCTGCACCTGCTGCAGCACGTACGCGACGAAGCGCATCGCTTCGCCATCGAAGCGCATCGCCGCTCGCGCACGCGCAGCCGTTCGCGTTCACCGCTCGAGCAGATCGAAGGCATCGGCGCCAAGCGGCGCCAGCGGCTGATCCAGCATTTCGGCGGCCTACAGGGGATCAGCCGCGCGGGCGTCGACGACCTCCAGCGCGTGCCCGGCATCAGCCGCGAGCTGGCGCAGCGGATTTACGACGTCATGCACGACTAGGCGCGGCCGCGCGCACCGCCGGCGCGGGGGCGGTGAGCGCAAACCGGTAAACGATGGTGTCGCGCGCCGCCGTGCGTGGCCGCCGATCGCTGTGGCGCCGGACGATCGGGTATCCTTGCGCGCAGTGTGACGAACCCGAGGGCAGACCCGGATCCGCGCGGGCCTGCTGGCGCCGGGCCGGCCGTACCTCCGATGCCTCCTATGCTGACCCTGCCGAACATCCTGACCCTGTTCCGGATCGTCATGATCCCGTGCTTCGTGGTCTGCTTCTACCTGCCGCTGCGCCACGCGGAGCTGATCGCCGGAGCGGTATTCGGCCTCGCCGCGGTGACCGACTGGCTGGACGGCTATCTTGCGCGGCGACTCGGCCAGAGTTCGAAGTTCGGCGCCTTTCTCGACCCGGTCGCCGACAAGCTGATGGTCGCGGTCGTGCTCGTCGTCCTGCTCCAGGCGCGCCCCGAGCTGTGGCTGGCGCTGCCGGTGGCGGTGATCATCGGGCGCGAGATCACGGTCTCCGCGCTGCGCGAATGGATGGCCGAGATCGGCTCGCGGCGCAAGGTCGCGGTGTCCTGGCTGGGCAAGGTCAAGACGGTCCTGCAGATGGTTGCCCTGGTGCTGCTCGTGATCGGCAGCCCGGCCCCGCTGGACTGGTGGTTCAACGCCCTCGGCGTCGTACTGCTCTACGCGGCGACGGTGATGACGCTGTGGTCCATGCTCGACTACCTGCGTCTCGCCTGGCCCGACCTGGTCGACTCCTGAGCGGCGTTACCGAGTTCCTTGACAGCCACCGCGGCGTGGCTACAATTGCCGTCCTGCCGCACGCGACGTGTCGTGCGGCGGTGCCGCTTCAGGTGCGGCATCCAAGCACATGCGCCAGGCGCGAGTGCCATAGCGGGAATAGCTCAGTTGGTAGAGCACAACCTTGCCAAGGTTGGGGTCGCGAGTTCGAGTCTCGTTTCCCGCTCCAATCGCTTTCAAGGCGAAACC
>JAUIFX010000141.1 GCA_030429865.1 Gammaproteobacteria bacterium | reverse complement strand
GGGAACGTCGATGGCCTTCGAGCGACTCATCCGTGACATGGCCGCCGCAATCGCGCGCGGCGACGGTGCGGCGGCGGCGGATTGCTTCTGCGCGGACGGCGTCTATCACGACGTCTTCTACGGTGCGTTTCCCAAGCCCGAGATCCCGCGCATGGTGAGCGATTATTTTCACCGCGACGCGACGAACTTCATCTGGGACATGCACGACCCGGTCTCCGACGGCCGCATCGGCTACGCGCGCTACGTGTTCAGCTATGACGGCCGCATGCCGGGCAGCGAGGGGCGCCGCGCGATCTTCGAGGGCGTGTCGGTGTGTACGCTGCGCGACGGCCTGATCCTCGCCTACCACGAGGTCGCCAACACCGCGCCCGGACTGCAGTCGCTCGGTTTCGCGCCCGAGCGCCTGGCCCGCGTCGTCGCGCGCCAGGGAGAGGCGCTCGCCGCGCGCGACGAGGCCCGGCATCATCGCGCCGGCACGTGAACGTGCTGCCGGTGCGCGACCTGCTCGACGCCCCGTTCACGCGCGCCGAGCTCGAACGCGCAGCCGCCGCGGTGCACGACGTGCTCGCACCGACGCCGGCGATTGCGTGGCCGCTGCTCGCTGAGCGCTGCGGCTGCGAGGTCTTCGTCAAGCACGAGAACCATCTTCCGACGGGCGCGTTCAAGGTGCGCGGTGGACTGTGGCTCATGCAGCAGCTCGTGGCGGCGGATCCCGCACTGCCGGGCGTGGTCGCGGCGACCCGCGGCAACCACGGCCAGAGCGTCGCGCTCGCCGCTGCCCGCCTCGGCCGCCGTGCGGTGATCGTGGTGCCGCGCGGCAACAACCCGGAGAAGAACCGCGCGATGCGCGCCTACGGTGCCGAGCTCGTCGAGCACGGCGAGGATTTCGACGCCGCCCTCGCGCACGCGCAGGCGTTGGCGGAAACGCGTGGCCTGCTGGCATTGCCATCGTTTCATCCGTTGCTGGTGCAGGGCGTGGCGAGCTATGCCCTGGAGCTGTTCGGCGCCGTGCGCGATATCGACGCCGTTTACGCGCCGATCGGGCTCGGCTCGGGTGTCGCCGGACTCATTGCCGCGCGCGACGCGCTCGGGCTCGCGACCGAGATCGTCGGCGTCGTCTCGGCGCACGCCGATGCCTACGCGCAGTCGTTCGAGCAGGGGCGCGTGGTGACGACGGCGCGCGCGGAGACGATTGCCGACGGCATGGCCGTGCGCACCCCCGCGCCGGCCGCCTTCGCCTACCTGCGGCGCGGACTCGCGCGGATCGTGCGCGTCGACGACGACAGCGTACGTGCTGCCATGCGGCATTACCTGAGCGACACCCACAACCTGGCCGAGGGCGCCGGTGCGGCGCCGCTCGCCGCGCTGCTGGCCGAGCGGGATGCGATGCGCGGGCGCCGTGTCGCGCTCGTCCTGTCCGGCGGTAACGTCGATCGTGCGACATTGCGCGACGCGCTCGCCGCCTGAGCCTGCGCGGTCGCTACCATCGAAGGCCTGTCCGGCCGAGGAGAATGTCATGAAACTCGAAGGGTCCTGTCACTGCGGCAAGGTTCGCTTCGCGCTCGAATGCGCACACCCTTATCCGTTCAACCTGTGCTATTGCTCGATCTGCCGCAAGACCGCGGGCGGTGGCGGTTTCGCCATCAATCTCGGTGGTGATGCGGCCTCGCTTACCGTCGAAGGCGGTGAGCATGTGAGCGTGTACCAGGCCGAGCTGCCCGGCGGCACGGGAACCAGCCCCGCCGAGCGGCGCTTCTGCCGGCACTGCGCCTCCGCGCTGTGGGTGTGGGATCCGCGCTGGCCGGAACTCGTGCACCCGTTTGCCTCGGCCGTCGATACCGCCTTGCCCGTGCCGCCGGAGCGCGTGCACCTGATGCTGGATTCGAAGGCGGACTGGGTCGAGCCGGCGGTCGGCGAATCCGATCGCTGCTTCGCGGAGTATCCGGAGGAATCCATCGCCGCGTGGCACCAACGCCTCGGGCTGGAATGCTGAGCACGGGCCGCAGTCGTGAACGGCGCTGACGGCGCGTTCACCGATCACTTTGCGGGCGCGGCGGCGGCTTACGCGCGTGCCCGCCCAACCTATCCCGCCACACTCTACGCGGCCATCGACGCCGTGGTGCCCGGCCACCGGCTGGCCTGGGACTGCGCGACCGGCAGCGGACAGGCAGTCGCGCCGCTCGCCGCGCGGTTCAGCGATGTCGTCGCGAGCGACGCCAGCGCCGCGCAGCTATCGAGACTCGTCCGGCGCCCCAACGTGCACGTGGTGCTCGCGCGCGCGGAGCGCGCGCCGCTGGCCGCTGGCACCGTCGATCTCGTGACCGTGGCGCAGGCCCTGCACTGGTTCGCCGGCGACGCTTTCTATGCCGAGGTCAGGCGCGTGCTGCGGCCGGGCGGCACGATTGCCGCGTGGACCTACGACCTGTTGGGCATCGCACCGGCGCTGGACCGCCTCGTCGCGCACTTCTACGGCGAGATCCTGGCCGGGTGCTGGCCGCCTCCACGCGAAGCCGTCGAGCGGCGCTACGCGAACCTGCCCTGGCCGTTCGTGCGCAGCCGCACGCTGCGCTTCGAGATGCGGGCGCGCTGGCGCTGCGACGACCTGCTGGACTATCTCGCGAGCTGGTCGGCCGTGGCGGTGTTCCGGCGGCGCCACGGTCATGACCCGCTCGCGCCGCTGACCGCCGCGTTCCGCACGGCATGGGGTGACACCGATGTCCGCGACGTGGCTTGGCCGGTGACCCTGAAACTCGGCCAGGTGTCCTGATCCGGGTCAGGTGGATCCGGATTCGGCATGGAGCGGGGCGCTGCTTGCGTTACACTCGGGCGCGAGACCCAACCTGGGGCGGCCGGGATGCGCCGCTCCGCACGCCATACCGAGGAGAACATCATGGTAGTCGTTCGCGTTCTGTTTCCCGTCAATGCGGCGGACATCGAAGGCCTGAAGAAGAAGATGCTCGAGACCGCGCCGAAGTACGAAGGCCTCGACGGCCTGACCCGCAAGTATTACGTCCTGACCGAGGACGGCAGCCACGGCGGCGGTATCTACCTGTGGGAGTCGCGCGAGAAGGCCGAAGCCTGGTACAACGCCGACTGGAAGAAGTACATGACCGAGGCCTGGGGCCAGGAGCCGCTGCTCGAATACCTCGATTGCCCGATCGTGGTCGACAACGAGACCAAGAACACGACGTCCAAGGTCGCCGCCTGACGGCCGGCAACCGCGTCGCACGAAAAAGGGAGGCCTGGCCTCCCTTTTTTGTGCGCGCAGCCGGCGCCGCTGGCAAGCGCGGCGCCTGTGTCAGCCCTGGCCGTCGAGAAACGCCCGCAGGCAAGCATCGAACGCCGCGGGGTTCTCGAGGTTGCTCAGGTGGCCGGTGTCCTCGAGCACCAGCAGGCGGACATCCGGCATGGCCTCGGCCATCTTGCGCGAGACTTTGGGTGGCGTGAGGCGATCGTCGGCGCCGACGATGATCTGTACCGGGACACGGATGCGCGAGACGTCGCAGACCGGCTGGTACATCGTCATCGCCTCGATGGTCTTGAGATAGCTCTCCTTGTGCAGCCGGCACATGCTGTCGACGAGTTGCTGGACCACCTCGGGCGCGGCGCGCGGCGAGACCAGCGTCGCGGCGACATCGGCGGCGATGTCGGCCGGTTCCTTGCCGTCGAGCAAGGGCTGGCGGCGTTCGCGCACGAAACGCTCGCGGCCTTCCTGCGTAAACGAGGCATCGTAGCCCGGGAAGGTATCGGCCAGCACCAGGCTGCGCACGCGGTCGGGGTAGCGGTCGTGGAAGTCGAGCGCGATGCGCCCGCCCATCGACAGTCCGCAGAGGTGGGCCCGCGAGCACCCGAGATGATCGAGCAGGCGCGCGAGGTCATGGGCGAAATCCGCGAAATCGAGCGGGCCGGAATAATCGTCACTGTTGCCGTAGCCGCGCGCGTCCCAGGCGACGGCGTGGTAGCGGTCGGCCAGCATCGCCACCTGGCGGTGCCAGTTCGATGCGTTGCCACCGATGCCGTGCAGGAACACGACGGCGTCGCCGCCGCCGGCGTGGTCGTAGGCCAGCCGCGGCGCCCCGGGGACGTAGTCGGTGCGCGGAGCGGTGCCCGTCACGCCGGGCGATGATCCCAGGGCAGCGGCAGCGGTTCGCCTTCGCCGGTCTCGACCTTGACCGGCGACATCGCGAGCGTCGCCATGATGTTCAAGTCGGTATCGCCGGTATTACAGATCTGGTGCACCACGTTGGCCGGAATGACCAGGGTGTCGTCGGCCTTGAACGTGTGCTCGCGCCCCTCGACGTGGCACACGCCCTCGCCGGAAAAAATCACGATCACTTCCTCGCAGTCGTGGCGGTGCACCGGCGTCGCCGCGTGCGGCGCGATGGTCTGGCGCCAGACCTCGAAGCTCTGCAGGCCGTCACGTGCCCCGGCCAGGGTGCGGTGTTCCAGCCCGGGCAGGTGGTGGACCTCGAGCGCAGCGTTGTGATTGACGTTCATCGGCTTACCTCACGCGTAATCGTGGCCGCAGTGTAGCCGCAGGAACCGCGCCGCGGCTACGGCGCGGATGTCCACGGGGGCGGAGCGGGGCAGGGCGCCGGTCCGCCGGCACTGCTGCGGGCGCGCCGGGCCGGCCGCCGTCGTCGCGCGCGGATGGCGGCGTCAGCCGGGCGAGGCCCGCTCGTCCCGCAGGCCGTGGTGGGCGAGGAAGCGGGCCAGGCCGTCGCTGCCCATGTACTTGCGCAGCAGCTGCGGATCGGTACGGCGCAGATCCACCCACAGCAGGCAGTCGATCGAGTGGTTGAAATCCGGATCGACGTTGAACCCGAGGATACGGCCGTTCAGCTTGAGATACTGGCGCAGCAGCACCGGCACGCCGACGTCGTCGTCTTCGACGATGCTGAGCAGGCTCGCGATGATGCGCATGTCGCTGACGTCGAGATCGGCGCGCCGGCCGTCGCGCTGGCCGCCGGCCCGGAACGGACGTTTCGGCTTGACCAGGCTGGCGCGTTCGAGCTCCATCGAGTTCCGTTGCAGGAAACGCACGATGAGCTGCTGCGATACCGGGTGGTAGTCGTTGCTGATGCTGACCGGGCCGAACAGCACCGGGTATTGCGGGTGGCGCGCGACGTAACCGGCGATACCTTTCCACAGCAGCAGCAGCGAGGAGTAGTTGCGCTGGTGCTCCGGGCGCACGAAGGAGCGGCCGACCTCGATGGCGTTGCGCATGTCGTCCTTGAGCTGCGGCGCGAGCTTGAACAGGCTGCGCACGTAGAGCCCGCGACTGCCGTAGTGATTGAGGATGCGCTCGGCTTCGCCGAGGCGATAACCGCCAATGACGACGTGCCGCTCGCGGTCCCAGACGAAGAGCTGCAGGTAGTAGGTGTCGAACAAGTCGAGGTCGACGCTCTTGCCGGTGCCTTCGCCGACCTGGCGGAAGGTGAGTTCGCGCAGCCGGCCAATTTCCTGCAACAGCCAGGGTATCTGTCCGGCGTGCGCGTACCAGACCTCGAGATCCCCCGAGCTGACCAGGCGCTGCCCGGCCGGCAGCGCGGCGACTTCCCGCGCCATCAGCGCTGCGTCGACCGGCGCTGGGATGGTGGCGAACTCCTCCGTCGGCGGCGTCATCTGGCTCAGCCGGACCGGCTTGCGATAGGCCTTGCGCGCGTGGATCAGCGACGAACTGGCCTGCAGGTAGGGTGCAATGGCGGTGCGGTCGCCCAGCAGGGCGAGCGTCTCCGCTTCCAGCGGGCGCCCGCAGGCGACTTCGATCACCGTGCCGTGATGGTTGAGCATCTCGCGCACGAGCAGGGCCGTGCGGGCGGCCGGGTGCAACAGGCCGAGCAGCTGGAACAGCACGCTGTTGCGGCCGCCGATGTGGGCCGGCACGACCGGGGCGCCGCTTTTCTCGACCAGCCAGCCGATGCCGGCATCCCACTGGGGGTCGACGATGCGCCGGGTCGCCGGGTCGAAGCTCGAAACCTCGCCGCCCGGGAACATCAGCAGCAGGCCGCCCTGGCGCAGCCAGGCGAGCGCTTCGCGGACCGCACGCAGGTTGAAACGGGTCGCGCCGTTGCCGCCGAAGGGATCGACGGCGATGAATACCGGTGCCAGCTCGGTGAAGCGTTTGAGGAGGTGATTGGCCATCACGCGCACGTCGGGACGGCGGCGCATCAGCAGCTCGATCATGCCGATGCCGTCCAGTGCGCCGTGCGGATGGTTGGCGACGACGATGCAGGCCCCGTCGGCCGGGATGCGTTCCATCGACGCGGCGTCCATCGCGACTTCCACGCCGACCGCGTCGAGCGCGGCGCGCGCGAAATTGTGGCTGTCCAGGCCATGTGGAATGCGCGCGTAGCGCCGGTTCAGTTCGTGCAGACCGAGCGCACGGTCGATGACCGCCGCCGCCATGCGCGCCAGCGCGCCCGGCAGGCGCGGCAGATGGGGCGCCACGCTCAGCAGTTCGCGCGGCGGCGGCAGGGCGGGCATGTCGGGTATCGGTGACTTCATGCTGGGCGAGCCGGCGGCCCGGGGTTGGTACAATCGCGTTCCACAGCGCCGGCCGGCTCGTCGAGCATACGCGCCGACGGCTGCCTTTTCACCGGTTCTGCGCCGCCTGCGGGCATGGGACCGTCACTTCGGAGCACCCGCCGCCCATGAGCGAGACGCCCCTGCGCTGGAGCCTCGACGACATCGATTTCTCGCGCCTCGAGCCGGCAGCCGCCGGGCCCGAGCTGCTGGCCGCGGTCAAGACCGCGGCCCTGGTCGAGGCCAACAGCGCCGATTACGTGACTTACCTGCACAACGTGTTCCACGGCGACGACGCGTTCTGCGCCGCGGCGAGCCACTGGGGCGTCGAAGAAGCGCAGCACGGCGCCGCGCTGGCGCGCTGGGCAGAGGCGATCGACCCGGCGTTCGATTTCGCTGCCAGCCTCGCGCATTTTCGCGCGACCTACTCGTTGCCCCTCGATACCTCGACCTCGGTACGCGGCTCGCGCGCCGGCGAGCTGCTCGCGCGCTGCGTGGTCGAATCGGGTACGTGCTCCTACTACTCGGCCCTGCGTGATTACACGCGCGAGCCGGTCCTGCGCCAGATTTGCCACCACATCGCGCAGGACGAAGCGCATCATTACCGCCTGTTCCAGCAACATTACCGGCGCTATCCGCAGCCGGGGCTGCTGGCCCGTCTGCGCATCGCGCTCGGACGAGTGGTCGAGACCGGGGACGACGAGTTCGGCCGCGCCTGGTACAGCGCGAACCACGCCGGTGCGGCCGATGCGCCGGCCTACGACCGCGCGGCATGCGCCGGCCGCTACCAGGCGATCGTCACGGGCCTCTACGGCGAGCGTCACGTGCGCACCGTGGTCCACATGATCGCCCAGGCGGTGGGCGCGCGGCCGGGTTCGCGCCTGGCGCGCTGGGTCGGCACGCTCGGCTGGTGGTGGCTGCGCAGGCGCGGCGCCGCGAGCGCAGCGGCCTGAGACGAGGCGAACGCGCCTCACGCGCGCTCGGCAACCGGGCGCCGGAAAGGCAGGGCGAGCTGGGCGAGGAAGCCCGCTGGCATGTGGCTGTCGATGCCGATGCGCTCGACGTGGTGGCCGGGGCGGTGGTACCAGGTGCCGAAGACCTGGTCCCAGATCATCAGGTTTTCGCCGTAATTGCTGTTCCCGATCGCGGGATCGATGCTGTGGTGCCAGCGATGCAGCTGCGGGGTGTTGAACACTAGGTTCAAGGGCCCACAGCGCATATCGACATTGCAGTGCGTGAGGATGCCGATGTAGGCGGTGATCGCGCTGACCCAGACGATCGCGTCCATGCCGATGCCGCTGAGGAACAGGAACGGCAGGCTGGCGAACACGCTGGCGAACGAGTCGACGAAATGGAAACGTCCGGTATTGACCAGCCAGAGACGTTCGACGCTATGGTGGACGGCGTGAAAACGCCACAACCACGGCCACTCGTGGGCGATGCGGTGCGCCCAGTAGAGGCCGAACTCCGAGGCGACGAGTCCGAAGACAACCTGGGCCCACAGCGGCCAGTCGGCCAGGGCGCCGCCCGGCGCGCGGTCGATGAGTCCGGTCGCGAGCAGGCTGACGATGAACAACTGCACGAGACCCTTGTTGAGAATCGTGTGGCCGAGATCGGGACCGAGCTGACCGTCTTTCTCGCGCCAGCGCCGGCGGTAGCCGAGGCGGCGCTCGCCGAGCAGCAGCCAGCACACGATCCACGCGTACGACAGGTTGAAATACAGCGTTTCGCGTCCCAGGGCGAAGCCGCAGGCGAGTATTGCGCCCGAGCTCAGCAGCAGGAGCGGCCACGCCACGCCACGCAGCAGCTCACGCAGGGGAGTGCGGTCGCCCGCCGGCAGCGCGGCGGGAGGCGCCATGCGGGCGGCCACCTTCAGTTGACCGCGCAGGAACGCCGCAGCGCGGTCGAGATGAGGTACTGGTCGTTGGAGCGGTCGCGGGCCAGGCCGCACAGGACCGCGGCCTCGACCTCGTAGCCGTCGGCGGCGTCGCCGATGACGAACGTGTAACGCGGACTGCAGTTCGACGAGCAACGTTCGTAAAGCGCCTTGCCGTCGGCGCCCTTGCCCTGGGAGAAATCGGTGATCCAGGTGTTCAGCGCCTCGAAATCGGCGAAGGCCGGTGGGTTGAATCGCATCGGGTTCTCGCTCGTCTCGTCCTCGAAGCGCAGGCAGATGTCGTTCTGTTCGGCGCGTGGCAGGAAGGCCATGGGGGCGACACGATAAATGACTTCGGCGACGCCGTCATCGGGGCAGTCGGCCGTGCAGCCGCCGGACGGCAGGCGGCCCTGGTCGTTCAGCGCCTGTTCGAGCAGGCGCGCGGCGACGGCGCGGATCGAATCGTCGGTCTCGGCCAGGTTCTTCATGATGCCCGCCGAACCGTACTCCGTGGCCAGCGGTTGCTCGGGCAGCACCCGCGGGCAGACCTTGGCTGCCGGTTGCGGCGCCGGGGCGGCATCGATGACGTCATCCGCCGTGGCCGCGGCCGGCAGCAGCGCCGCGGTCGCTAGAAAAAAGGTTCTCGAAAACAGCATGTTAGTTGTCCGAAGCGTCGCTTTCCCTAATGCTTCAACGTCATATTAGTCAATAAAATCAACAAATAAAAGCAGACATTTGAAACCGAACTTGAATATTCGGCGCGAATTCGACGCGGATTCGGCGCGGCCGCATCCGCCACCCCGGGGCAGCGGCGGGGAGGCACGTCCGGGCTGCGCATGGTGCACTGCAATAAAAACGATGTAAAGCGATGCCGCACCGGCCCTTCAGGGCGCGCCGGCACGCAGCGCGCGCTCGAGCGCGGCGATGTCCAGCGGCCCTGCCAGGTGTGCGGCGAGCTCGCCGGATTCGCCGAACAGCAGGTAGGTCGGGGTCCCGGCGAACGTTTCGCCCGTGTAGCGGTGATAGCCGGCGGCGATTTCCGCGCGTTCGGCGACCACGCTGTCGAAGGTCGCTGCGCGTGCCTCGAGCGTGCGGCGCACCGCGTCGCGGGCCCGCGGCCCGTCCGCCGCCAGGCCCAGCACCTTCAGGTCCGTGTCCCCGTGCGCCTGGTGGAGCGCCTCGATGCGTGGGAACTCGCGCGCGCACACGTCGCAGTAGGTCGTCCAGATCATCACCAGCGTGCGCCGGCCGGGCTCGAGGTAATCCACCAGGCGCGCGCGCTCGCCGTCGAGCGTGCTGACTTCGAGCACGCCGGTGGCGGCCGCGGGTGGGCCGGCGACGGCCAGGCTCAGTGCCAACAACAGACGGCTCCAGACTCGCACGCACATATCTCCTCGTCCCGCGCTGTTCGGCAAGGTGGCGACGGGTGCGATTAGAGCGCGCGCCGCCCGCCGAGTTCAACGCGCCCCGGTGGCCCGATTGACGGCAATGGGGCACGCAACCTATAAGAGCTGCTCGCCCATCGTCCTGCCGCGAGCGTGGCGCTGACGTCTGTGCACCCGCCGCCGGCACCCATCAGGAGCACCCCATGAAGTTGTTGAATTCGTTCGGACCCAACCCGCGCCTCGTGCGCATGTTCGCCATCGAGAAGGGCATCGAGCTGCCGACCGAGGATCTCGACCTGCTCGCCGGCGACAATCGCGCCGCCCCGTACGTGAGCAAGAACCCCGGTGGCCAGATGCCGGCACTCGAACTCGACGACGGCACCGTGATCGCCGAGACCGTCGCGATCTGCGAGTACCTCGAGGAGAACCAGCCGCTGCCCGCGCTGATCGGTACGAACGCCCTCGAGCGCGCCAATACCCGCATGTGGGTACGCCGCGTCGAATTGAACATCACCGAGTGGATGTACAACGGCTTCCGCTTCGCCGAGGGTATCGAGATCTTCCGCAACCGCATGCTCTGCCTGCCCGATTCCGCCGCGGATCTGAAGAAGAAGGCGCGGGCCGGCCGCGAGTGGCTCGACGGCCTCATCGGCGGGCGCGATTTCATCGCCGGTGACAAGTTCTCGCTGGCCGATATCGTGCTCTTCTGCTGCATGGACTTCTGCAAGGACGTCGGCCAGCCGGTCGAAGACGACCTCAAGAACCTGCAGGCCTGGTACACGCGGGTCGCCGCGCGGCCGAGCGCCAGCGCGAGCCTGCACAGCGCCGCTGCCGGCCTCAAGATGGCCGGCTGAAACCGGCGGCCCGTCCCGGCCGCGGTGCGGCCCGGGACGGCGGCGTCACGGCGTGGCGAAGCTCGCGATGGTGCGAACTTCGATGCTGCGCCGCGGCGGCGCGTCGGCCCGCGCGCGCGGGTCGCGGAAAGCGCTGTGGGCGGTGCACCGCGCGGTGCCGCCGGTGGCGTCGAAGCATTCGAGCAGGAGCACTTCGTCGGGCTGCATGGCGTCGAGGAAATACCAGCGATGCGCGGCGCTGTGCCGTACGGTATAGATCTCGCCGGTTCGGTCGGCATAGCGCAGGTCGGTCGCGACGAAATCTCCGGGCGCCATGCTCGAGGCGTCGCACACGGCAAGCGGCTGATCTTCGACCGGGCCGCGCAGCGGCCGCCACACGTTGACGAAGACGTAGCGCGCGGCGAGCGTCGCCGGCGCCGCCGCTCCCATCAGGTCACGGACGCGCTGCGGGCCTGAACGCGCGGTGTAGTCGTTGTGCACGAAGCGCACCGGTTCGCGGATCGGCGAACCCGGCTCGCGCGCGAGCGCCTCGTCGCGCACGTTGTGGTCGAACGCGAGCACGCGCGCGGCACCCGTGGCACGGCGTACGAGTTCACAGCAATGCGGGTAGTAGTGCTCGCGCACGGCCGCGTCGTCGAGATAATCGAGCGGCGGCAGGGCGGCTTGCACGACCGCGAAGCCGTTCGTATCCAGGCAGGCGCGGTCGAGCGCCGGGCGCAGATTGCGTACCAGGACGTCGTGGCGCGCCACCGCGGGGGGCGGCGGCGTGTGACCGGGCGTGGTCTCGTAGAGATAGTAGGCCGGCGCCCGTTCCTCGGGGGCGAGGTAGTTGAGGCGTGCCCGTACGCCGTCCAGTGGGCTCTGTTCGAGGCTATTCATGGCCATTCGAGCTCCGCGTCAGTTGCGAGACCACCCGGCGGCGCCGCGTGTCGTCCCGTGGTGGACCCGTTATACCCCATGTGCGGCGCGCTCCGCGCGCGTCCACCGCTCAGCCGACCGCGGCCATCAGCGCGGCGTGACGGTCGAGCAGGGCGAGCGTCTCGTCGCGGCCCGCGGCGGGGCAGGCGAGGATCGCGCGGTCCACCCCCAGCCCGGCGTAGGCCTTGAGCTGCTCGGCATCCTCCGGCGCCCAGAAGAACGAGATCTCGATGTCGCCGGCCTTGCGTCCGTGGCGCTCGAGGCGTGCGTTGAGATCGGCAAGGTCGCTCTCGATATTCTGTAGCTGTGCGGGCAGCGGCACCCAGCCGTCGCAGAAGCGTGCGACGCGCTCGCGCCCCCAGGGTGAGGCCGCGCCCATGACGATCGGCGGGTGTGGCTTCTGCACGGGCTTGGGCCATGACCAGATCGGATCGAAATCGACGTGCTTGCCGTGGTACTCGGCATCATCCTGCGTCCAGCACGCCTGCATCGCCTCGACGCGCTCCTCCAGCACCTTCCAGCGCTGTTCGAACGCGGTGCCGTGGTTTTCCATCTCCTCCGCGTTCCAGCCGGCGCCGATGCCGAACAGGAAGCGGCCGTTGGAGAGCAGGTCGAGCGTCGCCACCTCCTTGGCCAGCACGATCGGGTCGCGCTCGGTGACCAGGCAGACCCCGGTGGCGAGTTTGATCGTCTTCGTCACGGCCGCCGCCGCGGTCAGGCCGAGGAACGGGTCGAGGATGTGCCAGTAGTCGCGCGGCAGGTCACCGCCGCCCGGAAACGGCGTGCGCCGGCTGGCCGGGATGTGCGTATGCTCGGGTAGCCACAGCGATTCGAAACCGCGCTCCTCGCAGGCGACGGCGAAATCGTCGGGGCGCATGGCGTAATCGGTCGAATAGAGCATGATGCCGATCTTCACGGGAACCTCCTCGGTTGGCGGGCAAAACGCACGGCGGGCCGGCGTAGGTTCGTTGTACAACACCCGCGATCGCGCCGGCAACGGCCGGGCGGTCGTTATACTCGCCCGACTTTCCATGCCGAGGTGACCCATGCGCGAGATGCGCACGCAGTCCGGCCGCCGGCGCGACGGCCGATTCGAGTGGGGCGCACTGCGTGCCCTGTTGCCCTACCTGTGGCCGCGCGGGCGGACCGCCACGCGCGTTCGCGTGGTGTTGGCGATGGCCTTTCTCGCCGCGGCCAAGCTGGCAACGGTGTACGTGCCGATCCTCTACAAGCAGATGGTCGACCTCTTTTCCGACCCCGGCGCCTTGCCCACCGTCCTGCCGATCGCGCTGCTCGTCGCCTACGGCGGCCTGCGCGTGATGCAGATTGCCTTCGCCGAACTGCGCGACTGGGTCTTCGCGCGCGTTGCCCAGGGCGCGATCCGGGACGTCGCCCTGCAGACTTTCCGCCACCTGCACCGGCTGGCGCTGCGCTTTCATCTCGATCGCCAGACCGGCGGGCTCTCGCGCGCCATCGAGCGCGGCACCAAGGGCATCGACTTCCTGCTCACCTTCATGCTCTTCAACATCCTGCCGACGCTGCTCGAAATCACGCTCGTGTGCGGCATCCTGTTTTCGGCCTACCAGTTCTCCACCTACAAGGCCGATGCCAGGATCAGATATACCTTTCAGTTCATCGAGAAGTTCGACGCCCAGCACATGCTGAACGCACGCGCGGCGATCGAGCAGGCACTCG
>JAUIFX010000140.1 GCA_030429865.1 Gammaproteobacteria bacterium | reverse complement strand
AGGAAAGCGGGTAGCGGCGCTTCGGATCGATGAGGCCTGCGTCGAAGAAGCGTTGCAGGTCGCCGGCCGGCCTGCCCTCGAGGTCGTCGTAGGTGGTATAGCCGGAGCCGGCAGCGATGAACAGGAAGTCGAGCATCTGTTCGGACACGTTGCCGACGGGAATGAACAATGTCGATCCCGGCGTATTGCCGTTCCAGAAATTGTGCGCGCTGTAGTGCGGCGCCTCGCGCGGCGGATCGATGCGGCGATCGGAGAGTTTGCGCGTGTGCGCGGCGACCGTGGCGACGAGCTGTTCCGCCTCGCTCATCGCCGCGCCGTGCCAGGGATTCTCGCCGTCGGCGTTGCGCGTGGACACGTAATAGGTGCCGTCATCCTGGGTGTAGAACAGGTCGGTGTTACCGATGCCGGCCGCGACCGGCAGGGTCCGCCCGGTGTAGCGCACCGCGTAGTCGCACAGGCCGTCCTGGCCGGTCGTGTGGGGAATGCCGTGGTGCCAGCCGGACACGCCGAGGCCGGCGGCGATGAGCATGGCGCGCTCGAAGTCGTCGAGCGGCACGGGTGGCAGCTCGGACTTGTAGGCGAGCGGACCCTTGGGGATTTCCATGCCCCAGCCGAAACGGCGCGAGCGGCGCCCGTAGAGCGCATCGAGCAGCGGGAAGCGTTTGACGTCCGCGAGCAGCTTGTTCCATTCCGAGACACTCGCCGCGTTGGCGGCCTCTTCGGCGGCGGCACTCCCACCGCTGCGGCCGAGCGCGAGGGCGGCGAGACCGGACAGGTACATGAAGGTGCGCCGGGACAGCCCGGTGCCGTTGCGGTCTTTCATGAGCGATTCCCCTGGTTCGATGTCGGGCAGGCGCGTGCGCCGCAAAATCGATCGCACGCCGGCGCCGCCGATGGTATGCGCGGCGGGCGCGCGATTGAAAGCCGGCCGGTGCCGCGGTGCTTGGGTCGCTCCGGCCGATGACCGACAATGCGGCCGCGCCACGCCGGCCAGGCGTGGTCGCTTTCCGCTACATCAAGAGGCTCACGCGTTGGACGCTTCCCCGCACAATTCCTTCAAAATCATGATGAACGAGGTTGTCGACTACGGCAGCTGCTGCGAATGCGGCGCCTGTGTCCTGGCCTGTCCGCACAACGTCATCGAGTACATCGACGGCAAGCCGCGCCAGACGGCGAAACCCGACGCGGCGTTCGACTATTGCGGCGTCAGTGAAGGGGCCGGCTGCGACGTCTGCGCGAGTGCCTGTCCGCGCCTGTGGCCGCGCGAGACCCACCTGCGCGACGTGACGTTCGGCGCCGAGCGCGGCTTCGAGGACATCTTCGGCGTGTTCCGGCACATCTTCGTCGCGCGTACGCGGCGCGAAGACATCGCCGCGGCTGGCCAGGACGGCGGTATCGTCACCGCGCTGCTGGCCTGGGCGCGCGAGCAGGGTCACATCGATGGCGCGGTCGTCTCGGCCGTGGGCGCGGATGACCCGCCGTGTTTCCCGAGCCCCAAGGTCGCGACCACGGTGGACGAGATCAAGGCGAGCGCCGGCAGCTGGTACACCTATTGTGCGAACGACCTCGCGCTCGCCGACGCCGCCGAACAGGGCCTGGAAAAAGTCGGCTTCGTCGGCGTGCCCTGCCAGATCACGCCGCTGCGCAAGATGCAGTACATGGACCCGGCGTTCCTGGTCACGGCGAAGAAGAAGCCGAAGATCGTCGCGCGCCAGCGCGGCTACCTGCGCGGGCCGGCCGAGCGCGTGAGTTTCAGCATCGGCCTTTTCTGCACCGAGGTGTTCCGGCCCGAACTCATGACCGAACGGATCGAGCGGGACATGGGTATTCCGCTCGGCGAGGTGCGGCAATTCAACGTCAAGGGCGAAGTGCTCGTCTACCAGCGCAACGGCGAGGTTGCGCGCATCCCGCTGGCCGAGGCGATGGCCGAGTACCAGCGCCCGGAATGCCGCCACTGCGGCGACTTCTCCGCCGAACTGGCGGACATCGCCTGCGGCGGGGTCGGTACCGACCGCGCGACGATCGTCGTCATTCGCACCCGGCGCGGCGAGGACATCTGGCGCGAATTCGAGGCCAGCGGGGAAGTCGAGGTCGAGCCGATCGCGGCGAACAAGCGCGCCTGGAACATCCTGCTCAGGCTGGCGCGACGGCAACGCGAACGGGTCCCGCAGGGGCCGCCACGCAGCGGTACCGCGCCGGGTCTGGCCCAGTACGATCCGCGGCTCGCGGCCGAGGCGGCGAGTGCGGCGCTGGCCGGCACGGGCAAGTCGGACGACGAGACCGCGGCCTGCCTCGAGGCTGCCTATGCCGCCGAAGCGCGTCCCAGCGAGGTCGTCGGTTTCATCGCCGGGCAGCCCATTCCGGGTGACCCCGGCGAACCGGCGGCTGGCGAGAAGCGCCGTTTGCCGCCGCCGCTGGGGCCGGACGAAGGGGGCGCTTCGCCGGCAGGCGGGCGCGCCTGAGCGCCGGAACACGGCGCGTGCGGCGGCGTCCAAGCGAGGCGGGGCCCGGTATTTTTATTCAAATTTGTTATAAGCATATTCGAGATTGATATATCACTCCGCAACCGTTAACGTGTCTCCCGGGCCGGCGCGATAGCGGGTCCGGCAATCGAGGAGGGGAGAACGAGGTGGCGAGCACCCGGCGCAAACGCCTGCTGACCACGCTTCGCGGCCACGCCGGCGCCGTCGCGGCGTTGGGCATCCTGGTCCTGCTCACGGCGGGCAGCGGGCGCGTTGCCGCGGCCGATTACGTGGTGCGGGACTACGCCATTCCCGAACCGCTGACGGCGACGCCGGGCGACCCGCAACGTGGCGCTGCCATCGTCGTCGACCGTGCCCGCGGCAATTGCCTGAGCTGCCACGCGGTGCCCGTGGACGCCGACTTCTTCGGCACCACCGGCCCCACGCTTGCGGCGGTCGGTGCGCGCCTGAACGCGGCCCAGCTGCGCCTGCGCCTCGTCGATCCCAAGGTCATCAACCCGATGACCATGATGCCGGCCTACTTCAAGACCGAGGGCCTTTACCGCGTCGCTCCCGAGTACGCGGGCAAGCCCATTCTGAGCGCCCAGGAAATCGAGGACGTGGTCGCGTTCCTCCTCACCCTGAAATGACGCCCGAACGCCTCAGTCATCGAGAGAGCAAACCATGCATGACACCGTTTCCCCGCGCCGCGGCCTGACCCGCCGCCGGCTGCTCGAGCAGGCACTGGCGGCCTGCGGCTGCCTTGCCGCCGGCCTCGCCGTCGCCGAACAGGACAGCGCCGCCGCCGCGCAGGCGGCGATCGACGCCATCGTCGGTGACCGCAATGTCGCCGACGGCCAGCTCAAGCTGACCACGCCCGCGATCGCGGAGAACGGCAACACGGTGCCGATCTCGGTCGAGGCGGGTGGGCGTTTCACGCCCGACAACTACGTCAAGGCGATCCACATCTTCGCGGTCGAGAACCCGACCCCCGAGGTCATCAGTTTCCATTTCACGCCCGCCAGCGGGCTGGCGCAGACCTCGACACGCATCCGCCTGGCGAAGACGCAGCAGGTCGTTGCCATTGCCGAACTGTCCGACGGCAGCGTCTGGCGTACGGCGAACGAGGTCAAGGTCACCATCGGCGGCTGCGGCGGCTGACAGCGGAGCGTAAGGACATCATGGACAAACCACGCGTCAAGGTACCGAAGAAGGTCAAGGCCGGCGAGCCTTTCGAAGTCAAGGTACTGATCTCCCACAAGATGGAATCCGGTCAGCGCGTCGACGAAGCGACCGGCAACAAGATTCCGCGCATGATCATCAACCGTTTCGAGGCGCGCCTCGACGGTGAGATGGTGTTCAGCGCGACCTTGTACCCGGCCGTCTCGGCCAACCCGTACCTGGCTTTCTACGTCGTCGCGGAACAGAGCGGCGAACTCGAATTCAAGTGGCTCGACGACAGCGGCGACAGCGCCACGGCGAAGGCCAAGGTCGCGGTGAGCTGATGCGCGCGCCGCAGCCGGTTCGCCGCGTGCTCGTCGCCGCCGCAGCGGGCGTGGCCTGCTTCGCGAGCGCGGCCGAGGACATCGACTGGGGGCCGTACGAGGTCGACGGGCGCCGCAGCGGCTACACCTATGCCGCGGCCGAGACGCGCGCCATCCAGGACGACGATTTCGAGAATGGCGGCCTGCTGTGGGTCGAGAAGGGCGCCGAGTTGTGGGAGACGGCGCACGGTGCCGATGGCGCGTCCTGCCAGGGCTGCCACGGCGATGCCGCGGAGAGCATGCGCGGCGTCGGCGCCCGCTACCCGGTCTACGCGGCCGAGCGCGAGAAGCTGATCAACCTCGAGCAGCGCATCAACCAGTGCCGTACCGAGCGCATGGGCGCCGAAGCGTGGCGCTGGGAAAGCGAACCGCTGCTCGCGATGACGACCTACCTGCGTCACCAGTCGCGCGGCATGGCCGTGAGCCCGGTCATCGACGGCCCGGCTGCGCCATTCTTCGAGCAGGGCAAGGCCTTCTATACCAAGCGCCGCGGCCAGCTCGACCTCGCCTGCATACACTGCCACGAGATGAACAGCGGCAACATGCTGCGTGCGCAGCGCCTCTCGCAGGGCATGTCGAACGGCTTTCCGACCTATCGCCTGAAGTGGCAGGGCGTCGGCTCGTTGCACCGGCGCATCCGCGGCTGTAACGAGGACGTGCGTGCCGAGACTTACGCACCGGGTTCCGACGAGTACGTCAACGTCGAGCTCTACCTGGCCTGGCGCGCACGCGGCTTGCCGGTAGAGACTCCGGCGGTGCGCAACTGATGCTCGATCGCCGGCATTTCCTGCAGGCGGCGATGGCCCTGGCCAGCGCGCCGACGCTGTTCGCCAACCCTCTGCGGGCCTTTGCACAGCAGCGTCTCGACCAGGCCCGGCTGCTCGAGTTCGAAGCGCTCGGCCAGGTCACGCTGCTGCACCTCACCGACATCCACGCGCAGCTCGTGCCGCTGTGGTTCCGCGAGCCGTCGGTCAACGTCGGCGTCGGCGACGTCGCCGGCCTGCCACCGCACCTGACCGGTGCGGCGATGCTCGAACACTACGGTATCGAGCCCGGCAGCGCGCTTGCCTACGCGCTCGCGAGCAGCGATTTCACGGCGCTCGCGCGGAGCTACGGCCGCGTCGGCGGCATCGACAGGCTGGCGACGCTAATCGGTGCGATTCGTGCCGAACGTCCCGACAACACCCTGCTGCTCGACGGCGGCGACACCTGGCAGGGTTCCTACACCGCGCTCGCCAGCGAAGGCGCCGACATGGTGCGGGTGATGAACGCGCTCGGCGTCGACGCGATGACTGCTCACTGGGAGTTCACCTACGGCGACGAGCGGGTCGCGGCGCTGATCGAGACGATGGACTTTCCATTGCTCGCCGCCAACGTGTTCGACACCGAGTGGGACGAGCCGGTGTTCGAGTCGACCGCGTTCTTCGAGCGCGGTGGGGTCAAGGTCGCGGTGATCGGCCAGGCTTTTCCCTACACGCCGATCGCCAACCCGCGTTACAAGATCCCGCAATGGTCGTTCGGCGTGCGCGAGGAAGCGCTGCGCGAAGCGGTCCAGCAAGCGCGCGCGGACGGCGCCGGACTGGTCGTGCTGCTGAGCCACAACGGTTTCGACGTCGACCGCAAGCTGGCCGGGCGGGTCGACGGCATCGACGTCATCCTTACCGGCCATACGCATGACGCCCTGCCTGCCGTGGTCGAAGTCGGGCGCACGCTGCTGGTCGCGTCCGGTTCGCACGGCAAGTTCCTCTCGCGCCTCGACCTGGACGTCGGCAGCCAGGGCGTGCGCGACTACCGTTACCGGCTGATCCCGGTGTTCGCCGATGCCATCGCACCCGATCCGGCAATGGCCGCGCTGGTCGATGCGATCCGCGCGCCGCACGCACAGCTGCTGGCGACGGAACTGGCCACGACCGAAACGCTGCTCTACCGGCGCGGCAACCTCAACGGGACCTGGGATGACCTCATCTGCCAGGCCCTGCGCGCCGAACGCGACGCCGAGATCGCGCTCTCGCCGGGTTTCCGCTGGGGGGCGAGCCTGCTGCCGGGGCAGACCATCACGGCCGAGGACGTCTACAACCAGACCGCGATCACCTATCCCGAGGCCTACCGCAGCACCATGAGCGGCGCGCAGCTTAAGCTGATACTCGAGGACGTCGCCGACAACCTGTTCAACCCCGATCCCTACTACCAGCAAGGCGGTGACATGGTGCGTTCGGCAGGTATCCGCTATCGCCTGCGCGTCGACGCCCCGCGCGGTTCACGTATCGAGGACCTGCGCCTCGCGGCCGACGGCACGCCGCTCGATCCCGGGCGCGACTACGTGGTCAGTGGCTGGGCCTCGGTCGGCGAGGACGTCGAAGGCCCGCCGATCTACGAGGTCGTCAGTGCCTACCTGCGCGGTGAGGGCAGCGTGGCGGTGGCGCCGGGCGACGACATCGAACTGGTCTGAGAACGCGGACGGCGCCGCCCGCAGGCAGGTAGAGGAGGACGCGATGCGCATCAGGATATTGACCATGCTGCTGGGTGCGCTGGCCGCACCGGCGCCGCTGCAGGCCGAGGAGAGCGCGACCTACAGCGTCACCGCGCTCAAGCCGGCGGTGGCACTCGAACTCGCGAACGCGACGTTGGCGGCCTGCCGTGGACGCGACTTCCAGGTCACGGTGGCCGTCGTCGACCGCGCCGGACAGCCCCAGGTCGCGCTGCGCCACCAGCTCGCCGGCAATTTCACCTGGGACATCGCGCTGGCCAAGGCGCGCACCGCGGCCGGCTTCCGCCAGGATACGCTGGGCCTCGCCCGCGCCATGGCCGACCGCCCCGAACTCGGCGTCCTGCACCAGGTCGACGAAGTCATGATGGTCGGCGGCGGCGTGCCCGTCGAGGCGGCCGGTGTCGTCATCGGCGCGCTCGGCGTGTCCGGGGCGCCGACGCCGCAGGCCGACCACGAATGCGCCAGGGCCGGGCTCGAAGCGATCGCGGACAAGCTTCTATTCTGAGGCGCCGGCCGTCGCGAAGCCGGTGAACGCGCTCGGGATACGGCGAATCTCCGCGATGACTTCCGGCGGCAGCGCGGCCGGGCGCTCGTAGCTCGCGCTCGCGACCAGCGTGTCGCTGACGCCGCCGAAGCGGGCCGCGACGACCCCGGCAATGTCGTCGTGCCGGCCGACGGCAGTGCACGCATGGAGCAGTTCGTCCGGCACCTCGGCGGCGAGCCGGTCCCACGCGCCCTGCTTGGTGAGGGCGTTGAGGCGCGGTCCGAGCGCGGCGCAGCCCTCGGCCTCGAGCACCGGCCAGTAGGCCGGCGTCGACGCGTAGAAGCCGATGCGCTGCCGCACCCAGGCAACCTCGGCGGCAACCTCTTCGTCGGTCGCGCCGGTGGCGAGGAAACCACCGCCGTTGATCTCGAAGGCGCTGCGCGGGCGCCCGCTCGCGGCAAGCCCGGCTTCGACCTGCGGCAGCACCGCCTGCTCGATGTAGGCGCGGGTACAGAAGGGATGCAGTCGCACGCCGTCGGCGACCTCGCCGGCGAGGCGCAACATGCGCGGGCCGACCGCGGCGATGGTCACCGCCGGCGGCGCGCAGGGCAGCGGCTCGGGTACGAAGTTCGGCGGCATCAGCGTGAAGCGGTAATGCGCGCCCTCGAAACGCAGCGGGCGCTCGCCGCGCCAGGCCGCCCAGATCGCGCGCAGGGCGAGCACGTACTCGCGCATGCGCGGTACCGGCGGCCCCCAGGGCACGCTGAAACGCTTCTCGTTGTGCGCGCGGATCTGCGGGCCGAGCCCGAGCACGAAACGTCCGCCCGAGGCGGCCTGCAGGTCCCAGGCGATGTTGGCCGTGGACATCGGCGAACGTGCGAACGCGATCGCCACGCCGGTGGCGAGTTCGAGGGTGGACGTCGCCGTGGCGGCGACCGCGAGCGGCAGGAAGGGATCGTGGCGGTTCTCGAGCGTGACGATGCCGCTGTACCCGGCCGCCTCGGCCGCGCTCGCGGCGCGCTGGGCCGCGGCGAGGTGTTGCTGGGCGATGGTCGTGACGATGCGCATGCGGGTTGGCTCTCCGGTTGACGGTGGTCGCGCACGGACGCGCCGCGCGGCGCAATTGTGGCACCATACGGAGCAGGTGCGGAAAACCCAGGGGGAGACAACGACGATGAACGCCCGAATCAACGGCCTGCTGCGCGCCGGCCTGCTGGCAACGATGACGGTCATGCCGTGTCCGGCGGCCTTCGCTCACGGTGACGGTACGCCGCACGAACAACCGATCTGGACGTGGACACCGGAACAGATCACGCAACACGTCAGCCGCGTGCGCGCCGGCGATGACTTGACGCCCGAGAGCTGGCCGGGCGGCGCGCGGGTCGCCGTCAGCATCTCGTTCGATTTCGATACCGAGCCGGTGTGGATCGGTTTCCAGGAGCAATCGAGCCCGTCCTACATGTCGCGCGGCGAATACGGCGCGCGCGCAGGCATGCCGCGCATCCTCAAGCTGATGGACAAGCACGATATCCCGGGCACTTTCTTCATCCCGGCGATGACGATGGAGCTGCATCCCGAAGTGGTCGCCACGCTCAAGGATCGCGACGACGTCGAGATCGGTTTCCACTCCTACGTGCACGAGAACCCGATGCGCCTGACGGCGGCGGAGGAGCGCAAGGTCTACGCCCAGGCCATGGACATCTTCATGAAGCACGTCGGCCGCAAGCCGGTCGGCTTCCGCTCCGCGGCCTGGGACCTGACCGAGTCGACGATCAGCATCGTCAAGGAGATGGGTTTCCTCTACGAGAGTTCGATGATGGCCGACGACCGGCCCTACGTGCTGATGGTCAACGGCAAGGACACGGGGCTCGTCGAGCTGCCGGTCGAGTGGATCCTCGACGACTGGCCGCTGTTCCAGATCAGCTGGCCGGCCAAGCACGTCGCCGCACGCAACGCCGACGACGTCTACTCGATCTGGAAAGAGGAGTTCGACGGCGCCTACGAGGAAGGCACCATGTACATCCTCACCACCCACCCGCAGGTCATCGGCCACCGCTACCGCATGGCGATGCTGGACCGGCTGATCGCCTACATGAAGAGCAAGGAAGGCGTGTGGTTCGCCACCCACGAGGAGATCGCGCGGTACGTGAAGGAGCAGGCGGCGGGCGAATGACCCGCGTCGTTCACTACTTCGACTACAAGAGCCCCTACGCCTACCTGGCCCAGGCCGCGAGCCATGCGCTCGCGGCCACGCCCGGTGTCACGCTCGAATGGGTGCCCTACACGCTGCAGATCCCGAAGTACCTCGGCGATGCGCGCCTCGACGAGCAGGGACGCGACACCGTCGGCACGCGCAACGATCACCAGTGGCGGCGCGTACGTTATTCCTACATGGATTGCCGCCGCGAGGCCAACCGGCGCGGCCTGACCATTCGCGGTCCGCGCCGCATCTTCGACAGTTCCATCGCCCACGCCGCCTTTCTCTACGTGCGCGGGCAAGCCGGTTGGGAACGCTTCCACGATGCCGTGTTCGAACGCTTCTGGCGCCGCGAACTCGACCTCGAGGATGTCACCGCCCTGGCCGGGCTGGTCAGCGGCTGCGGACTCGATGCCAGCGGCCTGCCCGCCTACCTCGCCGGCCCCGGGCGCGAGGAGCACGATCGGCTGCAGCGCGAGGCCGAGGCCGCGGGCGTCTTCGGCGTGCCCTCGTGGCGGGTCGGCGGGGAACTCTACTGGGGGCTCGAACGCCTGCCGCGGGTCTGCGAGCAGCTCGCCATCCCGGTGCCGGCAGGCGTGCTGTGAGGCGCTTCCCCCGCATCCCGCGGTAGCCGGGCAGCCTGTTAGACTGTGGCCCATGAACGCCATCAACACGCTCGATCCGGCCGCCTGTCTCGCGCCCACGCCGATTGTCGACAGCACGCATCCCGCGGTCGCCGCCTACGCGCGTGAGAACGCGGTCGGCAACGACGCGCGCGAGCGGGCCATCGCGCTCTATTACGCCGTGCGCGACGACATCCGCTACGACGCCTACGACCTCCAGTTGACGGCACACGGCCTGTCAGCGAGCCGGGCGCTCGAGACTGGCCGGGGCTGGTGCGTCAGCAAGGCGGTGCTGCTCGCCGCCTGCCTGCGCGCCGAGGGCATTCCGGCGGCGCTCGGTTATGCCGACGTGCGCAACCATCTCTCGACCGAGCGCATGCGCCAGACCATGCAGACCGACGTCTTCTACTGGCACGGCTACACCGCGGTATGGGTCGAGGATCGCTGGGTCAAGGCGACCCCGGCGTTCAACCGCGAGCTGTGCGAGAAGTTCCGCATCCGCACGCTCGAGTTCGACGGTGGCGAGGATTCCATCTACCACCCCTACGATCTCGACGGCCGCCAGCACATGGAATACCTGGCCTATCGCGGCGAGTTCATCGACGTGCCGCTCGAGCAGATGGTGGCGGATTTCCGCCATCACTACCCGCACCTCGCGGAAGGGCTGGACGGCGCCGACTTCGACCGCGAGGTCGACGCGGAGGTCGGTCGCGCGAACTGAGCGTTCAGCGCACGCGTTCAGGGCTTCTCGAAGTCGCGCGCGTTGGGGAAGTAGAGCTGCTGGCCATTGACGCGGAAGGCGGCGATCGCGGCCTGTCCCTCGGCGCTCAGCATCCAGTCGATGAAGACCGTGCCGGCCGGCGCATTGACGTGCGGGTGACGGCGCGGGTCGACGAGGATGAGGCTGTACTGGTTGAACAGGGCGGGGTCGCCCTCGTATACCACTGCCAGGTCGCCCGGCGCGTCCTGCGCAATCCAGGTCGCGCGGTCGCACAAGGTGTAGGCGTCGAGCTCCGCCGCGATGCGCAGCGTCCGGCCCATGCCGCTGCCGCTGTCGCGGTACCAGGGCAGCGCGGCCGGATCGACGCGGATGCCGGCCGCCGACCACAAAGCGAGCTCGCGCTGGTGCGTGCCGCTGTCGTCGCCGCGCGAGACGAAGCTCGCGCCGCTGGCATGGATGCGAGCGAGTGCCGCGGCCGCGTTGGGGCTGCCGCGCACGCCGGCCGGGTCGTCGCGCGGACCGACGAGCACGAACTCGTTGTACATCACGGGATGGCGGGCGACGCCGTGGCCGGCGGCGATGAACGCCTCCTCGGCGTCACGCGCATGGACGAGCACGACGTCGCCGTTACCGTCGGCGGCGTTCTTGAGGGCCTGGCCGGTGCCGACCGCGACGACGCGCACGCCGATGCCGTGGGCGGCTTCGAAGCGCGGAAGGATGGCGTCGAAGAAGCCCGAATGCTGGGTCGACGTGGTCGATTGCAGCAGGATGTGCGTTTCTGCGGCCGGTGCCGCGGGCGCGATCGCGAGCGCCAGCAGCAGGGTGCAGCACAGTGCGCGGCAGCGTCGTGTCATCGTTGTTATCCTCTGCCGCCGGCAGCCGGGCCGGCGACGGCTGAGCGGGGTGACCCGGCGGCCCCGGCGCGGCCGCAAACCTGGCCGCGACGCTAACGTCTGCCGGACCACCATTCAAGTTGCATACGATAGCCTATGTCCATTCAGGTTCCTGCCGAAGCGGCGTTGGCCGAAGCGCTGGGCGCAAGCCGTGGCGTAGTCTGCCTGGTCGGCGCCGGGGGTAAGAAGACCACCATGTACGCGCTCGCGCGCGGCCATGCCGGGCGCGTCGCATTGTCGTCGACCTCGCACATGTATCGCTACGATGCCGCGCTGGTCGATGACGTGGTGACGGTCGACGACGAGGTTCCAGCGGTGTTGCCAGAGGGGCGCGTCGTCGCCTTCGCCGGTCCCACCGACACGCCCGAGCGGGTCGGCGGCCTGACGGCAACGGCGCTCGCCGCGCTCCGCGACAGCGGATGTTTCGACCTGCTGCTGGTCAAGGCCGACGGCGCCCGGGCGCGCTGGATCAAGGCGCCGGGCGAGCACGAACCGCTGGTGCTGCCGTTCGCCGACACGGTGATCCCGGTGGTTTCGGCCGGCGTCTTCGGACGCCGTCTCGACAGCGGCATCGCGCATCGCCCGGAACGCGTTGCCGCGGTCACCGGTGCGGCGCTCGACGAAGCGCTGCGGGCGGAACACGTGGCGCGCTTGCTCGCCGCGGACGGCGGCGCGCTGAAAGGCGTTGGCGCGGCGCGCGTGGTGCCGCTGATCAACATGGTCGACGACGCGGCGCGCGAACGGGTGGCGCGCGAGGCGGCGCGGCTAGCCCTCGCCGCGACGACGCGCTTCGAGCGCGTCGTGCTGGCGGCGATGAAGCAGGGGCGGCTGGTCGACGTCGTCGAACGCTGAAGTGCGACTTGCCGGGGCCGCGCGGCCGGTAGCCTCAGGCGCCGAGCACGCGCCCCATCGAGTCGACGAAATGATCGATGTTGGCGCCGTTGACGCCGGCTACGTTGATGCGGCTCGAGTCGACCATGTAGATGGCGTACTCGTCGCGCAGTTGCGCGACCTGTTCGGCGCTGATGCCGAGGAAGGAGAACATGCCGCGCTGCTCGCGGATGAAGCCGAAGTCCTGGCCGGTGCGTTCACCGAGCCGGCGCGCGAGCAGGTCGCGCAGGCCGTTGATGCGTTCGCGCATGCCGGTCAGTTCCTCGATCCACGCGGCGTTCAGGGCCTCGTCGTTGCGGATGATCTCGACGATGGCGGCGCCGTGCGCGGGCGGCATGGAATAGATGCCGCGCACGACCGAGCCGAGCTGGCTCTGCACGATGCCGGTCTGGCGCTTGTCGGGGCTGACGATCTGCAGCGCGCCGACGCGCTCGCGGTAGAGGCCGAAATTCTTCGAATACGAGCTGGCGACGATGAGTTCGGGGCAGGCGTCGGCCATGATGCGCACGCCCTCGGCGTCTTCTTCGAGGCCGTCACCGAGACCCTGGTAGGCGAGGTCGATGAACGGCGTGAAACCCTGCCGGTTGGCGAGTTCGGCAACGGCGTGCCAGTGCTCGGTCTTCAGATCGACACCGGACGGGTTGTGGCAACAGCCGTGCAGCAGCACGATATCGCCGCGCGGCACCCCGCCGAGCGCGGCCAGCATGCCGTCGGCGTCGAGACTGCGCGTGGTCTTGTCGTAGTAGGCGTACTCGCGGATGGCGAGGCCCGCGTTGCCGAGCAGGGGCACGTGGTTGGCCCAGGTCGGGTTGCTGACCCAGATGGTGGTATCCGGGCGTGCGCGCTTGATCAGCTCGGCGCCGACGCGCAGTGCGCCGCAGCCGCCCGGTGTCTGCACGCCGGCGACGCGCGTCTCGCGCAGCACCGGGTGCGCGGCGCCGAACATGAGCTGGCGCGCGACGACGTTGAACTCGGGCGTG
>JAUIFX010000139.1 GCA_030429865.1 Gammaproteobacteria bacterium | reverse complement strand
CGCCGCGCTGGCCGCGGCGAGATCGCCGCCGGGCCTGACCGAGGTGATGATGCGGAACAGGGATTCGCGATCGAAGAGCATCTGCGCCGAGGCAACCGGGATGATCACGAGATCATCGAAATCGGTACCGATCGACATCCCGGTGTCGCGCAGCACGCCGATCACGCGAAAGCGCCGATCGGCGACGCGCAGCCAGCGCCCGACCGCCGGCGCGCTGCCGAACAGCTCCTGGCGCAGCTCGTTGCCGATCACGCACACTGCCGCACCGCGCTCCGGATCCGATTCGGGCAGGAAGCGCCCCTGCGCCATCTCGAGGTGACGCAAGGTCTGCATCGATGCTGTCGAACCGAGCACGTTGACCTCGCGCTCGAGGCCGCTGGCCACCGATACCGGCGCGTTACCGACCATCACCGGCGCGATCGCCTCGATGTCGCGCCACGCGGCCAGCGCGTACGCGTCGTCGATCGTCAGGTCGCGCGGCGTGGTGCCCAGCACCGGCGGCGGTCCCCCGGTAGTCTCGTTGCGCCCGGGCATCACCACCAGAAGATTCGTGCCCAAGGCCTCGAACTGCCCGCTCACGAAGCGCTGCGCGCCCTCGCCGAGCGAGGCCAGGAGCACGACCGCGGCGACGCCGATGGCCGTCGCCAGCACGATCAGCGCGGTACGCCGCCGGTTGGCATCGAGTGCCCCGGCGGCGAGCGCCACGGCGTCACGGCGCGAAAGCGTAGAACCGGTCTCGAGATTATTCATGGTTGCGTTGGCGCCCAAAAAGCTCGGCCCCAGGAAAATCATTCATGGGGCACAGTGCGCAGGGAATAGTGGTTCTATTGCCAAGCACTGTAACGCCGTAGACGGGCCCCACAAAAATATTGGTGGGGGGTCCAACCCGAGGGGCCGACGGCTGCCACGTCTATTATTCCTGGGGCGCATTTCCGCGTTGCTCCTCGCTCATTCAGCTACGGCTAAACCACGCTCCTCGCCCCTTGAACTGCGCCCCCTCGAGAACAGACTTGGCAGCCGTCGGCGCAGCCATGAATGATCTCGAGACCGGTTCTACCCATTCAGCCGCTCACGTCCGCGTCGATACGGCCGTCGACGAGCCGGATCCGGCGCTGCGCGCGGCGCCCGAGATCGGCGTCGTGGGTGACCACGATCAGCGTCACGCCCTGCTCGCGCCGCAGGCCCTCGAGCAATTCGACGACCTGCGCGCCGGCATGGCTGTCGAGGTTGCCGGTCGGTTCGTCGGCAAGCAGCAGCCGGGGCGCGGTGATCATGGCGCGCGCGATGGCGACGCGCTGCCGCTGACCGCCCGACAACTCGGCCGGCCGGTGATCCGCACGGTCGGCGAGGTCCATCGCGGCGAGCATGTCGGCGACCCGCGCATGACGCGCCGCCGGGGCGACGCCGGAGAGTGTCAGCGGCAGCTCGACATTGCCCGCGGCGGTCAGGCGCGGGACGAGATGGAAGGACTGGAAAACGAATCCGATCGACTCGCGCCGGATCGCGGCCAGCGCGTCGTCGTCCAGCCCGACCACTTCACGCCCGTCGAAGCTATAGGTGCCAGCACTCGGCCGATCGAGCAGCGCGATGAGGTTGAGCAACGTCGACTTGCCCGAGCCGGAAGGCCCCATGCTGGAAATGTACTCGCCGGCGCCGATCTCGAGATCGACGTCATCAACCGCAGTGACCACGCTGTCGCCGAGCCGGAAGGTGCGCGTGATCCCGGCGAGCCTGATCATCGCCGCGCCGCCGGCATCACGTTCCAGGGCCACTCAGGGCGACTCCTCGAGCGTCGCCGCGGCACCGTCGACGACGCCCTCGCGCCCGGTGCTGGTGACCACCCGTTCCCCTTCGCGCAGGCCATCGACGATCTCGGTATGCTCCCAGTTCGACAACCCGCGCACGATCGCGCGCCGCGCCAGGCTGCCGGACGCGGCGTCGAATACGAGCACCTCGTCCCCTTCGATCACGGCTTCGGACGGGATTCGCGGCACGTCCTCGTGCGCCTCGATCAGGATCTCGATGTCGGCGCTGTAACCCGGCAGCAGGCCGGTGGTGTCGGTGGCCGCGTCGAAGACCACCTCGACTTCGACGGTGCGCGCCTGTTTCTCGCGATCGAGCACGTAAGGTGCGATCCGCGAGACGGATGCGTCGCACCAGCGGTCGTCGAAGGCATCCAACGTGACGCAGGCCGGCATGCCGGTGCGGATGCGCGGCGCGTCGACTTCGTCGATCGGCGCGGAGATGTAGATGCAGCCCGGGTCGATGAGATCGATCGCCGGCTTGGTCGCGATGCCCGGCGGCGACGGCGTCAGGAACTCGCCGAGCTTGACGTCGACCTCCGCCACCACGCCGGCGAACGGTGCGCGCAGGCGCGTGCGCTCGAGCATCTCGCGCGCGACCGTGATACGCGCGGCACTGACGCGCGTCGAGGCGAGCGCCGCCTCGCAGGCCGCCTGTTGCGAATCGGCGCGCGTCTGCGCCTCGTCGGCGATCTCCTCGGAGACGAGTTGGCGCGCGCGCAGCTTGGCCAGCCTGTCGGCTTCGCGGCGCGCGCCCGTCGCCATCGCGCAGGCCTCTTCGGCACGCGAATGCGCCGCGCCCGCCTCGGCCTCGGCGAGCCGCAGCTCGGCGCGCAGATCGTCGTTCCAGATCTCGAGCAGCACGGCGTCGGCGGCCACCGCCTCGCCTTCGACCACGTTGAGCGCTGCAACCTGCCCCGCCGCTGCCGGCGACATACGCGCACGGCGACAGGCCTCGACGGTGCCGACGCGCGTGTTGGCGACCGTCTCCTGCACCGTGCCGCGAGCCACCGTCGCGACACGCACGGCGACCGGGTCGGGGCGGGTCAGGGTCCACACGGCCGCGCCTGCGAGCGCGGCGACGACGAACACGAGCAGCCATTTCTTCATACGGGACCTGGTCCGGTTTGAAAACGATCCATGGCGGCGACCGGTCCTGTGCAGCGCAACGATGTACCACGTCGCGCGGCCGGGAGCCGCCGTTTCGGCAATCCACCCGCATCGCAGTTTAACCGCGATGCGAACCCCTCGCAGACGACGCCCGCGGCCTTGACAACGCATCCGGCGGCCCCATCTTCCCACCATGAACGAATCGCTCCAGCTCGTCTGCGCCCGGTGCGGGCAACTCAACCGGGTGCCCCGGGCGCGAGTCACCGACGCCGCGCGCTGCGGGCGCTGCAAGCAGCTACTGACTGCGCAGCACCCCGTGACGCTCGACGACGCCAACTTCGCCCGCTTCGTCAGCCGCAACGAGCTGCCGGTGGTGGTCGATTTCTGGGCCCCCTGGTGCGGTCCGTGCAAGATGATGGCGCCGTTCTTCGAGCGCGCCGCGCAGGCTTTCCACGGCCGCGCGATCCTGGCCAAGCTCGATACCGACAGCGCCCCGGCCAGCGCCCAGGCCCACGGCATTCGCAGCATCCCGACGCTGATCGTGTTCGACCACGGCCGCGAATGCGCGCGCCAGGCCGGCGCGCTCGACGCCGCCCGGTTACGCACGTTCATCGAACAGGCACTCGCGCGCGGCGCGGTCGCCTGAGACGCCGGCGGCCGTACGCGGCAGGGCTGCCCGGCTCCGGTTATGCTGTGGCGGCGGCTGCGGTCGACCCGGCCGATACCAGGCGCGGGTTGCCGCCACGTCCGCCGCACCGGTTCAGACACCCTAGGATAGCGAGCGACCGGAGTCCCCCGACATGACGAGCCGTACCCGCGAGGTCACCGACATCATCAACGGCCAGGCGACGAGCGACGGCGCCGGGGTACGCCTGTACCGCGTCATCGGCGGTCCGGGCCTGCCCGATCTCGACCCCTTCCTGCTGCTCGACGAGTTCGTCTCCGACGACCCGGGCGACTACCTCGCCGGCTTTCCCGATCATCCCCACCGCGGCTTCGAGACCGTCACCTACATGCTCGCCGGGCGCATGCGCCACGGCGACAACCAGGGCAACAGCGGGTTGCTGGAGGCGGGTTCCGTGCAGTGGATGACGGCCGGCCGCGGCATCGTGCATTCGGAGATGCCCGAACAGGAGAACGGCCTCATGTGGGGCTTCCAGCTATGGGTCAACCTGCCCGCGCGCAACAAGCTCTGCCCGCCGCGCTACCAGGACATCCCGCCGCGCGACATTCCGCTGGTGACACTGCCGGGCGGCGGCCGCGTGCGGGTCATCGCCGGGCGGCTCGGCGAGGTCGCGGGACCGGTGCACGGCATCGACGCCGAGCCACGCTACTTCGACGTCGAGCTGCCCGCCGGCAGTAGCCTGAGCCTGCCCCTGCCGGACACGCACACGGCCTTCGTCTACTGCTACGACGGCGGCGTCACGATCGGCGGCGACCGGCCGACGCCGCTCGAACGCCGCCGCCTTGCCGTGCTTGGCGCCGGCGATACGCTCACGCTCGCCGCACCCGGCGCAGCGGCGCGCGCGCTGGTCGTCGCCGGCCGCCCGTTCGCGGAACCTGTCGCGCGCTACGGGCCGTTCGTGATGAACACGCGCGAAGAGATCATGGCGGCCATCGACGACCTGCGCAGCGGGCGCTTCTGAACGCCGCGCCCGCCGCAGCGTGGCGCGGCAGCTTCACGCGTTCTCGCGCGCCGCGAGCCATTGCTCGATAGCGAGCGCGAGCGGCGCGTAGTCCTGGTAACCGACGGTAAGGCCGGTCAGGCCGTGCTCGTCGTCGCCGACGAGGAGTGCCGGGAAGCCCTGGATGCCGAGACTCTGCGTGGCCATGAAGTCGTTGCCCGTGGCAAGCCGTGTCTTGGGATCGTCCAAACAGCTCGCGAACGCGTCGCGATCGAAATCGAGACCCGCGGCAATGTCGCACAGCACCGCGGCATCGGTGATGTCGCGATTGGCGGCATAGAAGGCGACGTGCAACGCGTGCAGCATGCGGAACTCGCTGCCCGGCTCGAGCGTGCGCGCCGTGACCACGGCGCGGCAGGCGGGCTCGGTGTTGTAGACGAAGCGTTCGCGGTCGAAGAAGCCGAAATCGAACGGCTGTCCGGTCGCCTCGGTCACGTGCTGCCAGTGCTCGCGTACGGCGGCTCGGGTGCGCTCATCGAGCGGCTCGCGCTGGTCGGGGTTGAGGCCGCCGACGACGAGGTGCGCTTCGAAGCGATCGCCCCAGGCTTCGCGCACCTGCGCGATGACCGGCGCGAAACCCCAGCACCACGAGCACATCGGGTCGGCGAAGTAGAGCAGCATCGGGACGCTCATGACGATGCCTCCGCCGCGTCACCGGCCAGCACCACGCGGCGCCCGGCCCGCGGCGGCCGCGGGCTCGCCGCACGCGCCGCGCGCAGCGTCTCCAGCGCCGCATGGACCGCCGGTTCGAACGGACAGCCGCGCCGTGACGCGGTGTTGAAGTGCAGTCCGAGCTGCTCGTGGGTCGCGAGCAGCTCCGCCTCGCGGTACATGGCCTGGAAGACGTGAATCTTCTTCGCGTCGAGGTCGAGCACGCACGACTCGATACGCAGCCTGTCGCCGCGCCGCGCCGGCACCATGAAAGCGAGGTGCGACTCGAGCGCGACCCACGAATTGTGCGTGCGCCGCGTGTAGGCCTCGCCCATGCCCGCGAGCCGGGTCAACGCGTCGCCGGCATCGTCGAACACCTTCAGGCAGAATGCCTCGCGCAGGCTGCCGCTGCCGTCCACCCAGGCGTCGGCCACCGTCAGCGCGGTGCGCAGCACCCCGTCCGCCGGCAGCCCGTCATGCTCACCACTCAAACCAGAACTCCTTGCTGTCTCGCCGCGTGTGCGCGCGGCCCTCGCCGTCACGCAACACGACCTCGGATACCGTCTCGACGTAGCGCGGCACGAGATCGGCCGGGCGCGTGACGATCTCGGTGACATTGTGCGAGCGCGCCGAATCGAAGGCCTGCGGCAGGCCGTCCTTGCCGGCGACCTGCCCGACCAGGCCGCCAACCAGCGCGAGCACTTCGGGCCCTTCGACCACGGTCGTCATGCGCAGCCGCATGCTGCCCGGAAATCCCACCGCCTCGCCGAGGTGCTCGATACTGACGTGGCGGGTCAGCTCGCGGCCGAGGACGTTGACCGGTACCTGGCCGTGCAGACGCTTGCCAGGTTCGATCTCGAGACCGTTCCACGCACCGACCCAGGCATTCCACAGCTCGCCCGACTTCTGCTGCATGAGCTCGAGCATGGCCGGCGAGCGCAGGGTCGCCGCGATGCGTTCGCGCGTTGCCTGCGGCATGTCTTCCGGCAGCAACTGCAGGGTCTGCGCGACGGCCGCGGCCGGGTCGCTGGTGCCCAGGAACACGCCCCCGGCGCTCAGCCGCAATGCCGGCAGCGTGGCGGTCAGCGCGGCCAGTGGCGCGAGCTCGCTGGCGAGCGCGGCGGCATCGCGGCCGTCGACCTCGAGCAGCCGGAAATCGTCGAAAGTGAGCGCGAGTTCGTCCGTGCCGGCGCGGGCGAGCGCAATGCGGTAGTGGGCGGTGCTGACGCTGCCGTCCTTGTCCACCGTCGCCCGCACGCCGACCGCGGCCGGCACCGGCCAGTCGAAGCCAAAAGCCTCGGCCAGTGCGGCCGGCGGCAGCAACAACAGGACCACCAGGAAGGAGATTGATCGCATCGGCACAGTATAGGGCCGGGGCCGCGGCGCGGCGCTCACGCGCACGGATCCGGGTAATCGATCGCGGTCACCACCATGGTGCCGAGACCCTCGAGTTCGACCTCGTCGTCGAGCGCCCGGCCGAGCAGGCGCCGCGCGACCGGCGAATCGAGACTGATCGCACCGTCCGCCGGTGCCGCCTCGTCGCTGCCGACGATGCGGAAACGGCGCAAGCCGCCGTCGCCGTCCTCGAGTTCGACCGCGGCCCCGAAGAACACGCGCGAGCGATCCTCGGGCCGCTCGCTGACCACTTTCAGGCGCGGCATGCGCCGCTGCAGGTAGCCGATACGCCGGTCGATCTCGCGCAGTTCCTTCTTGCGGTACTGGTACTCGGCGTTTTCCGAGCGATCGCCTTCGGCTGCCGCCGCGGCGAGATGGCGCACGACGTCGTGGCGGCGCTCCCACAGCGCCCGCGCCTCGCTCTCCAGCGCACGGAAGCCGGCTGCCGTGATGTAAGGTGCCGCGCGGGGCGCGGGCGGTCGCCAGCGCGTCATGTTCGGACTTCGCTCCGTGGGCCGGGTCGGGGCGGCGATTATACGGTGCCCGGCGTGCCGGCCGGGATGCTGGCGCCGGCCCCGCATGCACGGTTATCTTTGACCGGCGGCGCTGCCGACCTGTGCGCCGGGATAGCGACCACACATACCACCAGGGGGAGGACAGGATGCGACGCGATATCGAATTCAAAGCCGACGGCGTGACCTTGCGCGGCTGGCTGTACAAGCCGAACAAGGGCAAGAGCCCGTTCCCGACGGTCGTCATGGCGCACGGCTTCTCCGGCGTGAAAGAGATGACCCTCGACAAGTACGCCGAGGTCTTCTGCAAGGCCGGCATGGCCGTGCTCGTCTACGACAACCGCTGCCTCGGCGCGAGCGGTGGGCGCCCGCGCCAGGACATCGACCCGACGATGCAGCTGCGCGACTACCGCTCGGCGATTACCTTCGCGCAGTCGCAGAAGGAATGCGACGCGGAACGCATCGGCGTGTGGGGCACCAGCTATACCGGGGGCACCGTGTGCGCGGTCGCCGCGCTCGACCGCCGCGTCAAGTGCGTGGTCAGCCAGGTACCGTTCATGATCGGCTGGCGCAACCTGCAGCAGTTCATGCCGGTCACGCAGATCCGTGACTTCTGGCAGATGCTCGACGAGGACCGCCAGCGGCGCGTCGAAGGCAAGTCGTCGGCCTACATGAAGATGTGCTCGCTCGATCCCAACGAACCGCACCTGTTCCCGGGCGAGGCGACCTACAACTACATTCACCAGTTCGTCGACGCCGATCCGGACTGCACCTGGCAGAACCGGGTCACGCTGCGCTCGCTCGAATACATGTCGGAGTACGACGTCAGCGGCTACATGAGCCGCCTCGGGGTCACCCCGCTGCTCATGATCGTCTCGCGTTTCGACACCACCACGCCGACCGACATCGCCCTCGACTGCTACGACATGGTCAAGGGTCCGAAGAAATTGTTCGTCGTCGAGGCGGATCACTACGCGGCCTACACCGACGCTTTCGACGAGACCAGCGCGGCAGCGCGCGACTGGTTCGTCGAGCACCTCTGAGCACCTCCGAGCGCGTCACGGCCGGCGGCCACACCGCCGGCCGCCTCGCCGCGATGGCGCGCGAGCGGGACGCGCCCGCACGATCGCGGCGGGCCTGGCAGCAGCCGGCCCGCTCAGGATCCCGGCTGGGCGGCGTGGGTGACCATGCGGCGTGAGAACCAGATGCCGAGGCTCGCCACCCCGGCGGCCGCGACGAGGAACGCCGTGCCGTAGCCGAAGCGATCGATGAGGCGTCCGAAACAGAACACGCCCACGCCCTGCCCCATGAACAGCATGAACACCCACAGCGCGACCGCCGTTCCGCGCGCCGTTTGCGACAGTTCCGTCGCCTGCACCTGCATGGTGTTGTGGAACAGGTAGAAGCCGAAACCCGCCAGCAGCAACGCCGGTGCGCACAGCCACCACGCCGGCGCCCACACGAGCACGACGTAGCAGGCGCCGAGCAGCGTCGCGCCCCAGGCGACCATGCGCCGCTCGCCGAGCAGGCGCATGAGGCGGTACACGGCCGCGGCGTAGACCATGCCGCCGAGACCGTAGGCGCACAACACCATGCCGATGGTGGCATAGTCGAGGCCGAAAGCATGCCGCAGGTAGGCGCCGAAATAGGCCAGCACGCCGAAAATCAGCACCCCCTCGAGCGTGCCGACGACGATGATTTCGCGCGTGCGCCGCTCGCGGAACAGGCCGGCGTAGACGGCGAGTACTTCTCGCCAGCGCAAGGCGACATCGCTGCGCGGCGGCCCGCGCTCGGCGCGCATCCACAGCGCCGCGGCGATCACCGCGCAGGCGATGCCGAGGACGAAGAAGACGTGGCGCCAGTCGAAGTACTCGGCGGCGAAACCGCCGAGCAGGCCACCCGCCACCTGGCCGAGCACGAGCCCGTTGATGTAGCGCCCCATCACGGGCTGGCGCGATGCCGCCGGCACTTCGTCGGCAATCCAGGCCATCGCGAGCGGGATCGTCGCCGCCATCGCCAGCCCGCAGAAGAAGCGCATCGCGGCGAGCCCTTCGAGCGTGCGCGAAAGTCCGCAGCCGATGACGAACACGCAGGCAAGCCCCAGCGCCAGGGCGACCACGCGCAGCTTGCCGTAGCGATCCCCGATCGGCCCGAAGACCACCTGGAACGCCCCGTAAGGTACGGCAAAAGCGGTCACGATGATGCCGGCCTGGCCCACGCTGCGGCCGAACTCGGTGGCGATGAGCGGCAGCAACGGGCCGGTTACCGTCATCACGGCGACGACGACGAAGGCGACGGTGGCGAGCAGGAGGATGATGAAATTCAAGGACGGTTCCCGGCGCGGAGGGAGCGGCGCCCGGACGGGCGCGCCGCGCAGTGTACACGCCCCGCGCGCACGCTGCCGCCGTGGCCGCGCGCGAGCTGCCGTCGACGCGCCGCGGTGCGCACAATCCCGTAGCCCGAACGGGGCCGGCGGCGCGCCCTGCCCTTGCCCGGGCCAATCGATTAGACTTGCCCGACCGTCATGGACAAGTCACTCGACAAGCTCGCCGTGCTCTTTGCCGATGTTTCCGGCAGCACGCGCCTCTACGAGCAGTACGGCGACGCCGTCGCCCGTACCGACCTCGCGGCCTGCATCGCCCTGCTCGGGCGCACCGCTGCCGGGCTCTCGGGCGAGACCCTGAAGACCATCGGCGACGAGATCATGGTCGCCTTCGCCGAACCGGTGAAAGCCGCGCTGTGCGCGACCGAAATGCAGGCGGCGCTGCGCCGGGTTGGCGAACAGGGCGCGTTCGAGATGGGCATCCTGCACATCAAGATAGGCTGGCATTACGGCAGCGTCGTCTGGCGCGGCGACGATCTCGTCGGCGAGGCGCCGGTCACGGCGCAGCAGATCATCCGTCTCGCCAAGGCCGACGAAATCCTCACCTCTAAGCAGGCGGTCGACCAGTTGCCGCCGCTGTTCGGCGGACTGCACGTGATCGAGGCGCTGCCGGCGGAAGCCTGGGACGGCGAGCTCGTCATCTACAAGATGCCGTGGGAACAGACCGGCGACGAGACCCAGATCAGTTCCAAGCCGCGCCTGTCGGCGGTAGCCGCGGAGGTCGCGCTGACGCTGCGCTACGGCGAGCAGAACGTCCGCATCGACACGCGCAACCCGGGCTGCACGCTGGGGCGCGGCAGGCACGCCGGCCTCCAGGTCGCAGGCCGGCTGACCTCGCGGCAACATGCCGAGATCACGCTGCGCAACGGCCGTTTCGGCATTCGCGACGAGAGCACCAACGGCACCTATATCGTGCTCGCCGACGGCACCCGCAAGCACCTGCGCCGTGAAGAGGACCTGCTCGCCGGCCGCGGCACGATCGGGCTCGGCAGCTGGCCGGAAGACGATCCCGGCGGCAGCCTCGCGTTCGTCTGCGAGAGCGGCGCGGACTGAGCCGCACGCACCTCGCCGCGAGCGCGCGTCGCGATGCCGCGCCGCGCTCAGCGCTCGACGAGGCGTCGCCCGTAGGCAGCCGTCTCCACCAGCGCGGTGTCGAGAAACTCGGCGACGGCGGTGATCTTGCCGTTCTTCACCGTGAACACGAACGCATAGTCGTTGTTGTACGGCAGGCCGAACACGGTCTTCGCCTCGCCATGACCGAGCGCGACGACCCGCTCGCCCTCGCCGATCAGCTCGTCGACGTGCACTACCAGGTCGCCGTCGATCTGCTTGCGCCAGGGCACGAAGAACTCGTTGACGATCTGCTCGAGCCCGCGATAGACACCGGACACCGGCGTCGTGCCCTTGAGGTCGTAGACGACGTCGTCGGCAAACAGCGCAAACGCCGCTTCGGCGTTGCCGGCCGCGATGTGATCGAACCACTGTTGCACGATTTTCTGCGTTTCGGACATGATGCTCCCCGCCTGTCGATGCCACGTTGTTACACTGGCCGGGCACGATAACCCGGTACATCGCCGGGCGCTACAACCGCGGAGACGTCGATGAAAGCCATGCTGAGCACCGCCCCGGGCGGCCCCGAGACCCTGGAACTGAAAGACATCGCCACGCCCGAACCGGGCCCCGGCGAAGTGCGTATCCGCGTGCGCGCCTGCGGCGTCAATTACCCCGATACCCTGATCATCGAGGACAAGTACCAGTTCCGTCCGGAACGTCCGTTCTCGCCCGGCGGCGAGGTCTCGGGGGAGATCGATGCCGTCGGCGACGGCGTCGAGGGCCTCTCCGTCGGCGACCGCGTGATCGGCATGATCAGCTGGGGCGGCATGGCCGAATACGTCATCACCCGCGCGGTCAAGTGCGCGCCCATGCCCGACGACATGCCGTGGGACGAAGCGGCCGCTTTCGTCTTCACCTACGGCACCTCCTACCACGCGCTCAAGCAGCGCGCGGCGCTCGGTCCCGGCCAGACGCTGCTCGTGCTCGGCGCCGCCGGCGGTGTCGGCCTGGCCGCGGTCGAACTCGGCCACGCCATGGGCGCACGCGTGATCGCAGCCGCGTCGAGCGAGGACAAAGTCGCGCTGACCAAGGCGCACGGCGCGGCGGACGGCGTCGTCTACCCGCGCGGCCCGTTCGACAAGGACGGCAGGAAAGCGCTCGCGCAGCTGTTCAAGGATGCCGTCGGCAAACACGGCGCGGACGTCGTCTACGACGGCGTCGGTGGCGATTACGCCGAGGCCGCGCTACGCGCCATTGCCTGGGAAGGACGCTTCCTGGTGGTCGGCTTCCCGGCCGGCATTCCGAGCATCCCGCTCAACCTCGCGCTGCTCAAGGGCTGCCAGATCGTCGGCGTGTTCTGGGGGTCGTACGCCGAGCGCGAGCCGGCCGAGAACGCGCAGAACATCGCCGAGATGGTCGACATGTACCAGGCCGGCAAGATTCGCCCGCACGTCTCCGCGCACTACCCGCTGGCCGAGGCCGGCCAGGCCATCCGCGATCTTGCCGAGCGGCGCGCGATGGGCAAGATCGTGGTCATGATCGACTGAGCGTCGCGCACGCTCAATCGTCGACCAGGCCGTCCGGCAGTTCGTCCATGCGCAGGGCGATGAACTTGCGCGTGTGGAACTTCCAGCCCTCGGGCGTCGCCATGTACTCGTCTTCGTAGTAGCCGGCGCCGAGGAACTCCATGTTGTTGCGTGCGCTGCGCAGGTCGAGGTAGGCGCGGCCGCTGGCGAAGCCGTCGGCGACGAGTTCGACCACGTGGTTGTGGATGTAGGGCCGCGGCTGGATGTTCAGCGCCTTGGCGAACATGTCGCGGATGTTGTCACGCCCGCTCACGGTCATGTTGATGTCGCCGATGACGGTGATGAAGCTCGCATCGGCGGTGAACAGGTTCGCGAGGCCTTCGATGTCGTCGCGCCACACGCAGTCACAGTAGCGCTGCGGCAGTTCGCGGATGGCCTCGCGGGCGACCAGCTCGGCGAGCTGTTTCTCGATGGTCGTCATGGTGTCCTCCCCTTGCATCGAACCGCGCGAGTATACGACGCCCGCCGCGCCCTATCGGCGCGCCCGGCGATTCTGCAATAATCGGTCGCTCGATTCGCTACCGGGGGGAGACGCGACGTGCGAATGATTGCCTGGCTGACCTGCTGCGGCCTGTTCCTGGGCGCCGCCGGCGCGACCGCCGCCGACGACATCGACGGCAAGGCGCTGTTCGACGCGAACTGTGCCTACTGTCACGACCGCGAGCTGCCGCGCATGCCGTCGCGCACGGGGCTGAAGGAAAAGGACCCGCGCGACATCTACACCGCCATCTCGGCGGGCGTGATGGCGCCTTATGCACGTGCGCTGTCGCACGAACAGCGCCGTGCCGTGGCCGAGTATGCCGCCGGCAAGTCGCTCGGCGACTTCGCCTCCGGCGCGGCCGCGATCCCGGCCAGCGCCTATTGCAAGACACCGCCGGCCACGCCGCTGGAGAACATCGACTCGGGCTGGAACGGCTGGGGTAACGATCTCGCCAACACGCGCCGCCAGGACGCCGCACGCGGCGGCATCGACCGCGCTTCGGTCGCCCGGCTCAAGCTCAAGTGGGCCTTCGGCGTGCCCGCCGTGTCGACCATGTCGGGTCACCCGGTGGTCGCCGACGGACGCCTGTTCTTCGGCACGTTCTCGGGCCTCGTCGTCGCACTCGATGCGGACAGCGGTTGCGCCCTGTGGGTGTTC
>JAUIFX010000138.1 GCA_030429865.1 Gammaproteobacteria bacterium | reverse complement strand
CAGCGTCCGACGCCGCCGCGGCCGATGCGGGCGGCGCCGCTGACGCTGCCGCGCCGGCCGACGAATCTGCCGCTGCCGCCGGCGACCTCGTGATCCGCACCCGCGAGGAAGCCTGGATTGACGTCAGCGATGCCAGCGGGCGGCGCCTGTTCTTCGACATCGCGCGGCCGGGTCGCGAACTCGAGCTCGGCGGCACCCCGCCGTACAAGCTCGTGATCGGCAATTCACCGTCGGTCAGCGTCAGTTTTCGCGGTGCCGAGGTCGATCTCGCACCACACGCCAACGAGGGCGTGGCGCGTCTCGAGCTGGGGCGCTAGCGTACGCCTGCCACGAGCGACGATCGGCGCGGCCGCGCCGACGAGCCCGTGTGCGAGAGGCCCGGTACGGTGGGCCGGTGCCGGGCCGGCGGCGCGCGGCGTACCTGCGTCGGTCGCGATACCATGCATCGAACATCCTTTGGCATTAACTGAGCAGCCCCGCGGGGCGCGAGCCTGATCATGAGCGAACATCTCCAGGCCATTCGTGGCATGAACGACATCCTGCCGGCGGACAGCGGCGAGTGGCGCGCCCTCGAAAACACCCTGGTCGCGATCCTCGACGCCTACGGCTACCGCGAGATACGCCTGCCCATCGTCGAGCAATCGGCCGTGTTCAAACGCTCCATCGGCGACACCACCGATATCGTGCAGAAGGAGATGTATTCCTTCGACGATCGCAACGGCGACAACCTCACCCTGCGCCCCGAGGGTACCGCCGGCTGCGTGCGCGCCGTGCTGCAGCACGGCCTGCTGCAGCAGCAGCCGCTGCGGCTATGGTACGGCGGCCCGATGTTCCGCCACGAGCGGCCCCAGCGTGGTCGTCAACGCCAGTTCCACCAGATCGGCGCCGAGGTCTTCGGCCCGCCGGGGCCTGACGTCGACGCCGAGCTGATCCTGATGACCGCACGCATGTGGCGCGCGCTCGGCCTCGGCAAGCTGCGATTGGAGATCAACTCGCTCGGCACGGCCGAGGCGCGCGCGGCGTACCGCGAGGTACTTACGCGCTACCTCCAAGCACGTCGCGACGCGCTCGATGCCGACAGCCTGACGCGGCTCGAGCGCAATCCGCTGCGCATCCTCGACAGCAAGAACCCGGACATGGCGTCGATCATCGCCGAAGCGCCGTCGCTGGCTGACCACCTGGACGACGAGTCAAGGGTCCAGTTCGACGCCCTGCAGGCCATCCTCGCCGACAACGGCGTCGAGTGCGTGGTCAACCCGCGCCTCGTGCGCGGGCTCGATTACTACTCGCGCACCGTGTTCGAATGGATCACGAGCGAACTCGGCGCCCAGGGTACGGTCTGCGCGGGAGGCCGCTACGACGGCCTGGTCGAGCTGATGGGTGGCAAGCCGACGCCCGCGGTGGGCTTCGCGATGGGCCTCGAACGCCTGCTCGAGTTGTGGCGCCAGGCGCGGGGCGCGCAGCCGCAGGCCCAACCCGACGTCTACCTGATGGCGACCGGCAACCCGCTCGACCCGCACGTGCTCAGCCTTGCCGAGGCGCTGCGCGAGCGCTGTCCGCAGCACCGCGTGCTCGTCCACGTCGGCGGCGGCAGCATGAAGTCGCGCATGAAGAAGGCCGACCGCAGTGGCGCCGTGCTGGCACTCATCCTCGGCGAGGACGAGGTCGCCAACGGCACCGTTACGCTCAAGCCGCTGCGCGCCGACGCGCCGCAGGAGACCTGTGCGCAGGGCGCGCTGGAAGATGCCCTCGGCCGCTGGCTGGCGGTGTGACCAGCGGTCCGCCCGTCGACGGCGATTACCGCTATAATTCCGTGCTTTTCCAAATCAGGCCGGACGACGAGCCGGCGGAGCATCGCGAGTGGAACATTACGCGTCCGAGCAGGAGCAGGTCGAAGCCGTCAAGCGCTGGTGGAAGGAGAACGGCAAGGCGCTGATCTTCGGCCTCGTCGTCGGCATCGGCGGTCTCGCCGGCTACCGTTACTGGGACAACCTCGAGACGAGCCGCGCGGAGAACGCCTCCATCACCTACGAGCGTTTCCTGGCCATGGTCGAGGCACGCCGCAGCGAGGATGCGATCAAGACCGGCGAGGCGATCCTCGATGCCTATGACGGCTCTGCCTATGCCCGCCTGGCCGCCCTGCTGCTGGCCAAGATGGCCGTCGAGGGCGGCGATTACGCGCGCGCCAAGGAGCTGCTTGCGCCGCTGGCCGAGAGCGCCGGCGAGTCCGAACTGCGTGCCATCGCCAACATGCGCCTCGCGCGCATCCTGCTCGCCGAGGGCGACGCCGCGGCTGCCGCCGCGCGACTCGATGCGGTACCCCGGATCGACGGTGAAGAGCCGTACCCGGAACTGCGCGGTGACGTGCTGGCCGCGAGCGGCAAGACAGCCGAGGCACGCAGTTACTATCGCGAAGCGCTCGCCCGCGCTGCCGAGATCGGCCTCGAGCGCGGCGCCATCCAGCTCAAGCTCGACAACCTCGCCGCCACCGGGCCGGCCGACGAGTCGTGAGCGGGCGCGACAACGCGGCGTGGCGGGTGCGCGGCCGTATCGCGCTGTTGGCCATGCTGGTGCCAGCGCTGCTGGCGACCGCCGGCTGCGACACCATGTCGTCGATGGGCGAATCGGTTACCGGCCTGTGGAGTGACGACGAGGGCGGGGTCGATGCGCCGTCGGTCCTGGCGGAGGATTTCGAGGGCACCATCGACGTCGACGAGCTGTGGTCCGACCGTATCGGCAAGGGCTCGGACGAGTATTACCTCAAGCTCACGCCGGCGGTGGTCGACGGCCTGCTCTTCGTCGCCGACCACACCGGCCGGCTCGCCGCGACCGAGCTCGACAGCGGCGACGTCAAGTGGAAGATCCACGACAAGAACGTGCGTTACACCGGCGGGCCCGGCGGCGGCGACGGCCTCGTGCTGATCGGCACCGGGGACGGCCGCGTGATCGCGCGCGAGAGCGATACCGGCAAGCTGCGCTGGGTGGCGCGCGTGTCGAGCGAGGTGCTCGCCGCGCCCACGGCCGGCAACGGCATGACCGTCGTCCGTACCGGCGACGGCAAGGTCTACGGTCTCAACTCCAAGACCGGCACCAGCGTGTGGATCTACGATCTGTCCGTGCCGAGCCTGACCCTGCGCGGTACCTCGGCGCCGGTCATCGACGAGGATCTCGTCGTGGTCGGTTTCGACAACGGGCGCATGGTGGCGCTCGACCTGCGCACCGGCCGGCCGAGCTGGGACAGTCCGCTGGCCGTGCCCAGCGGGCGTTCCGACCTCGAACGCATGGTCGACGTCGATACCGACCCGGTGGTCGTCGGCACCACCGTCTACATCGCGAGCTTCCATGGCCAGGTGGCGGCCCTGTCGATCATCGACGGCCAGATTTCCTGGACACGCGAGATCTCGTCCTATACCGAAATCGCGCTCGGCGGCGGCCGCGTCTACGTCACCGACGAGCAGGGCTCGATCTGGGCCCTGGACCGCGAGACCGGCACCTCGGTCTGGAAGCAGGACGGCCTGCGCTTCCGCTACGTCACCGCGCCGACCTATTTCAACGGTTACGTCGTGGCCGGGGACTTCGAAGGCTACCTGCACTGGATGGACGCCGAGACGGGCGAGTTCGTCTACCGCGCGCAAATCGACGACACGCGTATCATCGCTCCGGCCATCGACGCCGGCGGCGTCCTGCTCGGCTACGCGACGAGCGGGCGCCTGGTCGCGATGCGACCGAAGTAGCTGGCAACGGCCTCGCGGCCCGGCCACGCGCCATGTCCCTCACCGCGCACGTCTCGCCCCGCCCGACCATCGGTATCGTGGGGCGCCCCAACGTCGGCAAGTCGACGCTGTTCAACCGGCTGACGCGTTCGCGCAGCGCGCTCGTCGCCGACGTGCCGGGCCTGACCCGCGATCCGAAGGTCGGTATCGGCCGGCTCGGCAGCGCCGGCTACATCGTCGTCGATACCGGGGGCATCGACGAGACGGCGGAAGATGCGCTCTCCGCGCAGGTTGCGCGCCAGGCGCTCGCGGTCGCGCGGGAATGCGATGCGGTGATCCTGGTCGTCGACGGCCGCAGCGGTCTCAACGCCAGTGACGAACTGCTCGCCGCCGAACTCAGGCGCGCCGGCGTGCGCGCGCTGCTGGCCGTGAACAAGTGCGAAGGGCGCGAGGCGAACCTCGTCACCGGCGAGTTCCAGCGCCTCGGCCTCGCCGACGTGCACGCCATCTCGGCAGCGCACGGCGAGGGCGTGGTCGACATGATCGAGGCGCTCACCGCCGGCTGGCGCCCGGCCAGCGACTACGGCGGCGACGCGGCCGATGCGCGCACGCGCCTGGCCGTGGTGGGCCGTCCCAACGTCGGCAAGTCGACGCTGGTCAACCGGATTCTCGGCGAGGAACGCATGATCACCGCCGACCTGCCGGGGACCACGCGCGACAGTATCGATACGGATTTCTCACGGCACGGCCGCGATTACTGCATCGTCGATACCGCCGGCCTGCGGCGCAAGAGCCGCACCCATGGCGTGGCCGAGAAGTTCAGCGCCGTGCAGACCCTGCAGTCGCTCGATCGCGCCAACGTCGTGCTGCTGGTGCTCGACGCGCGCGACGGTGTCACCGAGCAGGATCTCACCCTGCTCGGCATGACTCTCGACAGCGGCCGCGCGCTGGTCGTCGTGATCAACAAGTGGGACGGGCTCGACGCGGACCAGCGCGCGCGCGTGAAGAGTGAGCTCGACCGGCGCCTGCGTTTCGCCCGCTTCGCCGAGGTGCGTTTCATCTCGGCACTGCACGGCAGCGGTGTCGGCGACCTGTTCGGCGCCGTCGATGCCGCGGCGGCCGCCGCTTCGCGCTCGCACAAGACCCACGACCTCACGAGCCTGCTCGGCGAAGCCGTCGCCGCGCACCAGCCGCCGCTCGTGCACGGTCGGCGCATCAAGCTGCGCTATGCCCACATGGGGGGCGCCAACCCGCCCACCATCGTCATCCACGGCAACCAGGTGGAGTCGCTGCCGGGCAGCTACAAGCGCTACCTCGAGAACTATTTCCGCGAGGCGCTCGATCTCGTCGGAACCCCGGTGCAGCTCGAGTTTCGCCAGGGCGAGAATCCCTACGCCGGGCGCCGCAACAAGCTCACGCCGCGCCAGCAGAACAAGCGCCGCCGGCTGATGCGGCACGTCAAGAAGGGCCGCTGAGCGCGACTCCGCCGAGCGGGCTCGACGAGGGACTCGATCAGGGATCGATTTCGAACCACGGCGAGGGCGCGTCCTGTTGCGCGATGTGGCGCGGCACGTCGGGCGGCAGGCAACGCGCGAGACAGGCGGCGACGTGCGCCGGCGTGTTGGTCTTCTCGCTCAGGTGGGCGGCGGTGAAGCTGACCAGGCTGCTCGGTTCGAGGCGGCCGAGCAGGGCGCTCGCCTGGGCGTTCGAGAGATGCCCGTAGTGGCCGCCGATCCGCGCGCGCAGCGAGCGCGGGTAGGCGCTCTGTGCGAGCAGGTCCGGCTCGTGGTTGAATTCCAGCACCAGCGCGTCCAGGGCGCGGTAGTGCTGCTCGACGTGTGGCGTAGGCTGGCCGAGGTCGGTCAGGATGCCGAGACGGCGTCCGCCCGCGGCGATGACGAACTGGCAGGGTTCCCGCGCGTCGTGCGGCACGATCACCGGAACGACCTCGAACGGTCCGAGCCGGAACGCGCGCTCCGGCGTCAGCGGACGCAGGCGCGCGCGGCCGTCGAGGCGCGCGGCGGCGGCGCGGGCGGTACCGCCGGAGAGGTAGACCGGCAGGTCATGGCGGCGCGACAGGGCAGCGGCGCCACCCACGTGATCGTCATGCTCGTGGGTGATGAGTACCGCGCCGATGCGCTCGACCTCGAAGTCGAGCGCGGCGCTGCGCGCGGCGATGGTGCGCGCGCTCGGCCCGCAGTCGATCAGCAGCGCATGACCGTCGTGCTCGACGAGCGTGGCGTTGCCGCCGCTGCCGCTCGCGAGCGTCGCATAGCGCACGCGTGGTGCTCAGAGACGGCCGCCGTTGAATGCCTCCTGCAGCCTGCGCAGCACGGAGCCGGCCTGCGCGCCCGTCTCCCAGCGCCCGTTGCGGTCCAGCAGCACGACCTCGGTTTTCTCGCCGACACCGGTCAGGCTGACCTGGAACTCCTGCACGTCGTCGTCGCCCCAGAACTTGAGCTTGTCCCACATGCCGGACTCTTCCTCGGCCGCTTCGCCGCCAGCGAGTTCGACGATGTACACGCCACGCCCCTTGTCCGAGTCCTTCACGGTGATCCCGGCCTGATCGAGCGCCTTGCCGGTGTTCTTCCAGGCGCTCGGGAAGTCCTCGGCGACGGTCAGGTAGACCTTGCCTTCGCCGACGCTGACGATCTCGGCATGTTGCGGTCCGCTCGGCGCGGGCGCTGCTGCCGCCGCGCCGCCCACCTCTTCGGCCGCCGCGCTTGACGCGGCGACGGCGCGGCTGCCGCCACCGGTGGCGCCGCCGAGGCGCGCCTCGAGGCGCTCGACCATGACCCGTTCGGCCTCTGCGTCGCGCGGTTTGCGCTGCCACGCGAGTTCCTCGCCCTGCGGCACCAGTTCCTGGTCTTCGCGCGAGATGTAGAGCAGCGTGGTGCCGGGCTCCTCGCCGGGCTCGGCGAAGATCTTGAACTTGTTGCGCGCGAGCTGGGCTTCGTCCTCGTTCCAGCTCGTCTCGATGATGCCGAGTTCGACGTCGTCGAGCTCGAGCCCGTACCCTTCCTCGGCCCAGAATCCCTGCAGCCGGGGCCAGACCTGCACCACGGCGCCCTCGACCGCGAGCACGTGCTCGTTCTCGAGCACGCGGATCGCCGAGGTCTGCGCCTTCTCGAGCTGCTCCGCGCGCTCGCGGTCGGCACGCCGTTCCTGGAACGTCGAGTAGCGCGCGGCCTCGCCGCCTTCCGGGATCGCCATGCGGTCACGGATCGCCTCGGTGCTCAGGTCCGGCGGGACTTCCAGGTCGGGCAGCGACTGTGCTTTCTGGTATTCCTTGCGGTTATCCGGGAAGACCTCGTCGAGCTTCGGAACGAGCTTGCTGCAGCCGCCGGCGGCGAGCAGGCAGCACGCCATCGCAGCCAGGAGTGCGCGTGACGCGAACGGCGGCGGGCTCGACTCGACGGCGCCGGCGGCGGCGACATCTGCGGGCCGCGCCGGCGCGCATGCTCGCCGTGTGTCGCGCAGCGTCCCTAGCTTGGCTCTAGACATGGGTTCGTTTCCTCCTCGCGACGGCGACGGCCGCCGGGTCATGATCAGGGTTCGCACGCGATGCCGGCGTGCCGCAGGGCTTCGCCGACGCGCGCTTCGTAGCCGGCCGAGAGCCAGGTCATGGGCAGGCGGATGCCGGCCTCGATGAGGCCCATCCGCGCGACGGCCCACTTGACCGGAATGGGATTGGCCTCGACGAACAGGTTGTGGTGCAGCGGTTGCAGCTCGGCGTCGACGGCGCGTGCCTCGTCGGCGCGTCCGCCGCGCGCAGCATCGCACATCGCGCGCATCTTGCGGGGCGCGACATTGGCGGTCACGGAAATGACGCCGTGACCGCCGGCGAGCATGAAATCGAGCGCCGTCGCGTCGTCGCCACTGAGCTGGACGAAATCCTTGCCGGCAAGGTGCTCGATGAGCGCGACCCGGCTGACGTCGCCGCTGGCCTCCTTGATGCCGACGATGTTCGGCACCTCGGCCAGCCGCGCGACGGTCTCGGGCAGCATGTCGCAGGCCGTCCGGCCGGGCACATTGTAGAGGATCTGCGGGATGTCGACGGCTTCGGCAACGGCCTTGTGGTGCAGGTACAGGCCTTCCTGCGTCGGCTTGTTGTAGTAGGGCGTGACCAGCAGGCAGGCGTCGGCGCCGAGTTCCTGGGCTTCGCGCGTGAGCCGGATCGCTTCGTGGGTCGAGTTGGCGCCGGTGCCGGCGATCACCGGCACGCGGCCGGCCGCCGCCTCGATGATGGTCTTGATGGTCTCGACGTGCTCGTGCTCGGTGAGCGTCGCCGACTCGCCGGTCGTGCCGACCGCGACGATACCCTCGGTGCCCTCGCTGACGTGGAATTCGACGAGCCGTTCGAGAGCGGCCCGGTCGAGGGGCGTCTGGGCTCCCACGCCCGCCGTCATGGGCGTCACGATCGCAACGATACTGCCGCGCGGAGTAACCATACAAAAACCCTGTAAAACAACCGGCCATGGTAGCCGCTGAATGTGGTCAGAACAAGGAGCACAAGGTGCTCCGGTACCGGCCCCGGGGCGTTCGCACCACGCGGCGCCGACACGCGTTATACTCCGCCCGAGCCGCCTATGTCCTCACCCAACGACCCTTCCCCGACTGCCCGCGCCGGCACGCAGAATCTTCTTGCGATTTCGGCCATGGGCGAGAACCGCCCCGGCCTCGTCGAGCCGATGGTCAAGGCGTTTCGCGAGTGCGGCTGCTCGATCGCTGAAAGCCGCATGGCGGTGATGGGCGACCGCTTCACCCTCATGGTGCTGCTATCCGGCACCTGGGACGCGATCGCCAAGATCGAGACCATGCTGCCGCGCCTCGAACAGGAGCTCGACATCACCATCGTCATGCAGCGCGCGCGCACGCGGGCGCCGGCGCACGACCTCATGCCCTACGCGGTCGAGGTCATCGCCGTCGACCAGGTGGGTATCGTGCACCAGATTGCGCAGTTCTTCTCGCACCACGACATCAACGTCGAGGACATGTACACGAGCAACTACGCCGCGGCGCATACCGGCACCCCGATGTTTTCGCTGCACATGACCATCAGCATCCCGACCGACATCTCGATTGCGGCGATGCGCAGCGAGTTCATGGATTTCTGCGACCAGCTCAACCTCGACGCGATCATGGAGCCGGTCAAGTAGCTCCGGTCATGCCGCCGTCTGCCATGGCGACCCCGCCCCGCACCTACGTCCTCGACACCAACGTCCTGATCCACGACCCCGCGGCGCTGTTCCGCTTCGCCGAGCATGCGCTGTTCATTCCGATGACCGTGCTCGAGGAGCTCGACCACGGCAAGAAGGGCGCCTCCGAGGTCGCGCGCAACGCACGCCAGGCGAGTCGTTTTCTCGACGAACTCATCGGCACCGCCGACGCCGGCGCGATCGCCGCCGGCCTGCCGATCGACCCGCGCGAGGGCGGCGACGGCCGCCCGACCGGACGCCTGTTCCTGCAGACCCGTCCGATGCGCTACGAGGGCGCGCCGCTCGACGGCGGCCTGACCGCCGACAACAGCATCCTCGAGACGGTGCTCGCGCTGCGCTCCGAGAACGCCGCCAGCACCGTCATCCTCGTGTCCAAGGACATCAACCTGCGCATCAAGGCGCGCGTGCTCGGCATCGAGGCCGAGGATTACTACAACGACAAGGTCCTCGACGATATCGACCTGCTCTATGTCGGTGCGACGGCGATCCCGGCCGACTTCTGGAACGGCGGCAGTGGCGAGGTCGAGAGCTGGAAGGAGGACGGCGCCACCTGGTACGCCGTCCCCAGCGGGGTCATCGGGGCCACGGCGCCGAACGAGTTCGTCTACGTCGAAGGCGATGAATCGCTCGAGCTGATGGTCGCGGGCGAAGAGAACGGGCGCGTGCTGCTGCGCCAGGCGCGCGACTATCGCGTTGCGCGCAACACGGTCTGGGGCGTCAATGCGCGCAACCGCGAGCAGAGCTTCGCGTTCAACCTGCTGATGGATCCGGACATCGAGTTCGTCACCCTGCTCGGCGTGGCCGGGACCGGCAAGACACTGCTGGCGCTCGCCGCCGGCCTCGCGCAGTGTCTGGACACGCGCCAGTACCGCGAGATCATCGTCACCCGCGTGACCATCCCCGTCGGCGAGGACATCGGCTTTCTGCCCGGCTCCGAAGAGGAGAAGATGACGCCGTGGATGGGTGCGCTGATGGACAACCTGGAAGTGCTCTCGGAGTCCGACGAAGGCGGCGAGTGGGGCCGCGCGGCGAGCGCCGACCTGATTCAGCACCGCATCAAGATCCGTTCGCTGAACTTCATGCGCGGCCGCACTTTCCTCAACCGCTTCGTGATCATCGACGAAGCGCAGAACCTCACGGCGAAGCAGATGAAAACCCTGATCACGCGCGCCGGTCCCGGTTCGAAGTTCGTCTGTCTCGGCAACATCGCCCAGATCGACACGCCCTACCTCAGCGAAACCACGTCCGGGCTGACCTATGTCGTGGACCGCTTCCGCCCCTGGGCGCATGCCGGGCACATCACGCTGCGACGCGGCGAACGCTCGCGCCTGGCGGACTACGCGACGCAGAACCTCTAGGCGTTGCCGCCTGCGGCCTGTTCAGGCGGCCCGGCGATGCGCTTCTAGACTGGGCCAGGCCTTGAGCAGCGACTTCACCAGCGTTGCCAGCGGAATGGCGAAGAACACGCCCCAGAAGCCCCACAGTCCGCCGAAGACCAGCACCGCGGCGATGATCGCGACCGGGTGCAGGTTGACCACGTCGGAGAACAGCAGGGGCACGAGCAGGTTGCCGTCGAGCGCCTGGATGATGGCGTAGGCGACCATGATCCAGATGAACGTGTCACCCCAGCCGAACTGGATCCAGGCAGCGAGCGCCACCGGGAGCGTGACCACGGCGGCGCCGATGTAAGGCACGATGACCGACAGCCCGACCAGCACGGCGAGCAGCGGCGCATAGGACAGGCCGAACATCGCGAAGGTGAAATACGTGACGCCGCCGACGATGAAGATCTCGTAGAACTTGCCGCGCACGTAGTTGCCGATCTGGATGTCGACGTCGCGCCACACCGCGGTCAGCACGGTGCGGTCGGTCGGCAGGTAGCCCGTCAGCCAGGCCACCAGGGCCTGCTTGTCCTTGAGAAAGAAGAACACCAGGACCGGGCCGAGAATGAGATACACGAGCAGCGTCACGATCGCGGGGATGGAGGCCAGGGACAAGGTCAGCACGCTCTGGCCCAGGTCGCTGATCTCGCCGCGCACGGTGTTGATGATGCTGTCGATCTGCGTCGCGGTGACGAAATTGGGGTAGGTCTCGGGCAGGCGCAGCAGCACCTCGCGGCCGTGCGAGACCATGCGCGGCAGGTCCTGGATGAAATTGCTGAGCTGGCGCGAGACGAGCGGTGCGAGACCGATGACGAGAAACGCGAGCACGGCGAGGAAGAGCAGGAACACCACGCTCACGGCAAGGATGCGCCCGAGTCCCTTGCGCTCCAGCAGCTGTACCGAGGCCTCGAGCAGGTAGGCGATGACCAGCGACGCGAGCAGCGGCGCGAGCATCTTGCCGAGAAAGAACATGATGACGAAGCCGCTGATGAGGAACACCACCAGCAGCACGGCCTGCGGATGCGAGAAGTGCTTCTCGTACCACTCTTTGACGTACTCGAGCATGTCCTTGTGTCAACGCGCAGGCGGCGTCAGTGGCCCTCGTCGAAGCAGGGAGTACCGGTCGGTGCGACCGGCAGCGGCAGGCTCGTGCAAGGTAACACAACGCGCGGGCGTTCTTGCTATGCTTGGTCGGCCCCGTTGGTGCCCGCCCGCCGCCGAATGCCGCCGTGCGGCGGTAGTAGAGCCGGGAAGACCATGCCGCGACCCTTCCACCTCGTCTGCCAGGACGGCCCCCCGCTGGCCGCGCTAGAGGCACGTTTCGCCCCCACCGCGGGGAGCGCGCACTGGCATCGCGAGGGCTTGCGGCGCTGCCTGCTCGATAGCGCCGACCGGCGCCTGCGCGATGCCGGCCAGCTGCTCGTCCACGACCTGGGAGACGACGACGCTGCGGGCACGCTGACGCTGTGCGACCGCGCCGGCCGGCAGCTTGTCGCGCCGGCTGCCGGCTGCCGGCCGCCATGCCGGCCTGCGGCGCTCGCCGATGCGCGCCTGCGGGCCGCGGTGGCGCCGGCGCTGCGCCCGCGCGCCCTGCTCGTGGTGCGCCACTGGGAGGTCGAGCGTTGCCAGCGCGCCTGGCTGAACGAGGACGAGAAGATCATCGGCGACCTCGTGCTCGAGCGGCACACCTGGGCCGACGGCGCACTCGTGAGCGTCACCGCCCGGCCGCGTCGCGGCTACCGGCGCGAGTTCCGCGCGGCGCTCGCGGCGCTGCTCCAGGCGCCTGACCTGGCGCCGGTCACGATCGCGCCCGACGGCCTGCTCGACGAGCGCCTGGCCGGCGAGTGGGATCGACCGCTGCCGCCCCCCGCGCTCGCACCCAACGCCCCGGCGGGACCGGCGATCGCGACGCGGCTGGCGCACTTCCAGGCCGTCATGCGCGCCAACGAGGCAGGCATCCGCGCGGACCTGGACATCGAGTTTCTGCACGATTTCCGGGTTGCCCTGCGCCGCGCGCGTTCGCTCGTCCAGGCATTCGAAGACATCCTCGGCGATGTCGCCGCGCTCACGGAAGGATTCGCCTGGCTGAGCCGCGAAACCAGTCCGCTGCGCGATCTCGATGTCTGGTTGGAGGCGCTCGAGGACGGCGAGGCGCGCGTAGCCCCGCGGCTCGAGGCGTACCTGCGCACGCGCCGCCGCCGCGAGCAGGCCCGCCTCGCGCGCCTGCTCGGAGGACGCCGCTACCAGCGCCTGCAGGCCGACTGGGCGGCCTGGCTGGAGCAACTCGCCGCGTGCGAGACCCGGGGCCCGGCGCTGCGCAAACTCGTCGACAAGGCCATCCGGCGTCGTCACCGGCGCCTGTGCCGGCGCCGCCACGAACACGGCCGCGTCCTGCCGCCCGCGGCGCTGCACGAGATCCGCAAGGACGCCAAGAAGCTGCGCTACCTGCTCGATGCGTTCGCGCCGCTCTATCCGCACAAGCGGGCCGGCCGCGTCACCAGGGCGCTCAAGCGCCTGCAGACGATCGCGGGCGCCATCTGCGATCGCTGGGCGCATGCGAGCCTGCTCGTCGCCTGGCGCGATGCGGCGACGGACGAGGCGCTCGTGGCGCTGTTCGCCGCCGAGCTCGAACACCTCGCGCTGCCGGCCGAGCTCGATCTCGACGCCGCGGAGAATGCGGCGCTCTCGCGCGCGCTCGACGCCATGTGCGGCCCCGGCGGGCTCGACAGCCTGCGCCGCCTGTGCGACAAGGGACGACGATGAAGGTCATCGCCACCTATAACCTCAAGGGCGGCGTCGGCAAGACCGCGGCCGCCGTCAACCTCGCCTACCTCGCTGCCGCGCATGGACATCGCACGCTGCTGTGGGACCTCGACGCCCAGGGCGCGGCGAGCTTCTACCTGCGGGTCAAGCCGCGCCTCGCCGGCGGCGCTTCCGCGCTGATCGAGAAGCGGCGCAACCTCGCGCGCGCGATCCGGGCGACCGATCACGACGGTCTCGATCTCGTGCCGGCGGACTTCTCCTACCGCAATCTCGACCTCGAGCTGGCCGACCACAAGAAGTCGACACGCCGCCTGGGCAAGATGCTGCGCGAAGTGGAGTCCGACTACGACCTCGTGTTTCTGGACTGCGCGCCGAGCATGTCGGTGGTCTCGGAGAACGTGTTCCACATGGCCGACATACTGCTCGTTCCGCTGATCCCGA
>JAUIFX010000137.1 GCA_030429865.1 Gammaproteobacteria bacterium | reverse complement strand
ACGCATCGCGGCCTACCTCTACGAAGCGCGTTTCGAACACCCTGCTCACCGAGGTGGGCAGGCTGACGGCCACGGCCACGGTGACGGCAGCGGCGGCGGCCAGGGCGGCTGCAAGGGGCAGGGCGGCGGTCACGGCCACGGTGACGGCAAGGGCGGCGGCCAGGGCGGCTGCAAGGGACAGGGCGGTGGCCACGGCCACGGTGACGGCAAGGGCGGCGGCCAGGGCGGTTGCAAGGGACACGGCGGTGGCCATCGCGCGGGGGCCTCGGGCGGCCCCTCTGCGGCGGACCCGGTGCAGCACGCGGCCATGCTGGCTCGTGGCAAAGCACTGGTAGCACCGTTCAAGTCGGCGCTCATGGGCGCGCTCGGTGCGGCACTGGCCGAGGGGCCGGTCAACGCGGTCGAAGTGTGCCGCGTCACCGCGCCGGCGCTGGCCGGCGCCAGCGGCAGCGCGGGTGTGCGCTTGGGGCGCGCCAGCGATCGCTTGCGCAATCCCGCCAATGCGGCGCCGGCGTGGGTCGCGCCGCTGCTCGCCGCGTATCTCGACGGCAGCCGGCCGCGCGAGCCGCATAGCGTCGCGCTCGAGGCGGGGCGTCACGGCTATGTCGAACCGATCGGGATCAAGCCGATGTGCCTGACCTGCCACGGGGAGGCGATCCCGGCGGAGGTCGCCGCGCGTATCGATGCCCTCTACCCGGAGGACCGCGCGCGGGGCTACGCGGTGGGCGATCTCCGCGGCGTGTTCTGGGCCGAATTCGACGACTGACCCGGCGCCGACGCGCTATAGTGCGCCGGCCATGTCGCGAAACCGCCCGCCCCGATCCGTTTCCCTGGCCGCGACGCTCGCGCTGGCGGTGTACGGCGTGGCGCCGGGCCTGGCGCCCGAGGTGCATGCCGCCGGCGAGAGCGGCATCGGTTACCGCTCGGTGCGCGAGGCGCGCGATGCGCTCGCCGCGCGCGACGACGTGGCCGTTTCGTCCGCACGCGGCTGGACGCTGGTCCGCGAGCCGGCCGCACCCGGCCACACCGAGTGGGCTTTTCTCGCCCGCGAGCATCCCGCCTACCCGGCGCTGGTGCGGCGCGATGTGGTGCTGCGCGCGGGTACACCGACCCTGGTCACCCGTTTCCTGTGCGAAGGTGCGCGCGCGGCCTGCGAGACGCTCTACGCACGCGTGCGTGCCCACGGCAGCGCGGCGGGCGATGCGCCGCTCGCGGCGGTGCCCGAATGAGACGTCGCGCCACGTGGCCGCTGTTCGCGGCGTTGCTGTGCCTGCCGGTGCTCGCCACGCAGGCGCGGGCGCTCGCCGAGTGGGCGCCGCTCGACGGCCTCGACGAGGTCACCGCCAAGCGCCATGCCGACCACCGCCGCTCGCGCTGCCTGCCGGCGCCCGAGGAGGTCGTCTACCCGGTCTATCCCGGCGCGCGCATCATCGAACTCGACTGGGGGCGGGTCGCGCCGGGCTGCTTGACGCGCGACGGCTGGTCGGATCTCGGCGGCGTGGTGCTGGTCACGCGCGACGACGCCAGCCGGGTCGCCGCCTGGTACGCCGATCGGCTCGATGAGCATGCCCAGTACACCGACGCGCGCGGGCGCCTGTTCATCCGCGCGCGCATCGACGCCTTCCTGTGGGAACGCGACTACCACAAGTATCCGAACGTCGCGGTGCGGCCGCCGCCGCCGCCGTGGGCCGCGGCCGGCTACCGCGCCGTGATCGAATTGAATCGTCCGGCACCGGCACCGGCACCGGCACCGGCAAAGGAGACGGCTTCGCCATGACCCCGACCTTCCTGACCACGCTGGATGACGCACTGGCGCTCGGGCCGCCCCCGGCCGGTGCGCTGTCGATCCCGGTCTTCGCCCATGGCAGCCTGGACGTGCGTCTCTACGCGCCCGTCGGCAGCGACCGGCAGACGCCGCACGAACGCGACGAGGCCTACGTCGTCGCGCGCGGCAGCGCCGAGTTCGTCGACGGCGCGGGACGGCGCGCGATCGCGCCGGGCAGCTTCGTGTTCGTCGCCGCCGGCGAGACTCACCGCTTCGAAGCGATGTCCGAAGACTTCGCGGTGTGGGTGGTGTTCTACGGCCCGCCGGGCGGCGAGCGCGGCCCGTCACCCGCCGGTTGAGGCTTTTTGCCGGCCGCCCACGCGGCGCGCTACGCTGTCGTGGTCGCGCGCGCCGTGCGTGACCGCAGGAGGGAATCCCATGACCGATAAAGCCAGCACCGATCGCCCCGCGGCCCAGCCCGTCAAGCAGCTCGAGAACGAGCGCGTCATCGTCACCGAATGGCGTTTCGCGCCCGGCGCCGAGACCGGCTGGCACCGCCACGAACACGATTACGTCGTCGTGCCGCTGACCACCGGTACGCTGATGCTCGAGACCCCCGAGGGCGAGCGCACGGCCGATCTGAAGATCGGCCAGTCGTACGCGCGCGCGGTCGGTGTCGAGCACAACGTGATCAACGCCAACGCCTTCGATCTCGCCTTCATCGAGATCGAACTCAAGACCTGAACCGGAGACGTTTCCCGATGAGCAACACGCCCGCGGCCCCGCCGGCCGTGCTCGATACCGCGACCATCGTCGACCACTACGACCTGCGCTTCGACGCCGGCGACAAGCGCAACGGCAGCCTTTACGTGTGCACGCCGCGCGGCGGGCCTGCGCCTGCCGGCGTGCTCGCGGCGCTGCGCGCGGCCGGGCTGTGGTCGGACGAGGCGGAGAAGTCGGTTGCCGACGAGCAGCGCCAGGCCTATCGCGACGGGCTGCAGTTCGTCGCCGCGACGGCCTACCGCGACGCCGCCGGCCACTTCCTCCTCGCGCGCTTCGACCACCCGAAGTTTCCCTCCGACGGTGCGCGCTGGGACGCCTGGCTCGCGTGCCTCGATGCCGACCATGAACGACTCGGCTGAGGCGCTCAACGGCCGCTGCCTGTGCGGCGCAGTGCGTTTCCGCGTGACCGCGCCCGTGATCACCATGGGGCACTGCCACTGCTCGATGTGCCGGCATGCCCACGGCACGGCTTTCTCGACTTACTGCCAGGTCGATGCCGCGGCCGTCGAAGTCAGCGCCGGGCGTGACGCGATCACGCGTTACGATTCCTCGCCCGGCGCCGCGCGCGAGTTCTGCCGCCATTGCGGGTCGAAGCTGTTCTACCGTGCCCGCGAGATGCCGGAGTTCCTGTGGGTCGCCGCCGGCGCGCTCGACGACGACCCCGGCGTCCGGCCGGATTTCCACATCTTCGTCGCCTCGAAGGCGCCCTGGCACGAGATCACCGACGCGCTGCCACGCTACGACGAGTTCCCGCCCGGCGATGGCCACTGAGCGGCGACGGCACGGCGCGCACGCGCCGCCCCGCGGGCGCGGCGACGGCTGAGCATGGGCACGCGCGCTGCGGCGACCGGCGACGGGCGTAACGCGCGCGTCTGGGCAGTGGTCTCGTGCATCCCGCGCGGACGCGTCGCGACCTACCGCCAGGTGGCGCAGCTCGCCGGCATCGAGGGCCCCAGCGGTGCCCGCCAGGTCGGCTACGCGCTGGCCGCGCTCGATGCGGGAACCGAGGTGCCGTGGCACCGCGTGATCAACGTCCGCGGCGAGGTCAGTCCGCGCGCGCGGGCCGGCCGCGAGCACGAACAATACGAACGCCTGGCGCTCGAAGGCGTGGCCTGCGACGCGCACGGGCGCATCGACCTGGCACGCTACGAGTGGGACTATGTCGGTGCCTGAGCGGCGCGCATCGCGCTGGCGCGGCTGGCTGCTGGTCGCGGGCGTGTTCGGCGCCTGGATAGCGTTGCAGCAGGTGCTCCATCCGGACGCGGGCGCGCCGGTCGTGTGCGAACGCGATCGCGATCCCGGCGCCGCCAGCGTGGTGATGCTGAGCGCCTCGTGGTGCGGCTACTGCCGCCGCGCACGTGCCTGGTTCAAGGCCGAGGGCATCGACTACTGCGAGTACGACGTCGAGACGAGCGCGGAAGGGCGTGCGCGCTTCGCGCGCCTGCCGCTCAAGGTCGTGCCGGCGATCCACATTCGCGACGACGTCCTGATCGGCTTCAACAAGACCGAAATCGAACAGACGCTGATCGCCCACGGCCTCGCTGAACTGCCCTGAGCGCGCCCACCCGGTTCATCGTGCCGGCGCCGCGGCGCCGGCAGCGTCGCCGTGACCCGGTAGAGGCGCTGGCCGCTGGCGAGGTACTTGCGTTCGAACGCGCTCACGGCGCACCGCGGCGCCCAGCGTCCGACGCCGGCCGGGACCGCGCACCACCAGGTGAGCGCGTGGGCGAATTCCTCGGCGTAGATGCGCCAGTTGGTGCGCAGCTCGAGCGCGCCGCCGAACGCGACGAGATCGGCCATCGCCGGGTGCGCGTGCCAGCGCCGCATGAGGTGGCGCTGCTTGGGCCAGGGGTTCGGATAGAGCAGGTAATGCGCGGCGACCGGCCAGCCACGCTCGCGCGCCAGGCGCCACACGTCCTCGGCGCGCGCGCGCAGTGTCATCGCGTTGGCCGGCATTGCCGCCGCGCGTGCCAGGCGATGTGCACTCTGGTCGATGCCGACGACGAGCGCATCGGGGTGGCGTGTGGCGAGCCACGCGGTGCTCTCGGCGGTCCCGCACCCACTGTCCAGCACCAATGGCCGGGGCTCGCTGCCGAGGCGCTCGGCAAGCGGGGCGAGGGCCGCGGCCGCGTGCGCCGGCCAGGGTCGTTCGCTGGGCCGTGCGCGATGCCGCGCGAGCACGCTGCCGAGGCGTGGATGCGGCGCCGCCTGGTCGCTGGCGACGGCGCGCGACTCGCCCGCGGCAGGGCCGCGTGCCGGGCTGCCATCGCTCATGGTCTGCGGGCTCCGGCGGGCAGGCGCGTCGCCGCGCGGAGTGGGCAGCGGTGTCGCGGGTCGGGGTGTACGGCGACGCGCGACATCGTGGCTCAGGTCGGCAGCTCGACCTCGCTCGCTTCGAATACCGGCCCGTCCACGCACACGCGTTTCATCGCCGGGCCTGCCGCGGTCATCACGCGCACCGTGCAGCCGGCGCAGCCGCCGACCGCGCAGGCCATGTATTCCTCGAGCGACAACTGTGCCGGCAGCGCGAACTCCGCCGCCAGCGCCTGCACAGCGCGCAGCATCGGTGTCGGGCCACAGGCATGGATCTCGACGGCCTCGTGCGGCACGCCGCTGTCACGCAACCAGGCGCGCGCGAGCTCGGTGACGAAACCGCCGTGGCAGCCGGGCTGCTCCTGGCCGCTGGCGAGGCGCGAGGCGATGCCCCAGTCGTCGAGCAGCGGCATCGCCGCGATGGTCGCCGCATCGATGCCCGGGACCATCATCCGCGACGGCCGCGGCTGAAACGCGAACGGCACCTCCGAGCCCATCAGGACCAGCGGCGTGACGTCCTCGCCGGAAGCGCGCATGTGCTCGGCCAGGAAGATCATCGGCGGGATGCCGACGCCGCCGCCGATCAGCAGTGGCCGGCGGCGCCAGCCGCCGAGACGGAACGGGCGGCCGATGGGGCCGAGTACGCTCAGGCTGTCTCCGACCTGGCGCGCCGCGAGTTCGCGCGTGCCGCGGCCGTGTACCTTGAACAGCATGTCGAGCCAGCCGGCGCGCGCCGAGGCGCGCATCACCGACATCGGCCGGCGCATGTCGAGCGCCGGTCCGCAGCGCAGGTGAACGAAGCTGCCGGGCAGCGCGCGCGCGGCGATGTCCGGGCATTCGATGCGCATCACGCACTGCTCGCCGGGGTAGGGGTCGACGGCCAGCACGCGGCCCTCGGCGAGCAGGATGCTCGCGCGGTGCGGACGCGCGCTGTCCGGGCCGGGCGGCGTGCCCTGGGCGAGCGGCTCAGCCATCGAGATCGTGCACCAGGCGGCCGCCGACCAGGGTCTGCGTGACGCGCCCGCGCAGGCGCTGGCCGAAGTAGGGCGAATTGTGGCCGCGGCTGCGCATGGTCGTCGCGTCCAGGGTCCAGTCGTGCCGCGGGTCGAACACGGTGACGTCGGCGACGGCGCCGACGGCGAGCGTGCCGCTCTCCAGACCGAGCAGGCGCGCCGGCGCCAGCGCGCAGGTGGCGATGGCGCGGCCGAGTTCGATCGCGCCGGCCTCGACCAGTTCGAGCATCAGCGGCAGGAAGCTGTCCAGCCCCGAGATGCCGGCCGCGCTGGCTGCGAACGGCGCGGCCTTGGCGTCGGCGTCGTGTGGTTCGTGATGGGCCGAGAGCATGTCGAGATGCCCGCGCGCGAGGGCGCGGCGCAGGGCGTCGCGGTCGCGCGTATCGCGCAGCGGCGGGCGCACGTGGCAGGCGGCGTCGTGCGCGGCGACGTCCGCATCGGTCAGGTGCAGGTGCGCGATGCCGACGTCGGCACTGACTGCGAGCCCGGCCTTGCGCGCGTCGCGGATGTACTTCACCGAACCGGCGCAGGACAGGGTGCGGAAATGCGCGCGCGCGCCGGTCTCGGCGACCAGCACGAGGTCGCGCGCGAGGCCGATCAATTCTGCCGCGCCCGGAATGCCGGGCAGGCCGGTGCGCGTGCTGCGTGCGCCTTCGTGCATCACGCCCTGGGCACCGAGCCAGGGATCCTCGGCGTCGAGGAACACCGTCAGCCCCAGGGTGGACGCGTAGGCGAGCGCGTTCTTGAGCACGTTGGTATCTCGGATCGCGCGTCCGGCGTTGGTCACGCCGACGCAGCCGATGGCCTTGAGCGCGTGCATCTCGGCGAGGACCTCGCCGCCGAGCCCGTGGGTCAGCGCGCCGAGCGCGCGCACGCGCGCACCGCGCACGCCGCGCGCGCGCTGGTTGATCAGTTCGACCACCGCCGGGGTGTCGATGACGGGGCTCGTGTCGGGCGTGCAGCACACGGTGGTGAAACCGCCGGCCGCCGCGGCGACGAGTTCGCTCGCGATCGAGGCCTTGTGCTCGGCACCGGGTTCGCGCAGCCGGGCGCCGATCTCGATGAAGCCCGGGCAGACCACGCGTTCGCGCGCGTCGATTTCGCGCGCCGCTGCACCGAAGCCGTTCGGCTTGCGCCCGATGCCGGCGATGCGGTCGCCGTCGATCCACAGATCGGCAATGGCGTCGGTACCCGTTGCCGGGTCGACCAGGCGGCCGCCGCGGAGTCGTATCTTCATGAGCCTGGCGCGTGTGAGCCGAGCACCATCGACATCACCGCCATGCGCACGGCGATACCGTGGGTGACCTGCTGCAGGATCACCGACTGCTTGCCGTCGGCCACGGCGGAATCGATCTCGACCCCGCGGTTGATGGGGCCCGGGTGCATGACGATGGCGTCGCGCGCGGCACGCTTGAGGCGCGCCGGGGTCAGCCCGTAGGTGTGGAAATACTCGTGCCCGCTCGGCAGCAGGGCGCTTTGCATGCGCTCCTGTTGCAGGCGCAGCATGATGATGACGTCGGCGCCGGCGATACCTTCGTCGAGATCGTGGTGGACGCTGACGCCGAGCGCTTCGAGGCCGACCGGCAGCAGCGTCTTCGGCCCAACCACGCGCACTTCCGGCACGCCGAGGGTCTTCAGCGCGTGGATCTCCGAGCGCGCCACGCGCGAATGCGCGATGTCGCCGACGATGGCGACGGTGAGCGTTTCGAATGCCGGCTTGTGGCGGCGGATCGTGAACATGTCGAGCATCGCCTGGGTCGGGTGCGCATGGCGGCCGTCGCCCGCGTTGATCACGCTCACCTCCGGGGCGACCTGGCGGGCGATGAACTCGGGCGCGCCGCTGTCCTGGTGGCGCACCACGAACATGTCGGTGTTCATCGCCTCGAGCGTGCGCAGGGTGTCGGCGAGCGACTCGCCCTTGCGCGTAGCACTCGCTTCGATGTTGAGGTTCATGACGTCCGCCGAGAGGCGCTTGGCGGCGAGTTCGAAGGTCGTACGCGTGCGCGTGCTCGGCTCGAAGAACAGGTTCACCACCGTCTTGCCGCGTGCGAGCGGGACCTTCTTCACCGCGCGTTCCCCGACCACGGTGAAACGTTCGGCATTGTCGAGTATCGCCACGAGCAGTTCGCGCGGCAGCTGCTCGATGCTGAGGAAGTGCCGCAGCTGGCCGCGCTCGTCGAGCTGGATGTCGGTATGCATCAGCGGGGTGTCGGCGCGCCCGGGCGGGGTCTCGGGGTGGTCGGGGGAAAACGTTTCGCCGGCGCCGTGGACGGGCGGCCGGCAGCGGTTGCGCGAGCTGTCAGGTTCGGGTGGCGCAAAACTCGAGTCGCAGGGGATCGGGCCCGAGAAGTTTAACATGCTCGTCGGGCGCGAGCGTGATCCGTGCACCGTAGACATTGGCGTCGATCGGCAGCTCGCGGCCCGATCGATCGACCAGCACGACGAGCGTGATGGTGCGTGGCCGGCCGTAATCGAAGATCTCGTTCATCGCCGCGCGGATGGTGCGCCCGGTGTAGAGGATGTCGTCGACGAGCACGAGATCGCGGTTGTCGATGTCGAACGGCAGCGCCGAGGGTTCGACGGTCGGATGCATACCGATGCGGCTGAAGTCATCGCGGTAGAACGCGATGTTGAGTTCGCCCAGCGGTGTCTCGATGCCGAGTCGCTCGCGCAGCCGCGCGGCCAGCCACACGCCGCCGGTGCGGATGCCGATGAGCGCCGGATCCTCTAGGCCGTGGCTCTCGATATGGTGCGCGAGGCGCGTGGCGATCTCGTCGATGAGGGTCTCGACGTCGAGGTCGGCGTGTTGTGTCGTGTCGCTCACGGGGCGGAATTCTCGGTAAACCAGGTTTCCAGGATGACGCGCGCGGCAGCGGCGTCGAGCCCGCCGCGCCCCGAGCGCGGCTCGGCGTCGGCGGCATATGATGACAGGCGTTCGTCGACGAACGAAACGCGGCGCCCAAAGCGGCCCTCGAGACGGCGCGCGAAGCGCTCGAGCGCGGCGCTGAGCGGCGTAGCGCCGCCGTCCGCCGTGCGTGGCCGGCCGAGTACGAAGAGATCGGGGCGCCAGGTCTCGACCACGGCCGTGATCGCAGCCCAGTCGGGCCGATCGTCGCGCACCGCGATGGTGCTCAGCGCCTCGGCCGTGCGGGTGACTTCCTGGCCGACCGCGACGCCGATGCGCCGCCGGCCGAAATCGAAGGCGAGCACGGTACGTGGCGTACCCACTCAGGCATGGCCGACGTCGGAGGACATCGCCGCGAGATCGACGCCGATCAGCGACGCGGCGCGCTCCCAGCGCAGCTCGGACGGCGTCTCGAACACGATCGCGAGGTCCGCCGGGCCGCTCAGCCAGGCGTTGTCGGCCATCTCCTGCTCGAGCTGGCCGGCGCCCCAGCCGGCGTAACCGAGCGCGACGAGGCTGTCGGCCGGGCCTGCTCCCGTCGAGATGGCTTCGAGGATGTCGCGCGAGGTCGAGACGCCGACCTCGGCCGTGACCGAGATGGTCGAGCCCCAGTCGCGGGCCGGCCGGTGCAGTACGAAGCCGCGGTCGGTGTGGACCGGCCCGCCCTGGTAGACCGGGCGCGCGCTGATGCTCGGGTCGGATGCGGTGAGCTCCATCTGGGCCAGGACCTCGCCGAGTTCGAGATCGAGCGGACGGTTGACGACGATGCCCATCGCGCCCTCGTCGTTGTGTGCGCAGATGTAGGTCACGGTACGGGAGAAATTCGGATCGGCGAGCATCGGCATCGCGATGAGGAAATGGTTGGTCAGGTCGAAATGGTTCATGCCGCCCAGTATTTCCGCCACTGCCGCGATAGACAAGGGGCGCCGCCGCGCCGCGCCGGTTCAGCGCGAGGAGAACTCCTGGTTGTTGACGAACTTCCACGTACGGGTGACGTGCAGCACGTCCACTTCGGCAGCGATGTCGGGCGGAAACGGTGCGAACGGCGAGGCCAGCTCGACGATGCGCACGGCGGCGTCGTCGAGCACCGGCTGGCCGGACGAGCGGCGCACGGTGATCGACTGCACCGCGCCGTCCGGCGTCAGCGCGACGTCGAGCAACAGGCTGCCAGAGAGATTGCGCGCGCGCGCTTCCTCCGGGTAGTTGAGGTTGCCGATGCGTTCGACCTTGGCCCGCCAGGCTTCCATGTAGGCGGCATAGCGATACTCTCGGGTGTTGGCGGAGATGTATTTCTGGCGCGGCCGCTTGGCGTGCGAGTCGAGGCGCTGCTGCAGCTCGGCGTTGAGGCTCGCGAGCGCGAACGATCGCGTCAGCAGCTGCGCGGCGGTCGGCAGCGGTGGGCTCGCCACGGCCGGCTGCGGCGGCGTCGGCGTCGCTTCGGGGGTCGGTTCGGTGCTTGCTTCGGGCGGCGCCTCGGGCCGTTCCTCGGGCGCGGCGAGGTCGGCCTCGGGGGCGGCCACGGCGACCAGTTCGGTGACTTCGGCGGCGCCGCGCGCCGGCGCTGTCGGGGAACGCTCGGCCGGTGGCGCGGGGGTCGCAGCCGGCGCCGGGCTCGGTACCGGTTCGAGCGGCGGCGCCGGGGTCGCGGCGATGTCCGCGGTCTGCGCCGGCAACGGCGCCTTGACCGGGGCCGCCGGCGGATCGCTCGCGTCGTCGTCACCGCCGCCCTTGAGGTTGGCCTGGGCGAGCAGGTCGGCCTCGGCGGGCGCCTGCTCGGAGCGTTCCGGCACCAGGATGATTTCGAGCGCCTCGAAGCGTGCGTCCGGCGCCGGTTGCGGTGCGAAGCTGACGCCCAGGATGATCATCGCGTGGACGATCACGGCCAGGCAGATGGCCAGGCCCAGGCGGTCGTCGGTGGTCACCCGCGCCGCCGGCGCGGGTCCCGCGGTCATGCTGGTCATGGCGCCGCGCACGCCGGCCTGCGGCCCGCGTTCGGGGTGGAGGCCAGGCACGCAGCCCCCGGTCTCATGATCCCCCGGGCAGCCGGGCCTCGATGGCCCGCATCAGCGCGGCACCGATGTCGAACCCGGACGCGGCCGCGATCTCGCGCGCACAGGTCGGACTGGTGACGTTGATCTCGGTCAGGCGGTCGCCGATGACGTCGAGACCGACGAAGACCAGGCCGCGGCGCACCAGCTCGGGGCCGACGCGCGCCACGATCGCGCGGTCGCTGTCGCTCAGCGGCTGGGCGACGCCGCGCCCGCCGGCCGCGAGGTTGCCGCGCAGCTCGCCGCTGGCCGGGATCCGCGCCAGCGCATGCGGTACGGCCTCGCCGTCGACGACCAGGATGCGCTTGTCGCCGGCAAGTATCTCGGGCAGGTAACGCTGTGCCATGCAGTAGCGCGATTCGAGCTCGGTGATGGTCTCGAAGATGACGCTGGCGTTGCCGTCGCCCGCGGCGACGCGGAACACCGAGGCGCCGCCCATGCCGTCGAGCGGCTTGACCACGATGTCTTCGTGTTCGGCGAGAAACGCGCGCAGGTCGCGCTTGTTGCGCGTCACCAGCGTGGGCGGGCAGAGATCGGCGAACCAGGCCGTGAAGAGCTTCTCGCTCGCGTCCCTGATCGCGCGCGGCTGGTTGATGACCAGCGCGCCGTCGGCCTCGGCGCGCTCGAGCATGTAGGTCGCGAAGACGAACTCCATGTCGAACGGCGGGTCCTTGCGCATCAGGATGCAGTCCAGCGCGCCGAGCGCCTGCGGCGTCTCGTCGCGCGGGCCGTCGAAGTCGAACCAGTGCTCGAGCGAATCGTGCACCGTGAGCGGGCGCGTACACGCCTGCGCGCGTCCGTCGCGCAGCGTGAGATCGCCCATTTCCATGTAACGCAGGGCGAAGCCGGCGTCCTGTGCGGCCAGCAGCAGGGCCAGCGTGGTGTCCTTCTTGGGGTTGATCCCGCTGATGGGATCCATGATCACGCCCAGTGTTCTGGCCATGTTGAACCGCGCGCAAGCGTCATGACGGGCGCACACCTTACCACAGCAAAAGCTGCTAGCATTGCCCCGTTCCAACGACCTGAACCAGCCAGCGACGAGCCGTGTTTGCACCGCCCCTGCAGCCCCGCCACGCATGCTCCGCGTGGGCGCCCCGCGCGTCGCGGTGGCCGTGTCCGGCAGGTCCGCGCTGAGCGCCCAGCGGTGCGCAACGTCCTCAGAATCGCGACGCGCGCCAGCGCGCTCGCCCTGTGGCAGAGCCGCCACGTCGCGGCGCGCCTGAGCGCGCTCGACGCCGGGCTCGAAGTCGAACTCGTGCCGATCACGACGCAGGGCGATCGCATCATCGACCGCCCGCTCGCCGCGATCGGCGGCAAGGGCCTGTTCATCAAGGAACTCGAGATCGCGATGAGCGAGGGCCGTGCCGACCTTGCCGTGCATTCGATGAAAGACGTGCCGGCGGAGTTGCCCGACGGCTTCGTGCTCGCGACCATCCTCGAACGCGAAGATCCGCGCGACGTGCTCGTGTGCGCGGCCGGCAGCGGCATCGACGCGCTCCCCGAGGGCGCCCGCGTCGGCACTTCGAGCCTGCGGCGGCGCAGCCAGCTGCTCATGCAGCGCCCGGACCTCGACGTGCGCGATCTGCGCGGCAACGTGCCGACGCGTCTCAAACGTCTCCACGACGGCGATTTCGTCGCCATCATCCTCGCCGCCGCCGGGCTGCGGCGCCTCGGGCTGCTCGATGAGCATTGTCACTGCCTGCCGGTCGAGGCCATGCTGCCGGCGGTCGGCCAGGGCGCCATCGGTATCGAGTGCCGCAGCGACGACGCCGGGCTGCGCGAGCGGCTCGCCGCGCTCGGCCATGCCGACACCGTGGCGCGCGTCACCGCCGAGCGCGCCATGAACGCCTGTCTCGGCGGCAGCTGCCAGGTCCCGATAGCCGGCCACGCCCGGCTCGATGGCGACACGCTCACGCTGGACGGGCTCGTGGCCGGTGTCGACGGCGTGCAAGTAGTCCGGCAAACTGCGTCCGGGCCGGTGGAGGACGCGGCCGCGATCGGACGCGAGGTGGGTGCAGCCATGCTCGCCGGCGGCGCCGCACGCATCCTCGCCGAGCTCGACCCGGGTCTCGACCCCGACCCGGGCCTCGACCCCGATCGATAGTTCATGCCCGAAGCGACCAGCCCCATGCAGCCATTAGACGGAATCTCGGTTCTCGTGACGCGCCCCGCGGAACAGACGGAGGCACTCGCCGGCGAGATCGAATCGCGCGGTGGGATTGCCATCCGCGCGCCGATGGTCGTCATCGCCGGCCTCGACGATGCCAGCGCGGCTCGCCGTGTGGCCGCTTCGCTGGGCACGGAGGACATCGCGATCTTCGTCAGCCGCAACGCCGTGCAGTTCGGCCTCGCGCTGCTCGAGAGCGCGCGCGTCGCACTCGATACGCAGCCGGTCTTCGCCGTCGGCCTCGGCACCGCCGCAGAGCTCGCGCGCCACGGCATCACGCGCGCCCAGGCACCCGCCAGCGAGTTCAGCTCCGAGGGGCTGCTCAAGCTCGACGGTCTCGCCGAAAGCCGCGTGAAGGGGCGGCGCATCGTCATCTTTCGCGGCCTGGGCGGGCGCGAGCACCTGGCCAAGACGCTCGAGCGCCGCGGCGCGGAAGTCGTCTACTGCGAATGCTACGAGCGCCGCAAGCCGGACGTGGCCTTAGGCGCCGAGCTCAAGCGCAACGAAATCAAGGTACCGGACATCGGGCTCGCGACCAGCGTCGAAGCGCTCGACAACCTGGCCGAGAAAATCGAGGATGAAGGCATCGACCACCTGTTCGACATGCAGATGCTGGTGGTCGGATCGCGCGTCGGACAGGAAGTCGAGTCGCTCGGCTTCACGCATCGCCCGCTGGTGGTGGAGAATCCGTCCGATGCCAGCATTCTCAAGCGCCTCGTCAAATGGGCCGAAGAAGAAGCATGAGTGACAACGAACACGTCCCCGCGGAGCCGGGACAGGACACGCCCGAGGGCGTCGGGCAGGCCGC
>JAUIFX010000136.1 GCA_030429865.1 Gammaproteobacteria bacterium | reverse complement strand
GGTACAGCAGTTCAACGAACTGATGACCCAGGTTCGCGCCAACCTGCTCGGCGTCATCGTCACGCACCCCGAAGCGGCCCGCGGATAGCGGCGGCCCAGGGCAACGCGTCTCGCGCCGCAGGCGCCACGGACACCACCTGCAGAGGTCCAGATTTGCCACGCGATTTCCAGCAAGACCCGATCCGCGTCGTACACCTGATCCATACCATGGCCCACGGTGGGGTCGAGACGATCCTGGTCAACTGGATGGAGGAGTTGCGCGGCTCGCGCATCGACGTTCGCCTGGTCTGTTTCGCCAATCCCGACGGCTCCGAGCAGGCTTTCCTCGAGGCCTGCGCGCGCGCCGGGATCGCGGTCGATACCATCCCCTGGTCGCGCCGCAAGCCCGTCTTCAAGGCCGCGCGGGCCCTCGGCCGCATCCTCGACGGGCACCGCGCGGAGATCCTGCATACGCACAATACCTACGCGGATCTCGTCGCACTCGCCTGCAAACCCGGGCGCCGTCTCGCGCTGGTGTCCAGCGTGTACGTGTGGTCGGACTTCGGCTGGAAGCGCAACGTGCTGCAGGCGATCAACAAGTACGCGCTCAAGCTGTTCGACTGCGTCATCGCACAGTGCGAAGCAACGCGCCAGGAACTGATCCGCCGCGGCCTCTCCGAGGCGACCTCGCGCGTGGTCATCTCCGGCTTCGAGGTCGAGGCCGCCACGCTCGACGCGCCGGCGCGCGCTGCGGGGCGCGCCGAACACGGCATTGCCGAAGACACGGTGCTGTTCGCCAACGTCGCACGCTGTTACCCGGAGAAAGCCCAGGACCTGCTGCTCGAAACCTTTGCCGAGGTCGTCGCGCGCGAGCCGCGCGCGCACCTGTGGCTGTTCGGCACCGGGCCGCTCGAAAACGAGCTCAAGGCGCAAGCGCGGTCACTGGGCCTGGACGAGGCAGTCGAGTTCGTCGGCTTCGCGCCGGATATCGATACCCAGCTGCAGCTCACCGACGCCCAGCTGCACCCGTCCTACGCCGAGGGCGTACCGCTCGCGGTGTGCTCGGGGATGGCTGCCGGCCTGCCGCTGGTCGCCTCGTCCGTCGGCGGGATACCCGAGATGATCGACGACGACGTCAACGGGCTGCTCGTCCCCGGCGCCGACGATCCCGACTTCCGGCGCGCATTCATTGCCGCGACCGAGCGCCTCGTGCGCGAACCCGAAACGCGCGCGCGGCTCGGCGAGGCAGCCCGTCGCTTCATGCACGAGGAGTACTCGATGGAGGCCGCGATGCGCCAGCTGTTCGACACCTACGCCGAATTCCTCGCGCGATGAAGCTCGGCATCTTCGCGCCGATGCTGGGGCGCGACTCCGGCGGTCCGGGCACCTACGAAGAGCAGCTCATCCGCCACCTCGCCGGCGCCATGCCGGAGAGCGAACTGCACGTGTGGTGCAGCCGCGAGGGCGCGCCGTTGCTACCGGGTGAGGCTCCCAACATCGCGCGCCACTGCTGGCAGCCGCGCCTGCGCCTGCCCAGCGTCGTGCTCGGCATGCCGTGGGCGATGCGCCGCCACCGGCTCGACCTGGCGCACGCGACCTTCGTCCCGGCGCCGTGGCTGCCACTCGGTTACGTCTTCACGGTGCACGACCTCTCGCCGCTCCTGCAGCCCGAGTTCTACAAGCCGCACCTGCGCCGCCGCCTCGGCTACCTCATCCGGCGCGGGATCGCCGGCGCCCGCGTCGTGTTGTGTATTTCCGAGACGACGCGGGCGCACGTCGTCGAGCAGTTCGGCGTCGCGGCGGAGCGCCTCGCGGTGGCGTACCACGGCGTCGACCCGCGCTTCTGCCCCGGTGACACCGCCGCGGCCCGGACACGGCTCGAAGACGCATTCGGCCTGCGCGGGCGCTACGTGCTGTTCCTCGGCAAGATCGAGGCGCGCAAGAACATCGCGCGCCTGCTCGAGGCATTCGCCGCGCTGCGTGCCGACGGTAATCGCGACCTCACCCTGGTCCTTGCCGGTCGGCGCCACTGGGGCATGCAGGACATCGACCAGCGCATTGCTCGCCTGGGTCTCGAGGGCGCGGTACTGGAGACCGGCTACGTGCCCGATACGCTCGTCGTCGACCTCTACCGGGCCGCGGAAGTGATGGTCTTTCCGTCCCTGTGGGAGGGCTTTGGCCTGCCCCTGATCGAGGCGATGGCCTGCGGTACGCCGGTGGTGACCTCGAACGCCTCCTGCCTGCCGGAAATCGCGGGCGGCGCCGCGCTCGAGTTCGACCCGCTCGACGTCGATGCCATGGCCGCAGCGCTCCAGCGGGCCTGCTGCGACGAAGCGCTGCGGACGGCGCTGCGCGAGCGCGGCCATGCACGCGCCAGCGCGTTCACCTGGCAGGCCACCGCCGCCGCCACCGTGCGCGCCTACCAGCAGGCCTTGGCACTCGCCTGAGTCGGCCCGGGTCGGCCCGGGTCGGCCGCGGCCGGCAGATCGGAAAATTTTTGCAAATCAGCACGCAATCACCGTAGCCGTCACGCCGCGCCGGTTCCGCGCGCGGCGGGGCCTTGCTACCGTAAGCGCGTGAATACCCGTCCCCTCATGGCGCATCGCGTGCGTTGGCTCGTTACGCTGTTCGTGTTGTGCCTCGTCCTGCCGGCAGCCGGCGCCGCCGATAGCGACGGCGACGGCGTCGACGACGCCACCGATTGTGCGCCCGGCGACGCCACCCTGGCCACGGTTCACCGTTACTATTTCGACCGCGACGGCGACCAGCAGGGGGCGCTCGACGATCCGGCCGATCTGTGCAGCACGGTGCCCTTCCCCGGCAGCGTGCTGTGGTATGGCGATGCCGATGACGGCGACGCCGACGTACGCACTGAAATGGTGCCGCGCGGCGAACGCGTTTTCGGCCTCGACTTCTTCGACAGCGATGCCAGCGGCACGCCGGTGCTCCCCTACGTCGACGAACTCGGCGTACAGGCGCTGGCGGTCAACGCACACTGGCTGCTGCTCGAATCGGCGCCTGGCGTGTTCGACGGGCCGGAGATGGCCATGCTCGACGTCGTACGCGACGTCGCGCTTGCCGCCGGCCTGCGCATCAACCTCACCATCGCCGTGCCCTCGCCCTACGGCCTCGTGCTGCCGCCGGACCTCGCGCAGGACTTCTACGCCGGGGTGCGCCGGCTCGACGACGCCGCGATGAGCGAGCGCTACACGGCCCTGCTGGACGCCGTTCATGCCAGGCTCGACGGCGTCGAGCTGACCTCGCTGCAGCTCGGCTACGACGTCGATCAGCTCATCGCCGACGCGCCGGTGGCGTCCCTGTGGGAAGACTTCGCCCGCTTCATCGATGCCGCGGCGAGCCACGCACGCGGACTGTGGGGCGCGACGCTGCGCGTCGGCCTGACCGCGAGCGCGGCGGGCCTGCTCGATCCCGTCAGTGGACCGATTCTCGAACAGCTCAACACGCATACCGACCTCGTCAGTTTCACCTACGCGCCGCGCAGCGAGAACTACGAAGTCCCCGCGGCGACCGCGCTCGCGAGCGACCTCGGCGCGGTGGTCGCGCGCTATCCGGGACGCGCCCTGGCGATGCCGGCAGTGAGCTTCCCGTCGGCTCCCGCGACGGGCAGTTCCCAGACGCGCCAGAGCCAGTTTCTCGCCGCCTTGTTCGACTTCTGGGACGCGCACGCCGGGCAGCTCGGCTACGTCGGTCTCTACCGCCTGTTCGACCGTGCGCCGGCGCAGGTCGACGCCGCGCTGGCTGCGGGGCTCTACGACGTCGCCGCCGGCGACGAGGCGCGCGCCGCGGCGTGGCTGCGCTCGCCCGGCCTGCGGCGCTACGACGACGGCAGCGCCAAGTCGGCCTACCAGGTGTTGCGCACGGAACTGTTCGCACGCGGCTGGGACGCCTACATCGCGCCCGGCTCGCGCAGCTACCGTCTCGCCATCGGTTCGTTCGCCCACGATCAGCTGCCCGACGCGCCGCTCGATGACGCCGTGCTCGACGCGGTCTACGCCGACATCGAGGCACGCGCCGACATGGTCGTGCATCACTTCGACCGCGGCGTACCATGGAGCGAAGCCCTGGCCGACGACTTCACCAGCGCCACGCCGCCCTACGGCGCCCACCTGCTCGACACCTGGGCCAGGCTGCGCGCCCGCCAGCCGGCGGGCCATGCCGTCGCCGTCGCGGTCAATCCGCTCGGCGTCCCGCGCGACCGCCTTGCGCCCTACTGGGGCAGCGGCGAGGGCTTCTATCTCGACGCCGCGGGCGAGCCGGTCGGCACGGGCGTCATCGAGGACTACGTCGAACGCCTGCTTCCCCCACCGTTCGATACGCTCGCGCTCGATTCGCCGGCCGTCAAGACCGCCTACACGAACTACGTCAAGCGCGTGATCGACTACTTTCAGCCGGACTACGTCGTCACCGGGCTGGAAGTGAACCTGCTCGCCACCACCGGTGACACCAGCGCGATGGATGCGTACGTCGCGCTGCAACGGCATGTCTACGAGACACTGAAAGCGGATCCCGCGTACGCGGACGTGCCGATCGTCGCCTCCTTTGCCGCCGAGTTCTTCCTCGACGACGCGCTCGGCGTGCCGATGCTGATCGACAACCTCAACGAGCCCGCGCTGGAAGCCGCGCACCTCGCCGCCTTCGATGCGGTCGAACCGTGGATCGACGTGATCGGCCTGTCCATCTACCCGGTCAAGACGCGCTACGGGGCCGACCGCCTGCCGGCCTATTTCTTCGAGCAGCTCTACGCACGGCTCGGCGCACGTACCGACAAGCGCTTCGCGATCACCGAGACCGGTTTCCCGTCGCGCACGTTCACTGTCGGTGACCTCGTCATTCGCGGCAGCCCGGCGCGCCAGCAGCGCTACTTCGAGCTGCTGTTCTCCGCCGCGACGCGCTTCGAACGGCTCGATTTCATCACCAACTTCGTCGCCCGCGACATTACCCCGTACATGGACCGCCTGCGCGAACGCGCGGCGGCCGATCCGCCGCTCGAGAGCGCGGCGCTGGTCGACTTCTACCAGTACTTCGAGTTCATCGGCCTCGCCGACCCGCTCGGCAACCCGCTGCCGGCGGCTACCGTGTTCAGCCAGACGCGCGACCTGACCTACACCGGCAGCAACGGCGCCGGCAACAGGCAGGTTGCCATCAACAGCCCTGACGGCCGCATCAGCACGCGCTTCGCCATCGACGCCGGCGGCCATCTCACCCACAAGGTCACGCGCGACGGCGCGGTCGTACTCGAGACGGCCCCGCTCGGCCTGGTCGTCGACGGCATCGATCTCGGCAGCGCCGCCGGTGCGCTCTCGCATACCCTGCCGGTCGAAGTCGACGCGACCTTTGCCACGCGCGGCAGCCGCAGCACGAGCCGCGATCACTACCGCGAAAGCATCGTCAGCGTGAGCCGCAACGGCCCCGGTGCGGCCACCTTCGAGATCGAGGTGCGTGTCTTCGACGACGGCGTCGCCTTCCGCTACCGCGTTCCCGGCAGCGGTGCACGGACCATTGGCGGCGAAGCCACCGCATGGCGCCTGCTGGCCGACAGCACGGTCTGGTTCCAGACCAATACGACCAACTACGAATCGTTCTATTTCCGCGGCCGCGCCGGCGAGATCGGCGACGACATCGGCTTTCCGCTCACCGCGCAGACGGGCGACGGCCCCTTCGTGCTCTTGTCCGCGGCCGGCGCCGCCGGCTGGAGCGGCATGACGCTGCGCGCGGAACTCGGCAACCGCACGCTCGCCGCACGCTTCCCCGATGACACCGACTGGACGGTCGCCGGAGGCTCTGTCGGTCCGTGGCGCTTTGCCGCCATCGCCGGCGATCTCGATGCGCTGGTCAACGCCGACCTGCTCGATCGACTCAGCCCGGCGCCCGACCCCGTGCTGTTCCCGGAAGGACCGGCGAGCGACTGGATCCGGCCGGGCAAGGCACTGTGGTCATGGTGGAGCGACGAGTTCTCAGGCTACCGCTACGACGTGCAGCAACGCTATGTCGATGAGGCGCACGCCATGGGGCTCGACTACGTCGTCATCGATGCCTGGTGGGAACTCGGCTTCGCCAGTGAGGGCCAGGACGCCTTTGCACGGCTCGCGGCGCTGGTCGACTACGCGCACGCCGATGGCCGCGACGTCGATCTGTGGGTGTGGAAGAACTGGTTCGAACTGCTCGAGGACGCGCCGCGCCGTGCGTTCTTCGATGCGGTCGCCAACGCCGGGGCGGTGGGCGTGAAGATCGACAACGTGCTCGGCCAGGGCAGCAACGCCGCCGCAAGCCGCAGCGTACGCGAGGCCCTGCTGCGCGACGCCGCCGAGCGCGGCCTGATGATCAACTTCCATGGCATGCCGCAGCCAGCGGGCCTCTCGCGGACCTGGCCCAACCAGGTCACCGAGGAAGGCTTCGCCGGCCTCGAGGTCAATGGCCTGGTTTGGGACGAAGGGCTGTTTGCCCCGGCCTCGCACAACACCACGCTGCCGTTCACCCGCTTCGTGCTCGGCCCGGGCGATTACACGCCGGTGACGTTCGACGCGCGCAAGACGGGTGCGACCACGTTCGCCCACCAGCTCGCCACTGCCGGGGTGTTCGCTTCGCCCGTCATGCACTACGCCGACGACCCGGATTTCCTGCGACAACCGGCCAACGTGCAGGACCTGCTCGCGGCGATGCCCACCACCTGGGACGAGACCCGCGTGCTCGCACCGAGCGCGATTGGCGAGCTGGTCGTCATGGCCCGACGTGACGGCACGGACTGGTGGCTTTTCGTACTCAACGGCGACGAGACCAGTGGACGCCAGCTCGCGGTCGACCTCGGCTTCCTGGGTGCGGCGGACCACGACGCGGTGCTGGCCGCCGACGACACCCCGACCAGCTTCACGCGCAGCGAACTCTCCGGCGTCAGTGCTGCCGATGCAGCGCTCGCGATCGACCTGTTGCCGGGTGGAGGCTTCGTCGCGCGCTTCAGCGCCGCGCCCGCCACGCGCAGCTTCCGCATGGGCTCGACCGCGCTGCCGCCGAACACCAACGAGGGCTGGGGCGAACTGTTCACACGACTCGCCACCGACACCGATGTCATCGTGCAAAGCTTCCAGGAAGGCGTGCCGTGGAACGAGGCGTTGCTCTCCGACAATCTTGCCGACTACCCGCCGAGCGTACGTCAACTCGTCGAGTGGCAGCACTACCTGACCACGACCTACACGCCCGGGCACGACGTCTATCTCATGGTCAACCCGATCGACGTCCGCTACGACCGCAAGGCGCCCTACTGGGGCGAGACGTCCAACATGCCGCTCCCGCCGCCGTGGGACACCTATGCCTTCGACCACCCCGACGTCGAACAGGCCTTCATCAATTACCTCACGGCGCTGATCGAGACGTTCCAGCCACGCTTCGTCGCGATCAACGTCGAAGCCAACATCTTTCTTGCCAAGCGGCCGCTCGAGTGGGAGCAGTTCAAGCGCTTCAACGCCGCGGTCTACGATGCGATGAAAGCGCGTTATCCGGATATCAGCTTTTTCTCGACCATCCAGTACGAGCACATGCTCGGCCTGCATATCGAGTCGCGCGCGCTTGCCGAACAACTCGCAGGCAGCTATCCGGACGTGCTGCTCGAAGAGAGCCGCGCCTTGCTCGCCCATTCCGACGCCGTCGCCATCAGCACCTACCCCTACATGATCGTCGACAACGTCGGGCTCAGCGGGGACGAAAACGTCGTCGTCGCGAGCTACTTCGATAGCGCGCTCGACCTGCGCGATGGCTCCGGCCTGCCACTGATGTTCGAGCAAACGGGTTACATCTCCGAGCCCCTCACGACGGCTAGCGGGGATACCGTCGAATCCGATGAACAGACCCAGCAGAACTTTCTCCGCTACGTGCTCGACTTCGCGACGGCCGAACAGGCGGCGCTGGTGAGCAACTTCGTCGCCATCGACTACGGCGATTTCTACGGTACCGGCGCCATCGAGCAGACCTGGGCATCCGCCGGGCTGTACCGCCAGGACCTCGGCGAGAAGCCCGCCCTGACGACGTGGCGCAGCTTCTTCGACCGCCCCTACACGCCGGACACCGTTCCGCCCGCTACCACGCCATGAGGATCCTCTCCATGCCCGCCCGCGACCGCTACTCCTCACGCCGGCCCCGTGCCCTGGCCGCCGCGCTGCTCGGCAGCAGCCTGGTACTCGGCGGGATGTCATCGACGGCGCATGCCGGCGCACCCGTATTCGGCGAGCAGACCCCGCTCAACCGCTACGCGATGACGCATGCCGAGATCTATGCCAACGATTTCGAAGACAGCGGCGCGATCGGGAGCACGATAGAAGTCATCGCACCCAACGCCGTCTTGACCGACGATCCGGCGCTGGTCATCAGCGGCGCACGATCGCTGCGTATCGATGGCGACCCCGCCATCGTCCGCCTGCAGGCCGACACGACCGGCCTGCGCCCCAACACCATCTACGAGGTCGTGCTGCGCTACCGCCTGCTCAGCAGCGACACCGGCATCCAGTCGTTCTTCGCCGCGGGCTTTTCCTGGTCCGGCTTTCCCGACGGCGAATGGTCGGGCGGCGTGCTCGAGAGCGCGCTGGACGATTCGGTCGACGACCCCAACCGCGTGTGGGAATACCGGCGCGCGATCATGACCAACGATGCCACGGACATCGCCCTCTACCTCGGCGTCTTCCACGGTGCCGACGTGGTCATCGACGACCTCAGTATTCGGCGCCGCGACGCCAGCCTGCTTCCGGCGCGCCCGCCGCTGCCCCGCGCGGGTTTTCCGCGTCTCGGCAACTACAGCCTGTTTTCGGCGCTCGACAGCGCCCATCGCAACGCCGGGATCGACATCGAGGAAGTGTATTCCACGCTCGGCCTGTTCGACGTCCTCACCGGCTACGAGATCGACCACACCCTCGGCGTCAGCGAGGCGGGGCAGCGTCTGCGCGCCATCAACCCGGACATCCTCCTGCTGCCCTACTTCCAGGCATTCGTCTACCAGGATCGGCCCAGCGCACCGGCCAACCACGCCGCCGGTCTCCTCAGCCGTTTCAACGATGGCATCCCCGACGCCTGGTTCATGCGCAACCCGGCCGGTGAAACGCTCGAAGAGCCGAACTTTCCGGGTAATTTCCAGCTCAACCACACGCACCTGGGCGCCAGCGTAAACGGCGAGCGGTTTCCCGAGTACGCGGCCGATTTTCTGACGCGCAGCGTGCTGCCGAGCGGCGCCTGGGACGGCATCCACTTCGACCAGTCCGAGTGGTATCCCAACCCGCTGCTCGGTGAGGGCAACGCGTTCCTCAACCAGGACATCGAACTGCCTCCGATCGACATCGACGAAGACGGCGTGGCCGACAGCGACGCGTTTCTCTACACGACCTGGGAGAAGGCGTTCGAGGAATATTTCGACGCGCTAGCCGAGCGCTTCGGCCATACCCAGATCCTCTTCGGCAATGCCGGCGAACTGCCCGTGCGCCCGGCGGTGATCCGCCGCCTGAACGGCTACATGCGCGAGTTCACCTCGCCCTACCCGATTTACGACGACGGCAGTTGGGCGACCGATTTTCCGTCCGGCTGGTACGAGTTGATGGAGCGCTACCGGCTCGTCGGGGAGTTCCTGCGTGCGCCGCAGGTACCGATCTTCCAGTTCACGGGCTACAAGCTCGGCACGCCCGATCCGGGCGCGACGGAGAACGGTCTCGAACGACGGCTGCAGGAGCTCGAGCCGCGCGACTTCCGGCGCATGCGCCTGGGCTTGACGAGCGTGCTGCTGGGCGATGGCTACTTCGGATACGACTACATCGACAACACCACCGCGCCGGTGTGGTTCGACGAGTACGCCGTCGGCAGTGACGGCCGCCCCGTGAAGAGCCTGGCAGGGAAAGGCTACCTGGGACAGCCACTCGGCGCGGCGATCGAAGTCCCGATCGATGCCGAGCTCGTGCTCGAGGTCGGTTTCGAGGTAGAACCCGAGCTACCGCTCGGCTTCTATCTCGGACAGTATCTCGAGTACACGCAGGACCCGGCGGCGGTCAGCAGTGGCACCGGCGCGGTGGTCATCGACACCCGTCCGCTCGAACCCACGCTCACCAATCGCCTCGTGCTGCTCAGCAGTTCGCTGCAATACCCGCTCGAGGTCGGCGAGACTTACCACCTGAGCGCCGATTACCGCGTTCTCGATTACGACCCCGAGAACTTCGGCGAGCCGCTCGCAGTCATCGACCGGGGCCTCTCGACCGGCGAACCGCTGCCCAGCGGCGGCGCGAGCGCAGCGATCTGGGACGCCGAGCCCGGCCTCAATGGTTCCCTGCGTGCCGTGTTCGTCGCCGACCGCACGGATACGGATCTCAACATCTCGATGACCGACCGCGGGCGCGTCGCCTTCGACAACATCCGGCTGCACAAGGGCGCCGGCGGCGTGTTCCGCCGCGACTTCGAGAACGGCGTCGTGCTGGTCAACCCGACACCGGAGGCGCTGACCGTCAGCCAGGCGGAGATTGCCGGCCCGCTCGTGCGCAGCGGGCTGCGGCGCATCCTCGGCACGCAGGACCCGGCCGTGAACGACGGTACGGCGGTCACCGATGGCCTCACGCTCGGCCCGGCCGACGGCATCATCCTGCTGGCCGATCGCATTCCCGCACCACCTCCCGGCCAGCCGAGCGGGCTGTTCGTCGCGCCGGGCAGCGATGCCTGCGACGTCAGTTGGGCGCCGGCGGGCGGCACGGTGGCCGGCTACGTCTTGCGCTACGGGCTCGCGGGCGGCGACCTGACGCGCTTCGCCATGAGTCCGGCGGGCGTCGGCGGGCGCATCGAAGGCCTCGAACCGGGCTCCAGCTATACCGTCGAGGTCACGGCTTACGACTACCTCGGCAACACGGGCCCCGCCAGCCCGGCGGTGCAGTGCCAGACCAGCGGCGCCGCGGCCGGCGAGCGCCCGGTCATCGATAACAGCTTCGTCCTCGCGCCCGGTTCGTTCGTTCAGATCACCGGCAGCGGTTTCAGCGACGGCGGCGGCTTCGTCGACCAACCACCCTTCCCGCTGGCGCTTGCCGGGACGGAAGTCCTCGTCAACGGCGTCGCCGTGCCGCTCGCCGCGGTGGAGCCGGACCGCATCACGTTCATCGCGCCGAACGCGCTGGGCGGCTCCCAGGCCATCGTGGAAGTTCGTCGCGAGGGAATCGCCTCGGCCAGCCACTTCAACCCGGTCGCCGTCGCCACGCCCTACTTGTGGACCTGGGATGGCACGGACTACGGCATCGCGTTCCATGCCGACGACTTCGCGCCACTCACGGCCGCGGACCCCGCGCGCCCGGGCGACCGCGTGGTGCTCCTCGTCTCCGGCACCGGCGCATTCGAGCCGCCCGCCGCGGACGGCGAATACCCTGTACCCGGCAGCACGGCGGCAGCATCCGTGGCCGTCGACGTCGGCGGGACCGAAATCGCGGGCACGGTAACACCCGCCCCCTGGTTCGGCTTCAGCCTGCTCGAGTTCGAGATGCCAACCAGCGTCAGCGACGGTGTCGCCAGCGTCACCGCCCGCGTGGCGGAGATTCCGAGCAACAGCGCCATCGTCGTCACCGGAGCCGTACCCTGAGCCGCGGCGGGCTCCCGGACACAGGCCCGTGAGCCCGTTCCCCGGAGTCCGTTCCGCGTCGATGAACGCCCTCCGCGGAATATTCTCGTTACCGTCCGAAGCGCGGATCGGCCGCAACCAACGCGGGTGAAGCCGTCGCGGCCGCGTATAGCTTCGACGCAGCCGTAACGCCGCGCAGCCAGCGCCGCCCTTTACTTCTCGCATAGCGTCGCAATCGCGAAGGCGCTCCGATGACAACGTTGAAGCATCGGTCCAGCCGCACAACGGTCGCCATCCATTCGTTTGCGGCGATGCCCAACGCAACCAACAGGCGGGGCGCATCACCCGGAACGAAGCTTCGCTCCTGCTCACTCAAACGGCCACTGGCCTGCCGAACCAGGTCGACGTAGTCGTCGAACCGGTAGGGCAAGCAGTCGCTCGCTGCCGGGTGGTCCGAATCCTGGAACGGACGTAAACGCGGCGGAAATCCCCCGGCTGCGTGAGCGTGCGGGTTCCGCTGCGTTTCCCTTAGCCGTGCCTGGATCGATGTGTCGTCGGACGTTTCCAGCGAAGCCGCCGCACCTGCCCTGAGGGGATTGAGATCAACATACGCCATCGCTGTCGCGAGCGCGCCGCTATCGAGTAACGCCTGCGTCTTGAACCTTCCTTCCCAGAAACGCCCCGTGCACCCATCCTCGGCGTTGGCCTGTCGAGCGATGGATTCATTGAGACACCGCATGAACCATGACAGATCGCCGAGCCGCTCGCGCCAGGTCTCGATGAGCCTCGCCACGGCGTCGTCCTCGCCTTCAGCCAGGGCATCACCACGACGGTAACGATGGATGAGTTCCGGCCCCTTGAACACGCGCAGCCATCGATCGACGACTTCCCTGTCCGTCCAGGCATGCACACGCTCCGATGCGACACACACGACCAGATGGTAATGGTTGCTCATCAGCGCGTAAGCGCACAGATCGATGGCGAACACATCCGTCAGCAGCGTGAGACGCTCACGCACCCAAGCGCGCCGATGAGCGAACGAGCGGCCGCTGACCGCGTCTTCGCCGCATAGAAACGCACGCCGGACGCAGCGGCAGATGCAATGGTAATAAGGGGTATCCGATAAGGACACGAGACTCGAGCGGGCACGGGTCATCCTTGACCTCCTGGCAATCATTCGACCGCTATCCTGACGGTTCGATCGCACGCTAAACGACGGCCATAGTCGCCGTCAATGCTTAGGCTCATCATGGAGACTCGGCCCCGCGACCGTTGCCACCTCGTACCAGACGCCGCGCGTGCCTCGGTATATCCGTGCGTGATGAATGTGCTGCAAGAAGCCCGGCGAGAAACGACCGTGCGCGTCCTCGAGGAAGGCGACAAACGATGGGTGTCCCAGGAAGGCGAGGAGAAGACGACAAAGGATGGATGTCCCGGACGCAGCTTCCGGGGAGCAGCTAACGGGAGCGGCCGGAGCAAAGCCCGCGGAACGCCGCGTGGGTGTCCCGGGATAAGCTCGCCGCGAGAAGCTTCGGGAGAACACTTGGATGTCCTGGGATAAGCTCGCCCCCCTGCGGAGCCGCGGGTGCCCTAGGGGAAAGCACTGGAGCAAAGCGGCGGGTGTCCCAGGGCAAAGCGTCCCAGGGCAAAGCGCCAGGGCAAAGCGAAGCGTGGAGCAGCTGCGCGGGAAGCCGAGTGGGTGTCCCGGTGCAGAGGGTCGAGTGGGTATCCCTGAGCAGAAGGCCTCCCGGAGCAGAGGCCCCCCTGGCGGTTTTCGGTCAGAACGTCGTCACTTGCTGTGTGGCAGCGGTGCCCGGAAACTTGACGACGATGGTGGCTTCGTCGGCATCGTGGTACCAGCCCGAGGCGAGGCCGGCCAGAGCGGCGGCGTCGGCAACCTGGCCGAGGGCGCTGCCGTCGAGACTGACGCCGCCGGGTGCCTGCGCCTTGCCTCGCAGATGCAACGTCACGTCGCGCGGTCCCGGCTCGTAGCTGCCGGCGAGCGGGGTCACGGTGACACTGGTGTCGTTGCCGGCAACGACGGCCGCGATGCGCGTGTACCGGAACTCGCCGTCGCGATAGTCGAACGTCTCGCCGTCGTCCTCGTAGAGCACGAACTCGCCGTTTCCGCCCGGGAAGACGTGCACCTCGAGGTGCGCGGGGGTACCGTCTCCGGTATGCGTGACGACGGGGCCGAGCGGCAGCACGCTGCCGGCGCGGACGAACAGCGGCGTCCGGCCAAGCGGCGCATCGACCGTGATCGCCTGCCCGCCGGACCAGAGCTGGGTGCTGTGGAAATCGACCCAGTCACTGCCGTAGGGCAGGTAGACTTCGCGCGTCGTCGCACCCTGCAGGTAGACCGGCGCAACGAGCAGGTTCGGGCCGAGCAGGTAGTCATGGTCCTGGGTGTGTGTCGACGGATCGCCCGGCGCGTAGAACAGCGTCGGGGCCAGCACGGGCCGCGCGGTTCTGGCGGCATCCTCGAACAGCGAATAAAGGTAGGGCAGGAATCGATAGCGGGTCTTGATGATGTCACGGATGAGCGACGTATACG
>JAUIFX010000135.1 GCA_030429865.1 Gammaproteobacteria bacterium | reverse complement strand
GGTGCCCGAGCGGTTGATGTTGACCGCGGGGAAGATACGCTTCTCGGCAATCTTGCGATCGAGATGCACTTCCATGTTGCCGGTGCCCTTGAACTCCTCGTAGATGACATCGTCCATGCGCGAGCCGGTGTCGATCAGCGCGGTTGCGATGATCGTCAGGCTGCCGCCTTCCTCGATGTTACGCGCCGCGCCGAAGAAGCGCTTCGGACGCTGCAGGGCATTGGCGTCGACACCGCCGGTGAGGACCTTGCCGGACGATGGCACGACCGTGTTGTAGGCGCGCGCGAGGCGCGTGATCGAATCGAGCAGGATGACCACGTCACGCTTGTGCTCGACGAGACGCTTAGCCTTCTCGATGACCATCTCGGCGACCTGCACGTGGCGGCTTGCCGGCTCGTCGAAGGTGCTCGAGATGACTTCGCCGCGCACCGAGCGCTGCATCTCGGTGACTTCTTCCGGCCGCTCGTCGATGAGCAGCACGATGAGATAGCACTCGGGATGGTTCACTTCGATGGAGTGCGCGAGGCTCTGCAGGATCATGGTCTTGCCGGCCTTGGGCGGCGAGATGATGAGGCCGCGCTGGCCCTTGCCGACCGGTGCCGCGAGGTCGATGACGCGCGGCGTCAGGTCCTCGGTGCTGCCGTTGCCGAGCTCGAGCTGCAGACGCTCCTGCGGAAACAGCGGTGTGAGGTTTTCGAACAGGACCTTGTTCTTGGCGTTCTCCGGCGGTTCGAAATTGATCTCGCCGACCTTGAGCAGCGCGAAGTAACGCTCACCGTCCTTGGGTGGGCGAATCTTGCCGGAGATGGTGTCGCCCGTACGCAGGTTGAACCGGCGAATCTGGCTCGGTGAAACGTAGATGTCGTCGGGACCCGCGAGGTAGGAACAGTCGTTCGAGCGCAGGAAGCCGAAACCGTCCTGAAGGATCTCGAGCACGCCGTCACCGGAAATGTCCTCGCCTTTCTTGGCCTTCGCCTTGAGGATGCTGAAGATGACGTCCTGTTTGCGCGAGCGAGCAACCCCTTCGATGCCCAGTTCGTCGGCGAGGTCCACGAGTTCCGATGCGGGTTTTTGTTTGAGTTCGGTCAGGTTCATCGTCAAGCTTGCATGTGGGATTGGAGCACGCACGGGCGGCACGCTGCGCGGTGGAAAGGGATCTGTAAGGAACGTGGGGGTTGGGCTCGGCGGGTTCGTGAGCCCGCAAAAAACATAGCACGCAGCGGGGGGGGCGTCTACCTTCGGCGAGCGCGCGAACGACGCGCGATTAGCGCGCGTGCGCGGAGGATGTTCGCGCCTCTGTCAGCGACTCGTGAAACGCCGCCGCATGTAGTCTGGCGATGTTCGGTGCCGCGCTCGTGCGGGCCGTGCGCGGCGATGAATCGGTGGTGCGGCAGCGCGTGTGGCCGGGCGGGTCCGGCGCCTGCCGCGACCACCGGCGGAGTGGCTCAGACGTTGCTGTCGATGAACGCGGTCAGCTGTGACTTGGTCAGTGCGCCGACGTGCGTCGCGACGATGTTGCCTTCCTTGAAAAGCATCAGGGTGGGAATACCGCGGATGCCGTATTTCATCGAGGTCGCCTGGTTCTGGTCGACGTCGAGCTTGGCGATCGTCAGCGTGCTGTCATAGTCCGCCGAGATTTCCTCGAGAATCGGTGCGATCATCTTGCAGGGGCCGCACCATTCAGCCCAGTAGTCCACGAGCACGGGTTTGTCCGACTGCAGCACGTCGGCGTCGAACGAATCATCGGTGACGTGAATAAGGTTGTCGCTCATTGCGGTTGATATCTCACACTGAAGTGAAAAAGGGGCGGGCATTGTCGACCGATCCCAAACGCAAATGCAAGGCGGCCGCGCTCGCCGTGGCAGCGTGGAAAACGGTATGATCCGCGCCCCGGAGCCACGCGCCGGGCTACCCTCGAACGTCCACGAATCGCGGCGCCTCGCCCACGGCGAGCCAGCGGGAGCACTACGCCCCATGTCCGAACCGAGTCCACCCCGTGCGCTGCTGCTCGCGGTGCTGATCGCCGGCGGCGCGCTGGCGCTGTCGGCCTGCGGCCAGAAAGGCGATCTCTACCTGCCCGACGAGCCGGTCGAGCAGGTCGCGGATGACGAGGATGCCTGAACCGCGCGGTTCGCGTCGCGGCTCATCAGCGGATTCCGCCATGCATTGTGATTATGTCGACGGCCAGCTGACGCTCGATGGCAGCGCGCTGGCAGCCATTGCCGAGCGCTACGGCACGCCCTGCTACGTCTATTCGCGCGCCGGGATCGAGGCGCGCTTCCGCGCCTACGACGAGGCCTTCGGCGCACGGGCCCACCGTGTCTGCTACGCCGTGAAGGCGAACGACAACCTCTCCATCATCAGTGCGCTGGGCCGGCTCGGCGCCGGCTTCGACATCGTCTCCGGCGGCGAATTGGAGCGCGTGCTCGCGACGGGCGCGCCGGCCGGCCACGTGGTGTTCTCCGGCGTCGGCAAGACGGCTGCCGAGATCCAGCGCGCCCTGGCCGCCGGGGTCGGTTGCCTGAACGTCGAATCGGCGGCCGAACTCGCGCGCATCGCGACGGCCGCGGCGGCGACGGGGCGCGCGGCGCCGGTCGCCATCCGGGTCAACCCGGACATCGATGCCGGTACCCATCCCTACATCTCGACCGGCTTGAAGGAGAACAAGTTCGGTGTGCCGCTGGACGAGGCGCGCGCACTCTACCGCTCGGCTCGGGACAACCCGTGGATCGAGCCCCGGGGGGTCGCGTGCCACATCGGCTCGCAGCTGACCACCATCGCGCCCGTCGTCGCCGCGGTGCGCGAGGTCGTGGCGCTGGCCGGCGAACTCGCCGCGGAGGGGATCCCGCTGGCACACATCGATGTCGGCGGCGGCCTCGGTATCCGCTACGAAGACGAGCAGCCGCCCGCGATCCCCGCGCTGGTCGAGGCCCTGCTGCGCGAGGTGCCGGCGCATTACGAGGTGGTGATGGAGCCCGGGCGGTCGATCGTCGGCGAGTGCGGCGTGCTGCTGACGCGGGTCGAGTACGTCAAGTCGACCGCGGCGCGCAATTTCGTCATCGTCGATGCGGCCATGAACGACCTGCTGCGGCCGGCGCTCTACGACGCCTGGCACGAGGTGTTGCCGTGCGCGGCACCCGCGCCCGACGCACACACGCTCGAGTGCGACGTGGTCGGGCCGGTGTGCGAGAGCGGCGACTGGCTGGCGCGCGGGCGCACGCTCGTGGCGGCGCCCGGCGACCTGCTCGCGGTGATGTCGGCCGGCGCCTACGCTTTCGCCATGGCGTCGAACTACAACGCACGGCCGCGGCCGCCCGAAGTGCTGGTCGAGGCGGGTGGGCCGCGGCTGGTGCGGGCGCGCGAGCGCGTCGCCGACCTCATGCGCGATGAACTGGAGCGATTGCCGGAGGAATCAGCACCAAAATAGTGCGTCCGCTATCTGGTACGCTCTATTTCAGTGCGTTGTTTCCGCGGGGAGGCTTCGTCCCCCGCAAGATCAATGACTTGTCGTTGGCATACATTATGCTCACTCATGGCGCATGGGTGATCGCGTGGAGCGACCGGCGCGCCTGCGTGCCGCCGGCTCAGTCAGCAACAGGGCATCCCAATTAAACGACAGCAAAAGTGCATGGTTGGAGGAAATCGAACATGTCAGTTGAGAGCATTCTGAAGACACTGAAAGACGAGGAGGTGCGCTTCGTCGACATCCGCTTCACCGACACCAAGGGCAAGGAGCAGCACGTCACCGTACCGTCGCGCGAAATCGACGAGGACTTCTTCGAGGACGGCAAGATGTTCGACGGCTCGTCCATCGCGGGCTGGAAGGGCATCAACGAGTCCGACATGATCCTGATGCCCGACCCCGAGACGGCGGTGATGGACCCGTTCTTCGAAGAGAAGACGCTGATCGTGCGCTGCGACATCGTCGAGCCTTCGACCGGTGAGGGTTACGAGCGCTGCCCGCGTTCGGCAGCCAAGCGCGCCGAGGCGTTCCTCAAGTCCTGCGGCGTCGGCGACACCGCGTATTTCGGTCCCGAGCCCGAGTTCTTCGTCTTCGACGACGTCCGCTGGGGCAACGAGATGAAGGGCTCGTTCTTCTCGGTCGACTCCGACGAGAGCGCCTGGAACTCGGAGAAGGTCTTCCCGGATGGCAACATCGGCCACCGCCCGACCATCAAGGGCGGCTACTTCCCGGTGCCGCCGGTCGATTCGCTGCAGGACCTGCGTTCGACGATGTGCCTCGTGATGGAAGAGATGGGGGTGCCCGTCGAAGTCCATCACCACGAGGTCGCGACCGCCGGCCAGTGCGAGATCGGCACGCGCTTCGATACGCTCGTCAAGCGCGCCGACACGCTGCAGATCCTCAAGTACGTCGTGCACAACGTGGCACACGGCTACGGCAAGACGGCGACCTTCATGCCCAAGCCGCTCGTCGGTGACAACGGCAACGGCATGCACGTGCACCAGTCGATTTCCAAGGACGGCGTGAACCTGTTCTCCGGCGACGGCTACGGCGGCTTGTCGGAGACTGCGCTGCACTACATCGGCGGCATCATCAAGCACGCGCGTGCGATCAATGCCTTCACCAATGCCAGCACCAACAGCTACAAGCGCCTGGTGCCGGGCTTCGAGGCACCGGTGTTCCTCGCCTACTCGGCGCGCAACCGCTCGGCGTCGGTGCGCATTCCGTGGGTTTCGAGCCCCAAGGCGCGGCGCATCGAGGTCCGTTTCCCCGATTCGACGGCCAACCCGTACTTCGCCTTCACGGCACTGATGATGGCCGGCCTCGACGGCATCATCAACAAGATCGACCCGGGCGGCCCGATGGACAAGGACCTCTACGACCTGCCGCCGGAAGAGGAGAAGGGCATCCCGACGGTATGTAGTTCCCTCGACCAGGCGCTCGAGTCGCTGGACGCGGACCGCGATTTCCTCAAGGCGGGCGGCGTGCTCGGCGACGACGCCATCGATGCCTACATCGATCTCAAGATGGAGGAAGTTCAGCGCATCCGCATGTCGACCCACCCGGTCGAGTACGACATGTACTACAGCGTCTGACGCGAGGTCCCCGACCTGACCGAAAGCCCCCGCTCGCGGGGGCTTTTTTTTGCGGCGTCCGGGCGCGTTGGACATTCCCCGGCCGGCGGATACACTGACCGTCGACGTCACACCACGCCGGTCGCCCCGCCATGCGCATTTCCTCCGCCCTCGTGCTTTGCCTGTCACTGTCGCTGGGGGGCTGGTCCGCCGCCGCTACCGAGGTCTACCGTTGGACCGACGAGGACGGCAACGTGATTTTCTCCGACGTGCCGCGCGAAGGCGCAGAGCAGATCGAGATCGGCGAAGTCTCCACCGTGCCGGGGCAGCGTGTGCCGCCGCCGCGGACCGGCGGGGCCGAGGCCCCGGCGAAGCAGGCGGGCGATACCTATACCGCCGTGCGCATCACTGCGCCGGCCGACGAGGCGACGATTCGCAACCAGCGCCAGCTCGACGTCGGCGTGAGCGTCGAACCGGCGCTCGACATCGGTGCAGGCCACCGGGTGCAGTTCTACTTCGACGGTGCGCCTTATGGCGACCCGGTGGCCGGCACGACGACCATGGTGCAGCCGCTCGAGCGCGGTACGCACCAGCTTGGGGCGGCCGTTGTCGATGCGGCCGGCAACACGCTGCGCCGTGCCGAGACGCTCACCATCTATGTGCACCAGCAATCGGTGCTCAACCCCGCACCGGCCAGGCGCGCACCCACCGGTTCCTGATTGGTCCGATTCTTGCCCCTTTCTGATCGGGGCGCCTCCCAGCTGCACCGGACCCGTTCCGTGGCCCGGCGAGACTTCCTAAGCCCCTGATATTTCGTGGTGCGATCTGCTCGCACCGGAACCGCCAATCATGCTGGATCCATGATTGCACCAAAATAGTGCAGACTAGCGCCGATGCCGACCGCACAGACCCCTACGGACACCGACCTCGTCGAGGCCCTTGCTACGGCCGTGCTCATGCTCGACCGCGACCTGCGCGTGCTGAAGGCCAACGCCGCGGCGCTGGCGCTGATCGAAACGAGCGAAAACCGGCTGCGCGACAACCTGCTGGCACACGTCCTGCCAGGCGCCGACGAGCTGGTCCATGCCGCGCAGCGCGCGCTGCTCGAAGGCCGTTCGTTCGCCGAGCGCGGCCTCGACCTGCGTCTCGGCAAGCTTGCCACGACCCTGGTCGACTGCACGGTCACGCCGCTGTGGCGGCAACATCCGGAGCCGGCCTTCGTGGTCATCGAGATGACCAACGTGGAACGCCGCCAGCGTATCCAGCACGAAGGCAACCTGCTGATGCAGAACCACGTTTCGAGCGCACTGCTGCGCGGTCTCGCACACGAGATCAAGAACCCGCTGGGCGGCATCCGCGGCGCCGCGCAGCTGCTCGAGCGAGAACTCGAAGACCAGCGGCAGGCCGAATACACGCAGATCATCATCGGCGAGGCCGACCGTCTGCGTACCCTGGTCGATCGCATGCTGGGTCCGCGCGGCGCCTCGAACAAGCAGGTCCTCAACATTCACGACGTGCTCGAGCACGTACGCATGGTGGTCGAGGCCGAGCGCGTCGGCGATGCCGTCATCGAGCGCGACTACGATCCCAGCCTGCCCGAGATCAGCGCCGACCGCGATCAACTCGTGCAGGCCTTCATGAACCTGCTGCGCAACGCGGTGCAGGCCGTCGATGGTGCCGAAGGCACGGTGACGCTGCGTACCCGTATCCAGCGCAAGTTCACCATCGGCACGACCCTGCACCGCCTGGTCGTGCGCGTGCAGGTGATCGATACCGGGCCGGGGGTCGACCCGGACCTCGGCGCCAGCATCTTTTTCCCGCTCGTGTCCGGCCGCGCCGAAGGGTCGGGCCTGGGACTGCCGATCGCGCAGTCGCTGATCCAGCGCCAGGGCGGGCTGATCGGATTCGAAAGTGAGCCCGGGCACACCGAGTTCTCGGTGTGGCTGCCGCTCGGAGAAGAACCATGAACAAACAGCACGAAGTCTGGATCGTCGATGACGATCGCTCCATCCGATGGGTGCTCGAGCGCGCGCTCGAACGCGAGCACATCGCAACGCGCAGTTTCGACAGCGCCGACAAGGTGCTCAGCCGCCTCGACAAGTTCGAACCCGACGTCATCATCACCGACATCCGCATGCCGGGTACCGACGGCCTCACCCTGCTGCGTCACATGCAGGACCAGCATCCCGACCTGCCGATCATCATCATGACCGCGTACGCCGATCTCGATCGCGCGGTCGCTGCCTTCCGTGGCGGTGCGTTCGAGTACCTGCCGAAACCCTTCGACGTCGACGACGTCATCGCCATCGTGCGCCGCGCGCTGCGCAAGGCGCAGGAGGCGCCGGCACCCGTCGAGGACCAGGAGGCGCTGGCCGAAGTCCCCGAGATCATCGGCTCCTCGCCGGCCATGCAGGAAGTCTTCCGTGCGATCGGGCGGCTTGCCAATTCCAACATGACCGTGCTGTTGACCGGCGAGTCAGGTACCGGCAAGGAACTCGTGGCGCGCGCGCTGCACCGTCACAGCCCGCGCGCGCAGCAGCCGCTGATCGCGCTCAACACCGCGGCGATTCCGCGAGACCTGCTGGAATCGGAACTCTTCGGCCACGAGAAAGGCTCGTTCACCGGCGCCGCGGGTCAGCGCATCGGCCGCTTCGAGCAGGCCAACGGCGGCACCTTGTTCCTCGACGAGATCGGCGACATGCCGGCCGAACTGCAGACCCGGCTGCTGCGCGTGCTCGCGGACGGCGAGTTCTACCGCGTGGGCGGCACCGAACCGGTGCGGGTCGACGTGCGCGTCATCGCCGCCACCCACCAGCATCTCGAAGAGCGCGTGCGCGAGGGCAGCTTCCGCGAAGACCTCTTCCACCGCCTCAACGTCATCCGCCTCGAGCTGCCCTCGCTGCGTGAACGGCCGGACGACATCGAAGCCCTGGCCGAGCATTTTCTGCGTACGACCGCGGCCGAGCTCGGCGGCGAATCCAAGCGGCTCACGCCGCGCGCGCTGGCCGCGATGCGCGCTTACGACTGGCCGGGCAACGTGCGCCAGCTCGAGAACGTGTGCCGGCGCGTGATGATCATGGCGCCGTCACGCGAGATCGACGTCGACGATCTGCCGGCCGAGCTGCTGCTCGGCGGCGAGCGTGAGACCGGCGGCGAGGAAGACTGGGAAGGTGCGCTCAGGCGCTGGGCCGAGCGCCGCCTGCGGCAGAGTCACGAGCCGATCCTCGACGAGGCCCTGCCGCGCTTCGAATCGACCATGATCCACGTTGCCCTGAACAGCACCCACGGGCGCCGCCAGGAAGCTGCCAAGCTGCTCGGCTGGGGACGCAACACGCTGACACGCAAGATCAAGGAACTCGATCTCGACGTGTGATACGCGGCGGCGCCGCGCAGGCGCCTGGCTCAGTCGGCGAGCCAGCTGGCCGCGGCACCGGCAAAGTAGGTCAGCACGCCATCCGCGCCGGCGCGCTTGAAGGCGAGCAGGGCCTCTAGCGCGACGCCGCGCTCGTCGAGCCAGCCGGCCTGGGCCGCGGCCTTGAGCATGGCGTACTCACCGCTCACCTGGTAGACGAAGGTCGGCATCTGAAACGTCGCCTTGACCCGTTGCACGACGTCCAGGTACGGCATACCCGGCTTGACCATCACCATGTCCGCGCCTTCGGCGATATCGAGGGCAACCTCGCGCAGCGCTTCGTCGCTGTTGCCGGCGTCCATCTGGTAGGTCTGCTTGCCACCCTTGCCGAGGTTTGCGCCGGAGCCGACGGCGTCGCGGAACGGCCCGTAGAACGACGACGCGTACTTGGCCGAGTAGGCGAGTATCTTGACGTCGCGGTAGCCCTCGCTCTCGAGCGCCGCGCGAATCGCGGCGACGCGGCCGTCCATCATGTCCGACGGCGCGACGATATCCACACCGGCGCGGGCCTGCGACAACGCTTGGCGCACCAGGACATCGACGGTTTCGTCGTTGAGGACGCGCCCGGCGCCGTCGAGCACGCCGTCGTGACCATGGGTGGTGAACGGATCGAGCGCGACATCGGTGATCACGCCGAGGTCCGGCACGGCGTCCTTGAGCGCCGCGATCGCGCGCTGCGCGATGGCGTCCGGGTTGTACGCCTCGCGACCGTCGTCGCTCTTGGCCGCGGCCGGAGTGACGGGGAACAGCGCCACGGCGGGTATGCCGAGCGCGTGCAGGCGGCGCGCCTCGCCGACGGCGAGATCGATGCTCAGGCGCTCCACGCCCGGCATGCTCGCGACCGGCTCGCGGCGGCCGTCGCCGTCGAGCACGAACATCGGCGCGATCAGGTCGTCGACGGTGAGAACGTTCTCGCGCACCAGCCGGCGCACGAACTCGTCGGATCGGTTGCGGCGTGGACGCGTGGCGGGGAAGCGGGTCGGTGGCAGCTCGGGCATCGGCGGGCTCGTGGCGCGGGTGGAACCGGCAACATCATAAAGGATGCGCGAAGGCCGCGCGCGCGGGTGCTCAGGCGCCGGGTTGCAGCGGCAGGCGCGCGCAGGTCGCCTCGATCCAGGCTTCCGCTTCGCGGATTACCGCCTTGGCGCTCTTGCCGGTCGTCTCGATGGGCGGGCCGATGACGACGCGGATGGTGCCGGGGTGCTTGGTCACGGCGTTGCGTGCCCAGAACACGCCGGCATTGTGCGCGACCGGCACCAGCGGACAGCCGGCCTCGATCGCCAGCGCCGCCCCGGTCGATGTGTAGCGCCCGCGCGTGCCGGCCGGTACCCGTGTGCCCTCGGGAAACAGCAGTACCCACCAGCCATCGCGAATGCGCTCGACGCCGCGTGCCAGGACGGTCTTCAAGGCGCGTGCCCCGGCCTTGCGGTCGATGGCGATCGGATTGAGGCTGGCCAGGCCCCAGCCGAAGAACGGCACGCGCAACAGCTCGCGTTTGAGCACCTGGCACTGGCGCGGAAAGATCAACTGCAGGGTGATGGTTTCCCAGGCCGATTGGTGCTTGCACACGATGACGCCCGGCGACTCGGGGATGTGCTCGCGCCCCTCGACGACGTAGCCGAGTCCGCAGCTCACGCGCAGCCACCAGATGGTGACGACCGACCAGCGCGTGATCACCGCGTAGCGCAGCGTGCGCGGCAGCGGCAGGATGCCGATGCCGATGAGGCTGAACACCACGGTCAGCGGAGCGAGCCCGATATAGAACAACCACGAGCGCAGGCGGGTCAGCATGACAGCAGTGCCTCGACGGCGGCGGGCAGGTCGTCGAAGACGTCGACCGGGCCGAGCGCGGCGAGTTCGGCCGCGTCGGGGGAGTGCAGGCCGGTGCGGACGAGCAGCGGACGCGCACCGACGCTCTGCGCGGCGCGCACATCGCTCAGGCGATCGCCGACGAACGGCATGCCACCGAGCTCGACGCCGAGCCGCGCCCCGAGTGCGCGCAGCAGTCCGCCGGCCGGCTTGCGGCAGTCACAGCCGTCGCCTGGTCCGTGCGGGCAGAAGAAGAACGCCTCGACGCGTCCGCCCAGACGTTCGAGCTCGTCCTGCAGGCGGCGATGGATCGCGTTCAGATCGCGCATCGCGAACAGGCCGCGGGCGAGTCCCGACTGGTTGCTCACGATGATCACGCGGTAGCCGGCACGCTGCGCGCGCACCACCGCCTCGAGCGCGCCCGGCAACGGCCGGAACTCGCCCGGCGAGCGAATGAAATCCGGCGAGTCGCGGTTGATGACGCCGTCGCGATCGAGCAGCAGCGTGCGCATCGCCGCCCGGCTCAGTTCTCGCTCAGGCGGCTGATGTCGGCGACCCGTCCGAACAGGCGGTGCAGGTGCGCGAGCAGCGCCAGGCGGTTGTCGCGCAGCGCGGCGTCCTCGCACATCACCATCACTTCGTCGAAGAAGGCATCTACGCTCTCGCGCAGGCCGGCCAGGCAGGCCAGGTAGCCGGCGTAGTCGCGTGCCTCGAACAGCGCACCCGCCTCGCCGGCGACGGCGTCGAGCGCGTCGGCGAGACGCCGCTCGGCGGCGTCGACGAGACGTTCGCGCGTCCAGCGTTCGGGCGCCGGGCGGTCGAGCTTCTTCAGGATGTTGCCGATGCGCTTGTTGGCCGCGGCCAGGGCAGCGGCAGCGGTGTGTTGGCGGAAGCGCGACACGGCGTCGATGCGGCGGCCGATCTCGCGCGGCGCGGTGACCTCGTTGGCAAGGACCGCGGCGCAGACGTCGGCCGCGACACCGCGTTCGAGGTAGTAGCCGCGCAGGCGCTCGCGCATGAACGCATAGACCTGCTCGGCGGTGTCCGCCGCGAGCGGGAGCTCGCCGTAGATGGCGCAGGCCATGGCGATGACCTCGGCGAGGTCGAGATCGATCTCGCCTTCGATCAGGATGCGCAGGCAGCCGAGCGCGGCGCGCCTGAGTGCGTAAGGATCCTTGTCGCCCGTCGGCGCCATGCCGATGCCGAAGATGCCGACCAGCGAGTCGAGCTTGTCGGCCAGCGCGACGCAGCGTCCCACGGCGCTGGCGGGGATCGCGTCGCCGGCGAAGCGTGGCTGGTAGAACTCGTCCAGCGCCACGGCGACCGCGCCCGGCTCGCCGTCGGCCAGCGCGTAGTAACGTCCCATCGTGCCCTGCAGCTCGGGAAACTCGCCGACCATGGCCGAGAGCAGGTCGCAGCGCGACAGCGCGGCGGCCCGGGTGACGAGCGCCGGTTCCGCGCCGCAAGCCTCGGCGAGACGCGCGGCCAGGCGCTCGACGCGCGTGGTCTTGGCATCGAGCGAGCCCAGGCGTTTCTCGAACAGCATCTCGGCGAGCCCTGCACGGCGCGTCTCGAGCGGCTCGGCACGATCGCTGCGATAGAAGAAGCGCGCGTCGGCGAGGCGCGGACGGATCACGCGCTCGTTGCCATCGCGCACGACGTCCGGCTGCTTGCTGTCGAGGTTGGCGATGGTCACGAAGCGGTTGAGCAGGCGCCCCTCGGCGTCGCGCACGGGGAAGTATTTCTGGTGCCCCTGCATGCTCGCGATGAGTGCTTCCTCGGGCAGTTCGAGGAACTCCGCGTCGAAACTGCCGCCGATCGCCGCCGGCCACTCGACCAGTGCGGTGACTTCGTCGACCAGCGCCTCGTCCATGACGGCCTGTCCACCGGTCTCGTCGCACAGGGCTTCGACCTGCGCGAGGATGCGCGTGCGGCGGGCGTCGAAATCGGCGATCACGTGACCCTGTTGCTCGAGCGTCCGCGCGTAATCGTCGGCGCTCGCGAGCGGCAGTTCGCCGCCGTGGTGGAAGCGATGGCCGCGCGTCGTACGCCCGGCCGCGATGCCGAGGATCTCGCACTCGAGCACGGCGCTGCCGTAGAGCGCGACGACCCAGTGCACCGGGCGCACGAATTCGACCTCGCCGTCACCCCAGCGCATGCGCTTGGGGATGGGCAGCGCGGCCAGCGCCTGGTGGGTGATCTCGTCGACCAGCTCGTTGATGTGCCGACCGGCGACGTGGCGTTCGAAGGCCAGCCACGCGTTGTCGCCTTGCTCTACGCGGCCGAGGTCGGCGACTTCGACGCCGCACGAGCGCGCGAAACCGAGCGCCGCCTTGGTCGGCTGCCCGTTGCTGTCGAACGCGGCGGCGAGCGCCGGACCGCGGCGGTTCTCGACGCGGTCGGGCTGGCGCTCGGCGAGGCCCGACACGCTCAGCGCGAGGCGCCGCGGGGCACAGTAGGCCGTCATGCCGTCATGGGGCAGGCCGGCGTCGGCCAGGCCCTTGTCGAAAGCCGCCGCGAAGGCTGCCGACAGGCGCGGCAGCGCCTTGGGCGGCAGTTCCTCGGTACCGATTTCGATCAGCAGTGTCTCGCTCATGACGCCCGGGCCTCGCGCCGGACCAGCGGAAAGCCGAGCGCCTCGCGCGCGGCGTAGTAGGCCTCGGCGATGGCGCGGGCGAGCGTGCGCACGCGCAGGATGTAGCGTTGCCGCTCGGTGACCGAGATGGCGCGCCTCGCGTCGAGCAGGTTGAAGGTGTGCGAGGCCTTGACCATCTGCTCGTAGGCCGGCAGCGGCAGGCTCAGCGCGATCAGGCGCGTGGCTTCCTTTTCACACTGGTCGAACCAGTCGAACAGCGCCGCGGTATCGGCGTGTTCGAAGTTGTAGGCGGACATCTCGACCTCGTTCTGATGGTAGACGTCGCCGTAGGTGACGACTTCGCCCTCGTGCTCTGCCCACACCACGTCGAATACCGAGTCGACGCCCTGCAGGTACATCGCGATACGTTCGAGTCCGTAGGTGATCTCGCCGGAGACCGGCCGGCAGTCGTGACCGCCGACCTGCTGGAAATAGGTGAACTGGGTGATCTCCATGCCATTAAGCCATACCTCCCAGCCGAGTCCCCAGGCACCGAGGGTGGGGGATTCCCAGTTGTCTTCGACGAAGCGCACATCGTGCACTTCGAGGTCGAGGCCGAGCGCGGCGAGCGACCCGAGGTAGAGCGCCTGCAGCGCGTCCGGGGACGGTTTGAGCAGGACCTGGAACTGGTAGTAGTGCTGAAGGCGGTTGGGATTGTCCCCGTAGCGGCCGTCGGTCGGACGGCGCGACGGCTGCACGTAGGCAGTGCGCCAGGGCTCGGGGCCGATCGCGCGCAGGAACGTCGCCGGGTGAAAGGTGCCGGCGCCCATCTCCATGTCGTAGGGCTGCGCGATGACGCAGCCGTAGCCGCTCCAGTAGCGCTGCAGGGCGAAAATCAGGGCCTGGAATGTGGCCGGCGGGGAAGCTTGCTCGGTCATCGGCTGGCGGTCGGGGACGGGCGTTTCCGGGGCGCGCAGTATAGCCGCTGGGTGGAGGCTTGAGTATGCCGCGGTGCCCCGTTCAGGGTGCCCGGCCGGCTAAAGATCGCCGCGCCGGGGCCGACATCCTGAGCCACGACGAGGACCATGCCGATGCCCAACCAGGATTTGCACATTCCCCAGACGACCGGCTGGCGCGCGCTGCTCACGCATGCGCAGAACGCGGGCGGTCTGCACATGTCCCGGGCCGTCGAGGAGCACCTCGTCGCGTTGCTCTACCGGCACGTCGGCGCCGACATCTCGCCGGCGGACATCGAGCACGGCCTGCTCGACAGGCTCGACCGGCTGCTGCACGCCGATACCAGCAA
>JAUIFX010000134.1 GCA_030429865.1 Gammaproteobacteria bacterium | reverse complement strand
CCCCGTACCACAGCGGGATTCGCTCCTGCACCGGCCGCGGCACCACGCGCGTCGGCGGCACCCGGTAGTAGCGGCCCTCGTGCGCGAGTACGTCGTCCTTCCAGGATGCCTCGAGGATGTCGAGCATCTCCTCGCTGCGCGCGAAGCGCTCGGTGTGCGGTATCTCGTAGGCGGCGAACTCCTCGGACACGTAGCCGGGCGAGACGCCGAGCGTGAGGCGTCCTGCGCACAGGTTGTCGAGCGTGGCGACGTCTTCGACCAGGCGCAGCGGCTGGTAGAGAGGCAGCAGCAGGACGTTCGTGACCAGCCGCATGCGCCGGGTCAGACCGGCAGCGCGCGCGAGCACCAGCAGCGGGCTCGGCGCCCAGCCATTGTCCTGGCAATGATGCTCGGTGGTGTGGAAGGCATCGAAGCCCAGGGTTTCGGCGAGCGGCAGCAGGGCATCCATCTCGCGAAAGGTGTCGAGGTGTGTCATGGCGTGCCCGGGCGGCACGATGAAGCTGTACATGAGGCCGAATCGCATGGGTCTCTCCGTCGGGTCGGGTCATGGCGCGGCCGCGCCGGTGAGCATGAAGCCGCCGCCGCGGGCGGCCTGTCAAGGCCACGGGCGGTGTTGCCGCGGCCGATCGTTGTAAACTCCCCGCTGCGGCCGGCCGCGGCGGCCCGCGGCCGCTGCAGCAGATCTTCGACGAGCAGCCACGCAGGAGCAGCAGATGAGTACACAGCAGGTCGTATCGCCCCTTCCGGGTACGTTCTACCGCCGGCCATCGCCCGAGAGCCCGCCGTTCAAGGAAGACGGTGACGCGGTCGCCGTCGGTGACGTCATCGGCCTGGTCGAAGTGATGAAGAACTTCCAGGAAGTGGTGGCCGAGGTCGCGGGCAGCGCGATCCGCTTCGTCATCGAAGACAGCGACGCCATCATGGCCGGCCAGCTCATCGCCGAAATCGATCCGTGAGCATTTCGTCGGTCTTCATCGCCAACCGCGGCGAGATCGCGGTGCGCATCAACCACGCCTGCCGCAAGCTCGGATTGCGCACGGTGCAGGCGGCGAGCGCGGCGGATCTCGATTCGCTCGCCGCGCGCCTCGCCGATGCGGTCGTCGAGGTCGGGCCGCCGCCGGCGGCGAAGTCCTACCTCGACGTCGAACGCATGGTCGCCGCCGCGCGCGAGGCGGGCTGCGACGCGGTGCATCCCGGTTACGGCTTTCTCGCCGAGAACGCCGACTTCGCCGACGCCGTGGTCGCGGCCGGCATGCGCTTCATCGGACCGTCCGGCGACGCCATCCGCCTGCTCGGCGACAAGGTCGCGGCGCGGGAGGTGGCGGCCAGGGCCGGGGTGCCGGTCGTGCCCGGCAGCGACGGGCGCATCGATGACGTCGCGCGCGCCACGGCGCTGGCCGCGGAGATTGGTTTCCCGGTCATGATCAAGGCGGCCGCCGGCGGCGGCGGGCGCGGCATCCGCATCGCGCACGATGCCAGCGAGTTCGCACGCTTCTTCCCGCAGGCTTCGGGCGAGGCGCGGGCGGCGTTCGGCGACGGCGGCCTGTATGTCGAGAAGGTGATCGAACGTGCGCGCCACGTCGAGGTTCAGATCCTCGGCGACGGCGAGCGCTTCGTGCACTGCTACGAGCGCGAGTGCTCGTTGCAGCGGCGGCGCCAGAAGGTGTGGGAAGAGGCGCCGGCATTCGAACTCGACCAGACGGTGCGCCAGGCCCTGTGCGACAGCGCGGTCGCGCTCGCCGCCTCGGTCGGCTACCGCGGTGCGGGTACCGTCGAGTATCTCTACGATGCGGCGAGCCGCGAGTTCTATTTCATCGAGGTCAACACCCGCATTCAGGTCGAGCACCCGGTGACCGAGATGATCACCGGCGTCGACCTCGTCGAGCAGATGATCCGCATCGCGGGCGGCGAGCCGCTCGCGCTCGGGCAGGACGACGTGCGCATCCACGGCCATGCCATCGAGTGCCGCATCAACGCCGAGGATCCGGCGCGCAATTTCATGCCCGGTCCGGGCACGATCGAAACGCTGAGCGTGCCGCAAGGCGCCCACGTGCGTTTCGATTCGCTGCTCTACGAGGGCTACACCGTGCCGCCGTTCTACGATTCGCTGCTCGGCAAGCTGATCGTCCACGGTGCCGACCGCGCCGATTGCCTGGACAAGCTGCGCCATGCGCTCGACGGCCTCGAGGTGGTCGGCGTGCCGACTACCGTGCCGCTGCACCGGGCGCTCGCAGTCGATGCCGACGTCCGGCAGGGGCGGATCGATACGCGCTTCCTCGAGCCGTGGCTCGAGCAGCATTTCAAGCCTTCCAACAGCACGCCGGGAGCCGCTTCATGAGCAGTCGTTTCAGCTTTGGCAGCGACGAGCACCTGTTCGTCGAATGCGACGAGGAGATGACCTTCGACGCCTTCTTCAAGAGCCTTGCCGTGACGAGCGCGATTCGCGCGGCGGATTTTCCGGGCGTCAGCGAGATCTGTCCCGGCAATGCGTCCTACCAGGTCCGCTTCGATCCGGATCGCATGCACCCCGAGGAACTCCTGCGCGAGGTGCGGGCCCTCGACGAGGCGGCTGAACGCGGCGACCACGTGCTCGACACCCGCATCATCGAGATCCCGGTCTATTACGAGGACCCCTGGACGCACGAGACGATGATGCGTTTCCGCGAGCGCCACCAGGATCCGCAAGCGACCGATCTCGAGTACTGCGCACGCATCAACGGGTATGACAGCGTTGCCGACTTCATCGCCGCGCACCATGGCTCGCCCTGGTTCGTATCGATGGTCGGATTCGTCTGCGGCGTGCCGTGGCTCTACCAGATGGTCGAGCGCGAGCGCCAGATCGAGGCGCCCAAGTATGTCCGCCCGCGCACCGACACGCCGCGCCATACGATCGGCTACGGCGGCTGCTTCACGGCGATCTACGCGGTGCGCGGCGCCGGTGGCTACCAGATGTTCGGGATCACGCCGATGCCGATCTTCGAGCCGGCCGGCAAGGTCTCCTACCTGCGCGAGGATATGGTGCTGCTCAGGCCGGGCGACATCGTCAAGTTCTCGCCGATCGACCGCGCCGCCTACGATGCCATCGCGGCGGAGGTCGAGGCGGACCGCTACGAGCCGCGCATCCGCCCGGTGCGCTTCGACCGCGCCGAGTTCGAAGCCGACATGGATGCCTACAATGCCCGACTGATCGAGGTGCTCGGCCATGATTGAAATACGCAAACCCGGTCTCGCGACCACCGTGCAGGACCTCGGAAGGCCGGGCCACTACCACCTGGGTATTCCGCAGGGCGGCGCGATGGATCGCATGGCCTTGCGCGCGGCGAACCTGCTGGTCGGCAACGACGAGGGGGCGGCCGGGCTCGAAGCCACGTTCATGGGGCCCGAGATCGCGTTCGAGCGGGACGCGCTCGTCGCGGTGACCGGCGCGACGTTGCCGATCTTCGTCGATGACGTCGAGCAGCCCGGCTGGACCGCGCTCGAGGTGCGCGCCGGCCAGGTGCTGCGCTTCGGCTACCTGACGGCCGGCGCGCGGGTCTACATAGCCATCTCCGGCGGTATCGACGTGCCCCTCGTCCTCGGTAGCCGTTCGACCTACCTGGTCGGTGTCATGGGCGGCCACGAGGGGCGCGCCCTGGCCGCCGGCGATCGCCTGGCGCTGGGTAGCCCACGCGATACGCGGGGCGGCCGCGAGGTGCCGGAAAAGCTGCGCCGCCTGCCGGGCAGCCCGGCCGAGCTGCGCGTCGTGCCGGGGATCTACGATCACCGCGTGACGCCGGAGAGTGCGGCCCACTTCTATGCCGACGAGTGGAAAGTCGCGCCGGAGGCGGATCGCATGGGCTACCGCTTCCGCGGCGGGCGGCCGATGGATTTCGTGCCACGGCGTCCGCCGTTCGGCGCCGGTGAGGACCCGTCGAACATCACCGACTCGCCTTACGCCTACGGCTGCATCCAGATCCCGGGCGGCCTCGAACCCATCGTGCTCCACCGTGACGCCGTCTCCGGCGGCGGTTACTTCACCATCGGCGTGGTGATCTCCGCCGACATGGACCTGATCGCCCAGATGCAGCCCAACATGCCGACGCGCTTCGTGCGCGTGGACCTCGACGCGGCGCTCGCCGCGCGCCGCGCACGCCGCGAGCAGATGGACGCGATCCGGGCGCACCTGGCCCGCTGACGCATCGCCTTTCCCGCGACGGCGCATCGTGCGGCACCGCGCGGTGCGCCGTCACGCGGACGCGCGGGCCGGCCGTAGCGGGGCGGCGGACCCGCGCGGCTGTGCCGCGCGGTGGTCCGGACGAGGCGAACGCGCCGCGTCCTGATGTGCGCCCGGCGCGTCCTCCAGCGGCTTCGAAGCGCCGCCGCGGCACGCCCCGTGCGCTGTTTTGGCGCGCACCATTTTCGGGCGAAATTCGTTCTTTTTTCGCAACAATGCTTCGTTGCGGGGCGAAACGGTGCGCGGACGTTCGTTGTGCACGTGGCCGTAAATCAATGATATAGGCACTAATTCGATCGAGGTCCGGAGGGGTGGTTGTTTTTAACTGATTGATTTGTCAGTGGTTCGGTTTTTTGCCGTCAACGACGCCACAGCGCGTGGTGATTTCGCTTCAAAGCTGGCCCCGCGATTGCAGTACGAGGGCATACGTCAGCGAGGTCCGAGGCGTCGCGCGTGAAGCAATCGAAGCACTCAATCAGGAGAAGATCACCCATGAACAAGTTCATCACGACCACCGCGGCGCTTGCGCTCGCCGGCACGGCCAGCGTGGCCCACGCAGGCGACTGGACGGCCAACGTTTCGGTGTCCAACAATTACCTGTGGCGCGGCCTGACCCAGTCGGAGAACAAGCCGGCCGTGTCGGGCGGTATCGACTACGCGCACGAGTCGGGCATCTACGTCGGCACCTGGGTGTCGAACGTCGAATACGCCAGCGGCACCGATTCTTCGGGTGACGCGTTCTCGTACGAGAACGACTGGTACATCGGCTACGCTGGCGAGTACAACGGCATCAGCTACGATTTCGGTTTCCTCTTCTACAACTACGACGAAGAGGCGAACTTCGACTTCGGTGAACTCTACGGCAGCCTCGGCTACATGGGCTTCAGCGTCACCGCCTACGTGCTGACCCACACCGAGGCCGACGAGTCCGACGGTATCGCCAACGCCGGTCAGGCCTATGACCTCGGCTTCGGCTCGACCTACTACATCTCGGCCGACTACGCGTTCGAAATCAAGGACGGCCTCGAACTCGGCCTGCACGTCGGTTACCACGACGGTGACTTCGTCGATTCGTTCAACTTCGCCAACGGTACGTTCGACTACGTCGACTACAACGTCTCGCTGTCGAAGGGTGGCTTCGGCTTCGTCGTCAGCCACACCGACCTCGACGATTCCGGCGACATCGGCCTGCAGAACGGCAGCGTCAAGTTCGTCGTGTCCTACACGGTCGATTTCGACCTCTGATCGCGTCGGCGCCCCGCGCGCCGCCGTTCAGCGTAACAACGCCCCGGCATCCTGTGATGCCGGGGCGTTGTTGTTTGGGGGATAGCGTGCTCGTCGCGGCCGGTCCCGCGCGCATGACGCCCCGGCACGCGACGATGAGGGGGGCGTTGCTACTGCGTCTTCAGGCGGCGCAGGCGTTCGTTGCCCGGCTTGAGATCGCGGTCCCCGGTGAACAGGTCCCAGAGCTTCGCGCCGCTCGATTTTTCTTCTTCTTCCGACGCCGTTTCGGCCGTCGCGGCCTGCTGTGCGGCCTCGCCGGAGCCCGTGCCACCGGCAGCCGCTGGCAGGCCGTCGCGCGCCGCGGCGCAGGCACGCCGCGCGGCGACGACCGCACTGGCCACGGCCGCGTCACCGCTGAGCTCGCCGGAGGCGCGCATGGCGGCAACGACGCCGGCCGCGACACCGCGGCACTCCGCGCTCACTTCCTCGGCGCCGGCAGGGGTGGCGGCCACGATCAGCATCGCCGCGGCAGTGATGGGCAGGGGGTTTGTGCGCTTCGACAAGGTGGAAGATCTCCGTCAGGAATCGATGGCGTTATCATCGCCCGCCACCCTGCAAAAGGCAAAGAGACGGGCGCCGGAATGCGTCGTTCGCGCTACAGCCCCAGGGCCTCGCGATCGATGGTGATGGCGTGCAGGTCGGCAACGCCGTGCAGGTAGCGCAGGCGCGCGTCGAGATTGCGAATGTGAGCGTCGGCGCTGCGTTCCTCGCGCAGGTTGACGACGAAGAAATCACTCGCGCCCGCGGCAAAGCGCTTACGTTCGGCGTCCTCCATGAGCTCTGCCTGCACCGCCTCGTCGCCGGTCAGTGCAACGAACTCGCGCATCGCTTCGATGTTGGTGCCGAGCTTGCGCACCTCGTTGCCGAGCCGCTGCTCGAGCAGCGTGCGGTCGAGTTCGAGCTGGTTCATGCGCGCCCGCGCCTCCGACACCTTGCCGCGCCCGCGGCGGGTCTCGAGCGGGATCGAGACGGTCAGGTCGAAGACCGTCTCGAGGCCCTGGCGCGAGCGCGGCCCGGCGCCGACGTCGTGGGCGCCCTTGACGCCGAGATCGACGCGCGGCATGAGCTCGTTTTCCGCCAGGCGCAGCCGCTGGCGTTCGATTGCCAGGCGCGTGTCGAGTCGCGCGAGCTCGGGCCGGATGCCGATCACTTCGTCGACCAGCGCTTCGGTATCGGCGACGGCCAGGTCAGCGGCGGGCAGCGCGGCCGGCACGGACGACGGATCGGGCAGCATCGGCTCGCCCGCGGCATCGCGCAGGTAGAGCGACAACTCGATCGCGCGTGCTTCGAACTCGCGCCGCGCGTCGGTCGCGAGTGCCTGACGCCGCAGCAGGTTCTGCCGGTTCTCGACGATGAAGATGTCGGCGATGTCGCCCGCGGCGACGCGCTGCTCGAATGCGCTCATGCGCCGTTCGGCGAGCGCGACGAGTTCGCGGTAGACCTGCAGACGTTTGCCCGCCACCACCCAAGACCAGTAAGCGCGGCTGGCGTTGCGCTGGGTCGTGATGCGCGCGAGGAGCAGGTCGAGCTCCGCTTCGCGCACGCCCAGGCGCGCGGTGGCGAGCTCGAACCGGCGCGGGTCGATGGCGCGGTCGCGCCACAACGAGAGCACCACGCCGAGATTGAACTCGCCTCCGTCGGTGGTCACGTACTCGTCTTCGTAGATTGGAAAGTCGTCGTTGCTGAGACGGTACCCGGCGTACGCCTTCGCGTTCGCCATGGGCAGCGGCTTGACCACGCGACTGTCGAGCGTGCGTCCGTCGTAGTAGCCCGTGCGCAGCTTGGCGTCCTGCTCGAGGGCGAGGTCGAACGCGCCCAGCGCACTGACCACGCGGCCCTCGCGCGCGAGGGTTTCCTGCACCGCCGACTGGATCGCCGGGAAGTGCTGCACGGACGAAGCCAGCACGGTGTCGAGCGTGAGTTCGGCGCGCGCTGCGTGCACCGTGACGACCAGTCCGCAGGCGAGCGCCAGCGCGCGCAAGGTGAGTGTCACTGCACCGCTCCGGGGTCGCTGATCGGGGTAGGCCGCGGTGGGTTGGGCGGGAAGCGGTTCAGCTGGCGCCACAGCTCGTAACCGAGGCGTACTTCGCTCAGCTGGATCCATGCACGCGCCTGGCCGCCGAGGCGCAGGTAGCGGTCCGGCGGCCACGGCATGGCGGGGTCCTCGCGGATCAGGGCGCGGAAACGTCCGTCCGGTTGGGCGACCGGGTCGACCATCCACACGATGCCGGGGAAGGTGCCCAGTGCGGCCCGCGGCCAGCCGCTGAACTGCACCGCCGGCCAGCCTTCGAACATGATGCGCGCGGGCAGCTCGGTCTCGACCAGCGGCGCATCGAGGCCGCTCAGGTAGACTTCCACGGCCCGTTCGACATGGGCCGGGGCGAACGTCGCGATGGCGTCGCCGGCCTTGACGACGGTGGCCGTATTGCCCGCGACGATGTGCACGATACGCCCGTCCTGCGGTGCCCTCACGACCTGCGAGGATTGGCGCGACACGCCGATGTCCGCCTTGTTCAGGGCCGCGCGTGCGCTGGCCTCGTTGGCGAGCATCTCCTGGTACTTGATCTTGGCCGCCTCGAAATCCTTGCGTGAACTGAGGCCGCCTTCGTATAGACCTTCCTGGCGAGTGTAGTCGAGCTTGGCCGTCTCGGTCGCGACGCGGGCCGCTTCCAGCCGGTGCGCGAGGGCCGCGCGCTCGGCTTCGAGGCGTTCGATGAAGCGCGGATCGATGTCGGAGATCTCGACGATCGGATCGCCCGCCGCGACCACGCTGCCGTCGCGCACGTACCAGCGGTTGATGCGGCCTTCGACGAGCGCGTTGATCGCCTGTACACGGTCGGCGGGATCGAGCGCGACGATCTGGCCGCTGCCGGCCGCGGTCTGCACCCAGGGCACGAACCACAGCAGCGCGCCGATCACGATCAGCAGCAGCAGCACGAGCCCGGCGAGCACCCGCACGACGGACGGCGGCGATGCCGGCAGGGTGCCGAGCAGCCGCTCGCGGTGGCGTTCGGCGGCGAAGGTGTCGAGCGCGCGCACCTCGTGGTTGGTACGCGCGCTCATGGTTTGTGCTCCGATGCGTGTTCGTCGTCGCGCCCGGCCTCGCTCGTGACGATACCGTCGCTCGCCCTGAACATGGCGTCGATGTCGTCGAAGGCGTCCTGTCGTGCGAAGTCGCACAACACGTACTGGTCGAAGACCGGTAGATCGTGACGGTGCGAGAAGCACAGCACGGTCATGTCGCGGGTCTGGCGCAGGTGCGTCAGCGTACCCCGGCGCGCCTCGCGGCTGAGCATGTCGAACGCCGGCCCGAGCACCAGCAGGGCGGGGCGGGCGGCCAGCGCGAACGCGGTCTTGAGCTTGATCACGCCGGCCACCGACAGGGGATGGCCGTAGGGCGTCAGCGGCTGGTCCAGCATGCCGTCGATCGTTCCCATCTCGCTGTAGAGGCCGACCACGGCGAGCAGCTCGCGCATGCGTGCGCGCGTGATGCCGGGTTCGGCGATGTCGAGAAACTCCGCGATCGAGCATTCCGGCAGCGGCGTGGCATCGATGAACAGGACGCGATCGCGCAGGTGGTGGAGGTTGAAGTCCTCGACTTCGTGCGGCCCGAGCAGCACGCGCCCGCTATCGGGCCGGCGGTTGCCGAGCAGCAGGTCGGTCATGGCCTTGATCTGCGTGCTGGAGCGCGTCGCCATCTGGGTCAGGCTACGCGGCGGCAAGGTGAGGTCGAGTTCGAAGGGGCCGCTGGGCAGCGTGCAGGTGATGTGCTCGAAGCGCACTTCCGGCTCCCAGTCGTCGTCGATGCGATCTTCGCGCGGCGTCTCTGGCGGCAGCACGTACAGGTGCAGCAGCTTGGCCATCGCGGCGTAGAGGTCGTAATAGAGCTTGAGGTAGTAGCCCATGCGCGTGAGGCCGTAGAAGATCGCGGTCAGGATCAGCTCGGCGGCGACGAGCTGGCCGATGGTGAGCTGGCCGATGATGGTCAGCCAGCCGCCGAAACCGAGCAGTGCCGCGCTGGCCAGCGCATAGAGCAGAAGAAAGCCGACAATCTGGGCGAAAGTGAAATGGAAATGGTGCCGGTGCTCCTCGATGTAGGCCGCACGCACCTGCGCCGTGCGCGCGAATGCATAGTCGATGGTGCGGCGTGACTTGAAGAAGCTGTTCGAGCGCGACAGGGTCTCGAGCCAGTTGGCGGTATCGTACTTGGCCGTCGACACGTCGATCGACGAGCGCGCGGCTCCCGGGTCGAAGATGCGGAAGACGAGGTACGCGGTGAGCACGACGACGACGTTGAACAGGATGAACAGCGGGTGATAGAAGGACGTCACGGCGATGCCGACGATGGTCTGCAGCGCCGTCGCGAGACCGCTGGTGAGCAACGGCGGCAGGCTTTTCTGCACCGTCATGATGTCGAAGTAGCGGTTGACCAGCTCGTCGCGGTTGATGCTTTCCATGTGCATCGGCTCGGCGTAGATCAGGCGCAGCGCCACTTCGGAGACGATGCGCGAGAAGAAGCGCCGCTGGAACAGCTCCATCAGGTAGGCCTGCACGGCGGCGAACAGGCCCGAGAGCGCGAGCAGGGCGAGCAGCACGAGCGCCAGCACGATGACCTGGTTGACCAGGGCCGAGTTGACGACCGTGCCAATCAGCACCTGGACCGACAACGGTACCGACAATGACAGCGCGCTGAGCGCGATGCCGTAGACGAGCATCAGCACGTAGAAGCGGCGCTCGGGGCGCAGTATGAGGCGGAACAGCTCGAACGCGCTGCGCCGCGGGGCGTTGTGTTTCACGCGGCGCCTCCGATCGCGGCGTGGAACCTGGCCGGGCTGGTCATCATGTTAACAATTCCATATCTGCAAATATTTGAAGCTATTAATCTCGGAAAGTAAATAGTAATCTTGAGGACAGTCAAACGCCGCCCGCCAGCGGGAGAACCACGATGCCCAGTCGCACCATCGTCGCCAAGGAGCTCGCCGACATCTTCAAACTCCTGGCGCACCCGGACCGGGTCCGCCTGATCGAAGAACTCGGTGCGGGTGAGAAGGACGTCAACACCCTGGCCGAAGCGATGGCACTGACCAGCACGCGCGTCTCGCAGCACCTGTCGCTGCTGCGCGCGCACCGCATCGTCGACGAGCGGCGGGAAGGGCGTCATCGGTATTATCATCTCCAGCAGCCCGAAATGGCGGGCTGGATCGTCGTCGGACTGGATTTCATCGAAGGCCGCATGCACAACCTGGACAAGTCTAAAGTGCGGGCCGTGCGGCGCATCTGGGCTGCCAACGCCAACGCCGGCGGCGCCGAACCGCGCGACTGAGCGCCGGTGAATCGCTCACCGCGCCCGTTGCGACCTGTGCCGGACGTACGTCTGCGCCGCGCCGCGAGCCTTCGCGGCCCGTTTCGCGGCGGCACGCCCGGCACGCACGGGTTCTGAGTTCCTGAGCACGGGTCGGTATCGTTCATGCCTCAAGGCAAGCCTTCGCTGCGTCAGCTCGAATATTTTCTCGCGGTCGCCGATTGCGCAAGTTTTCGGCGGGCGGCCGAGCGGCTGGGTATCAGCCAACCGACCCTGACGGCACAGATATCGGCGCTCGAGAAGCTGCTTGGCGTGCGCTTGTTCGAGCGCTCGCGAAGCGGCACGCGCCTCGCACCGGTCGGCCGCGAACTGCTCGCCAACGCGCGGCGCGTCATCGAGGAGGTCGACGGCTTCGTCGAGGTCGCTGACACGGTGCGCAACGGGCCGGGCGGCACCTACCGCCTCGGCGTGCCGCCGACGCTCGGCCCCTACCTGCTGCCCTACCTGCTGCCGGACCTGCATCGCCAGTACGCGAACCTGCGCTTGTACGTGCGCGAGGACACCCAGCGCGATCTCGAGACCGGGCTCGCCAGCGGCCGTCACGACCTCGTGCTGTGTCCGCTGCCGCTCGACTCCAACGAGTTCGTCGTCAAGCCGCTGTTCCGTGAGCCGGTCAAACTGGTGGTGCACGAGGATCACGAACTGGCCAGCCGCGAGCGCGTGGCGGCCGCGGACCTCGAGAACGCCGACATTCTCAGCATCGAGGAGCACCATCGCTTCTACCGGCAGGTCGAGCAGCTGTGCCAGCGCCTCGGCGCGCGACTCTCGCGCGACTACCAGGGCACCAGCCTCGATGCGCTACGCCACATGGTGGTGATGGGCATGGGGCATGCGTTCCTGCCGGCACTCTACGTGATGTCCGAGATCCATGACCAGAGCCAGCTCGTGGTCACCGAGATCGAGGGTGAACCCGTGGTACGCGTGCACGCGCTGGTGTGGCGCGCGGCCTCGCCGTCGCGGGCCTTCTTTCAGCGCCTTGCCGGCGACATGCAGGCCATTCTCGCGCGCCGCCTGCCGCAGGTCGTGGTGACGGTGTCCGATTGACCGCGGCCCACGTGCGCCGCACCTGTCCTCAGCGTGCTGCGAGGGTCTCGGCGACCAGGCCGCAGGCGCTGAGCGCGAGTTTGGGCGGGGTGACGTGCATGGCGAACGGGGCGGCGCGCTGCAGCACGTTGAGCCCGAGGATGTTGCTCTTGGAGCCGGGCATGACGGCGACGTCGACCGCGCCGAGGTCGCAGTGCCCGCCGAGCACGAACCGCTCGACGCGGTACAGGTTGACGGCCTGCAGGCGCCCGTTGGCGAGGCGCGCAGCCATGCGACCGCTGCGCGTCACCTTGCCATGGCGTTCGAGCTCGTCGAGCACGTCGCTGCTGACCGTGACGAGGCCGGACCCGGTATCGACGAGAAAGCTCGCCGCGACGCTGCCGTTGAGCTGGCCCTCGATGTAGAAATTGCCGGACTTGGCGCGGGTCATCGGCACTTCGGTGTCGAAATCGGCGGCGCCGGCGGCCAGGCTCGTCAATGCGAGGAGGAACAGTATCAGCGCTTCTTTGATCCTGGCCATGGCGCGGGACTCCCGGGGCAGTGCAAGTGTCCTGAGACTCACTGCAATTGCGGGGCCATGATCTAACTTGTTGAGTTAAATAGGAAAACAGTGGGCCGCCCAGGCCGGGATCGCACTATGCTGGTGCGTTCCCGGGCCGTTATGGTGCGCGGCTGCGCCCGTCATGCGATTCGCCGTGTGCCCGGTTGCACTATTGCGTGGCATGTTTTCGATGCTGAAAATGGCGAATGTGATTTTTAAAATCTATCACTTATTTTCGCTGGCTTGGTCAGTAGGCGGGCACCCTCTCGATGTCTAATGATGGCCAGGCGCCCCGCGTCGCGTGACGCGAAGCGGTGCGCGGCCGCCGGCAACTCGCGCCGCCGGCCAACGTGAACAGACCAGCATCCAGGAATTCGCCATGCCCAACTTCGTCAAAGGTGTCATCCACTTCCAGCAGGAAGTCTTTCCGCAGAAGAAGGAACTGTTCGAGCGCCTGAGTCTCGGCCAGTCACCCGAGGCCCTGTTCATCACCTGTTCCGACTCCCGCATCGAAACGGCGATGATCACGCAGACCGATCCGGGTGAGCTGTTCATCTGCCGCAATGCCGGCAACATCGTCCCGCCGCACGGGCTCAACACCGGCGCCATGACCGCCTCCATCGAGTTCGCCGTCGCGGTGCTCGAAGTACCGCACGTCGTCATCTGCGGGCACACCGAGTGCGGTGCCATGAAGGGCGCGATGAACCCGGAGATGGTCGCCGGCCTGCCGCACGTCCGCGACTGGCTGGGCTTCTCGCGCGCCGCGGTCGAAGTCGTGCGCGAGACGGGCGCGGAGCTCGACGAGCGCGAACGCATGCTCATGCTGACCGAGCAGAACGTCGTCCTGCAGCTCAACCACCTGCGGACGCACCCGAGCGTCGCCGCCGCGCTGGCGAAGAAGAAGCTGGTGCTGCACGGCTGGGTCTACGACATCAAGGACGGCGCGGTGACGGCCTACGACGCGGCGACCGAGCGTTTCCTGCCGGTCGCGGAACGTTACGCGGTCGAGCTTGCCGCGCGGGTCGCCGGCGAAGGACACGGCTGCGCCGCGTGAGCGAACGGCAGCAGGGAGTCCAACGATGACCGGTGCATCGGTGGCGGCGCGGGCGCGCCGTCATTTCGACTTGTCCAACCTGCGCGGGGACCTGTTCGGCGGCCTCACCGCCGGCGTGGTCGCGCTGCCGCTGGCGCTGGCGTTCGGCGAAGCGTCGGGCGCCGGTCCCATTGCGGGGCTGTGGGGCGCCATCTTCGTCGGTTTCTTCGCCGCCCTGTTCGGCGGTACCGACTCGCAGGTCTCGGGGCCGACCGGCCCCATGGTGGTGGTGTTCGCCGGCGTCTACGCGGCCCTCGAAGGCAACCCGGGCCTGGTCTTCGCGGCGGTCGTGCTCGCGGGCCTGCTGCAGATCGGGTTCGGCACGTTCCGCCTCGGCCAGTACATCCGCCTCGTGCCTTACCCGGTGGTGTCGGGCTTCATGAGCGGCATCGGCTGCATCATTATTGCGCTGCAGCTCTCGCGCCTGTTCGGTCACGAGCCCGAGAGCAGCGGGACCATTCCCGCCCTGACGGCCGTACCCGCCGCGGTGATGGACCCGGTCTGGCCGGCGCTGGTCGTCGGCAGCCTGACCCTGGCCATCGTGTTCTACTGGCCGAAGGCGCTCGCGAAGTTCGTCCCCGGGCCGATCTGCCCGCGCTGACGGGGTCCGCGGCGGTCTATGCCGACCAGTACGGCCCATCCCAGAAGAAGCGGA